>LNFH01000238.1 GCA_001464235.1 Rhizobiales bacterium Ga0077556 | reverse complement strand
GCATCCACGAATTCCCATTCCGCCGTGTTCAAGTCGTGGATACCCGGGCCATGCCTGGGCATGACGGCGAGAGCCTGTTCCACCACGAAAAAGGCCGCCCGGATCGCTCCGGACGGCCTGTCTTTCCCGCGGATGGACCGCTGGTCAGTTCCACTTGCCCATGGCGGCGGAGAGGTTCTCCGAGACCTTGTCGAGGAAGCCGGTGGTGGAGAGCCACTTCTGGTCCGCGCCGATGAGGAGCGCGAGGTCCTTGGTCATGTAGCCCGCTTCGACCGTGTCGACGCAGACCTTCTCCAGCTCTTCCGCGAAGCGCTTCAGCTCGGCGTTGTCGTCGAGCTTGGCGCGATGGGCGAGGCCGCGCGACCAGGCGAAGATGGAGGCGATCGAGTTGGTCGAGGTCTCCTTGCCCTTCTGGTGCTCGCGGTAGTGGCGGGTGACGGTGCCGTGGGCGGCCTCGGCCTCGACGGTCTTGCCGTCGGGGGTCAGCAGCACCGAGGTCATCAGACCCAGCGAGCCGAAGCCCTGGGCCACGATGTCGGACTGCACGTCGCCGTCGTAGTTCTTGCACGCCCAGACGTAGCCGCCGGACCACTTGAGCGCCGAGGCGACCATGTCGTCGATCAGGCGGTGCTCGTAGTGGATCTTCTTCTTGTCGAACTCCGCCTTGAACTCGGCGTCGAAGATCTGCTGGAAGATCTCCATGAAGCGGCCGTCGTACTGCTTCAGGATGGTGTTCTTGGTCGACAGGTAGACCGGGTAGCTGCGCGCCAGGCCGTAGTTGAAGGAGGCGCGGGCGAAGTCCTTGATAGACTCGTCGAGGTTGTACATGGCCATGGCGACGCCGGACCCGGGGGCCTTGAAGACCTCGCGCTCGATCACCTTGCCGTCGTCACCGACGAACTTGATGGACAGGGTGCCGGCGGTGGGGAACTTGAAGTCCGTGGCGCGGTACTGGTCGCCGAAGGCGTGGCGGCCGACGACGATCGGCTGGGTCCAGCCGGGGACGAGGCGCGGCACGTTCTTGCAGATGATCGGCTCGCGGAAGATGACGCCGCCGAGGATGTTGCGGATGGTGCCGTTCGGGCTCTTCCACATTTCCTTCAGGCCGAATTCCTTCACGCGGCCCTCGTCGGGGGTGATGGTGGCGCATTTCACGCCGACGCCGTGCTTCTTGATGGCGTTGGCCGAATCGATCGTCACCTGGTCGTTGGTGGCGTCGCGGTGCTCCACGCCGAGGTCGTAATATTCGAGATTCACATCCAGATAGGGATGGATGAGCTTCTTCTTGATGAGGTCCCAGATGATGCGGGTCATCTCGTCGCCGTCGAGTTCGACGACGGTTCCCGCGACCTTGATCTTCGACATGGTCGGCCTGCTTGAGAGCGCTGGAGCAGAGGGGACTCAGCCTCGGTGCACCGGACATGCGCTCTGTGAGCCCGGGCCCCCGCGACTGGCGCGCGCGTCTTAGCAGAGGACCGGGCAGGGGGTAAGGGCGAAGAAGGTCGGAGACGGGTGTCGTCGCGGCGGCGACGCTGACGCTACGGCATCGCCAAACCGGGCGGCCCGTGGCATAGGAAGGGCGTCCCGATCCATGAGGCCGCCATGTTCCCGCGCTGCCCACTCCCGCGCCGCCTGCTGCTCGCCTCGGTCCTTCTCGCCGGCCTCGCGCCGCAGCCGGTCCTCGCCGCCTGGCGGGTCTGCCAGGGAACGACGGTGGCGCGGCCGGCGCCCTTGCCCGACGGCCAGCCGATGGCGGCGCCGCAGAACGCGCTCGGATGCCGCCACGGCGCCTCGCTCACGGTGGGCGAGGCGACGCTCTGGCGCTGCCAGGTGGTGCCGGAGGGCGACGGCGACCTGCCGGAGGGCACGCCGCCCTATGCCTTCCTCATCGACCGGCCGGGCCGGGAGCGCATCATCCTGCCCGACGACCTGATGGCCGGGGGATTCACCACCTTCGAGGTGATCACCGTCGATCTCGACGGGGACGGAAAACCTGAACAGGTGCTCGCCGCCTGGAACGGGCAGGGCAACGGGCTCGGCGTCAACCGCTGGACGACCCGCGTCTTCGACCGCGACTGGACGCTTCTCGGCGCGTTCGAGGACGTGTCGGACTGGGGCGATTCGAGCCTGGTGCGCGCACCACGCGGACGGCGCGGCTGCGATGTGGCCGTCACCACCTTCGTCGACAGCGTCAACCGGCGCGGCGTGCAGGGCATCTCGTTCCGCGCCCGCTTCCACCGCCTCGCCGGCGGGCGGATGGAGGTGGCGACCGACCGGCCGATGCGCCAGCGCCGCTACGACCGTGCCTTCGAGCGCCAGCGCGGCGCCCATTTCCGCCGCGGCCAGCAGGAGCGGGGCGATCCCGGCGCCTGGCTGGCGCGGGCGCCCGAGGTGCCGGTGGTGACGGACTGAGGGGTTGGTCTTCCAAAAAATGGCCCCACCCGCACCCTCCCCGCTGCGCGGGGAGGGGGACTATGACGCCGCGGTCTCGTTTCGAACGATTCCGCCAGGCACGACCGCCGCAAACGAGGCGGGACGCGGTAGTCCCCCTCCCTGCGCAGCGAGGAGGGTGCGGGTGGGGAATTTCGTGTTGTCGATCTCGCTCCCCGCATCCCTCCGCGGATGACAGCCCCCCGCAAAAGCCGCTGACCGCCGGCCGCGGGATCGGCTATGTGCAGCGCCCGCCCGGCGTTCGTCCCCCCGCCGGGCCCTGACGGACGGCCGATGCAGACCTTCGCAGCCCTTCTCCTCGGCTACATTCTCTCGATTTTCTTCCGCTCGTTCCTCTCGGTGCTGGCGACGAAGATCATGGCCGACATGCAGATCGGCGCCACCGAGCTCGCCGCCATGAGCTCGGCCTGGTTCATCGTCTTCGCGCTGATGCAGTTTCCGGTGGGATGGGCGCTCGACGCGCTGGGGCCGCGGCGCACCGTGCTGCCGCTGATGGCGGTGGGCGGTATCGGCGTCGCCCTGTTCCCCTTCGCGCCCAACGCCCTGGTCGGTGCCCTCGCCATGGGGCTGATCGGGGTGGGCTGCTCGCCGGTCTTCATGGGCGCGCTCTACGTCTTCGCCCGCATGCATGCGCCGCACCGGTTCGGCTTCCTCGCCTCCCTCCTCCTCGGCTTCGGCTCCATCGGCAACCTCATCGGCACGACGCCGCTGGCGCTGGCGGCGGAAGCCTTCGGCTGGCGGCAGGCGATGATGGGCCTGGCCGGCCTCTACGGCCTCGCCTTCGTGCTGGCGGCGCTGTTCTTGAGGGACCCGCCGCAGCTCGACAGGCAGGCCGGCGGCGGCATCCTCTCGGGGCTCGGGCAGATCGTGGCGAGCCGGGTCATCTGGGCCTTCGTGCCCATCGTGCTGTTCAGCTACGCCATCACCGTGACGCTGCGCGGCCTGTGGGTGGCGCCCTACCTCGAGAAGGTCGTCGGCCTCGACGCACTGGCGCAGGGCGACGTGGCGCTGCTGATGGCGCTGGCCATGACGGTGAGCGCCTTCCTGTTCGGCTGGATCGAAAGCCGCTGGGGCTTCGCCAAGGCCATGGCGCTGGCCGGCAACCTCGTCATCGTCGGCATCCTGGCGGCCCTCGCCCTGTCGGGCGTGCAGACGGCGTTCTGGGCCGGCCTCGCCTTCGTCGCCCTCGGCTTCTGCGGATTCAGCTACACGATCCTGATGGCGCACATGCGCCCCTTCTTCCCCGACCACCTCGTCGGACGCGGCATGACGCTGATGAACTTCCTCTTCATCGGCGGCGCGGCGCTGGTGCAGACGGGCTCGGGCTGGCTCATCGACCTCGGCCGCGGGCAGGGGATCGGCGAGGCCGCCGCCTTCGCGCGGATGCACGGGGTGCTGGCGGCCGTGCTGCTGGTGGCGACGCTGGTCTATGTGCTGACGCCGGCGAGCCCGCGGCGCTGATCCCTCACGCCGGCTTCATTCGACCCGACACCACCCGCACGCGGCGCGGGGCGGCCATCCAGATGGCGGCGGCGGAGACGAGGCTCGCCGCGAAGCCGATCATGAAGGCGATGCGGTAGCTGCCGGTGAGGTCGTGGATGAGGCCGGTGACATAGGGCCCGGCGGCACCGCCGGAGAGGGCGACGAACATCAAGGTGCCGAAGATCGTGCCGAAGTGGCGGCCCTGGAAGATCTCGGCGACCACCGCCCCGAGGATCGAGGTGAGGCCGTAGCCGAGGAAGCCCTGGACCGTGACCATGGCGTAGACGAGGAGGAAGGAGGGGCTGCGCTCCAGCGCGATGAGCGCGATGAAACAGAGGGCGAAGCCGCCCACCGACATCGACCATATCCATTCGCGGCCGATGCGGTCGGACAGTGCCCCGAGCGCGATGCCGCCGGGAATGCCGAGGAGGCTGACGAAGCCGAGGGCCCAGGCGGCGGCGGTGGAGCCGAAGCCGATCTCGACGAGGTATTTGGTCTGGTGCACCTGCACCGCGTACCAGGCATAGAGCGCGGCGAAATAGCCGAGGGAGAGCCACCAGAAGCGGGCGGTGCGCAGGGCCCGCGACAGCGTCCAGTCGGTGGCGGCCCAGGCGGCGTCGACGACGTTGGAGCGCGGCGGCGCCGCGTTCGGCAGCGGCGTCGCGTCGCCGTCGGGCTCGAGGCCCATGTCCTGCGGCCGTTTGCGCAGCAGCAGGTTGAGGGGCGCGAGCACGAGGAGGATCAGGAGCCCCATGGCGAGGCTCGCCCGCCGCCACCCGGAGCCGTCGATCATGGCCTGCACCCAAGGCAGCAGCGTCACCGAGCCGATGCCGACGCCGGCGAAGGCGATGCCGATGGCGAGGCCCCTGTTGCGGACGAACCAGTTGGGCAGGAACAGCGACTGGCCGGAATAGCCGAGGCAGACGGAGCCGGAGCCGACGAGGACGCCGATGGTCAGATAGAGGTGCCAGGGCTGCGAGGTGAGGGGGGCCAGCAAAAGGCCGGCGCCCATCAGCACGACGCCGAGCTCCATCACCGTGCGCGGGCCGGTCCGGTCCATCAGCTTGCCCATGAGCGGCGAGAGCACGGCCGAGACGAGGAAGCCGAAGGAGAAGGCGCCGGCGGTGAGGCCGCGGTCCCAGCCGAACTCGTCGATGATGGGGGCATAGAAGAGGGAGAAGGAGGTGCGGGCGTTGACCCCGATGCCCATGGTGACGAAGGTCACCGCGACGATGACCCAGCCGTAGTAGAGGGGCAGGCGCATGCTCTCATCCTCCCGCGCCGTCTTGCCGCGACGCCGGCCCATGATGGCCCGCCGCGGCGGCGGGGCCAATTCCCTCCGGCGTCATTTGCCGGTATAGGCGCCCCTCTCTCCCCCAGCCGAAGAGCCGATGACCTCCTCCCCGTCCGCCGTGCCCGTCCCTGGCAGCCCCGTCGTCATCCTCGTCGAGCCGCAGATGGCCGAGAACATCGGCACCACGGCGCGGGCCATGGCGAATTTCGGCCTGTCGCGGCTGCGCCTCGTGGCGCCGCGCGACGGCTGGCCCAACGCGCGCGCCTATCCGGCGGCGTCCGGCGCCAACCGCGTCCTCGACGAGGCGGAACTCTTCGGCAGCCTCGAGGAGGCGATCGCCGACCTGACCTACACGTTCGCCGCCACGGCGCGGGGGCACGACCAGGTCAAGCCGGTGCTCGGGCCCCGGGAGGCTGTGGCCGGCCTCGTCGAGCGGGTCGGCGCGGGCGAGGCGGTGGGCGTCGTCTTCGGGCGCGAGCGGAACGGCTTGCTCGCCGGCGAAGTGGCCCTCGCCAACGCCATCCTCACCTATCCGGTCAACCCGGCCTTCTCCTCGCTGAACCTCGCCCAGGCGGTGCTGGTGCTCGGCTACGAGTGGTTCTCCCAGGCCCACGGCGCGGTACTGCCGCATCAGGCCGAGGAGCGCTCCGAGCCGGCCTCGAAGGCCCATATGCTCGCCTTCTTCTCCTCCCTGGAGACGGCGCTCGACCGGGCCGAGTTCTTCCGCCCGCCGGAGAAGCGCGAGGGCATGGTCATCAACCTGCGCAACATCTTCCAGCGCATGCAGCCGACGAAGCAGGACGTGGCGACGCTGCACGGCGTGGTGACGGCGCTGGCCGAGGGCGCCAAGGGCCCGGCGCGCGGCGCGACGCTGACCCCCGACGGCGCCGAGGCGCTGCGCAACTTCCTCGCCGATTCGACCAAGGGCCTCACCGGCGGCACGGCGCCGATCCGCGGCATCTCCCGCCTCATCCGCCGCAACCCGACGGAAGCGGAAAAGGCGCTGTGGGAGGTGCTGGTCAAGGACCGGCGCTTCGCCGGCCGCGGCTTCAAGCGGGCGGTGCCGATCGGCCCGCACGTCGCCGATCTCGTCTCCTTCGACCTGCGCGTCGTCATCGACTTCGACCCGCATACGCAGGGCGACGAGGCGGCCGAGCGGCGGGGCGAGAAGCGCGCCTGGCTCGCCGAGCGCGGCTACCGGGTCATCGTCATGGAGGCACGCGGCGTGGAGGCCGATCCGGCGGCGGCCCTTGACCGGCTCGAGGCCATGCTGGCGCAACCGCCGGTCGACCGTTAGAGCCCCGTTTACCGTGATCGGTAACAGGGTGTGTCAGGGCGGCGTCCGACACCCATAAAGCGCTTTCTGGCGCCGGTATTTACGTCCTGTCAGGGACCTTGCCGCAGGCTTTTTTCCGTCAAATTGACGGAGTTTGCGTGCCATGGCGCGACACGACCCTGTGGAGGCTGCGAGCCCGCCGGCCGGCGGTGTCGGCCGCGCGTTGCGGGGGCTCGCCTCGCGCTTCCGCCGCGCCCGCGGCGGCGGCGTCGCCATTCTCTTCGCCCTGTCGCTGCCGCCGCTGCTCGGCGTGGTCGGTTCGGCCGTGGACTATACCTATGCCTCGCGCGCGAAGGCGAAGCTCGACTCGGTCGCCGACATCGCCGCGCTTGTCGGGGTGAAGGTGAGCGCCACCATGCCGACGGCCACCGTCGCCAAGGCCAATGCCACGGCGA
Organism: Rhizobiales bacterium Ga0077556; assembly: GCA_001464235.1. GTDB lineage: Bacteria > Pseudomonadota > Alphaproteobacteria > Rhizobiales > Phreatobacteraceae > Phreatobacter. The sequence continues at coordinate 9,587 of LNFH01000238.1, read as the reverse complement.
GCTTCAACGGCAACCACACGCCGCTGCCGCGGGTGACGCTGAACAAGGTCGACATCGCGGTAACCGACAACGGTCTCGTCCGCACCGCCACGGTCACCTACACGGCGACCGTCGAGAACGCCTTCATGGGCCTTTTCGGGTTCAACACCATGCAGATCGGCGGATCGGCGCGCGCCTCGTCCACGCTGCCGACCTATATCGACTTCTACATGCTGCTCGACAATTCGCCGTCCATGGGCATCGGCGCGACCCCCGCCGACGTCGCCACCATGGTGTCGAACACCTCCGACCAGTGCGGCTTCGCCTGCCACGACCTGTCGAACCCGTCGAACAACTACTACAAGCTGGCGAAGAAGCTGAACGTCACCATGCGCATCGACGTGGTGCGCCAGGCGACGCAGCAGCTCATGGACACGGCGCAGGCGACGCAGACGGCGAGCGGCCAGTTCCGCGCCGCCATCTACACCTACGGGGCCTCCTGCACCGTGACCGGCATGACCGAGATCGCGGCGCTGACGCCGAGCCTGTCCTCCGCCAAGGGCAAGGCCAATTCCATCGACCTGATGACGATCCCCTACCAGAACTACAACAACGACCAGTGCACCGATAACGTCGCCAACCTTACGGCCATCAACAAGGTCATCGCCACCCCCGGCGACGGGGCGTCCGCCGCGGCCCCGCAGAAGGTGCTGATGCTGGTGGGCGACGGTGTGACGGACGCCAACTACCCCTCGACCTGCACCCAGCCGACCGCCTCCGGCGGCCGCTGCCAGGAGCCGCTCAACCCGTCGGTCTGCGAGGCGATCAAGGCCCGCGGCATCCGCATCGCGGTGCTCTACACCACCTACCTGCCGCTGCCGACCAACGACTGGTACAAGAAGTGGATCGCCCCCTTCCAGCCGTCGATCGGGTCGCGCATGCAGAGCTGCGCCTCGCCGGGCCTCTATTTCGAGGTGAGCCCGACCCAGGGCATCGCCGAGGCGATGACCGCGCTGTTCCAGAAGGCCGTCTCCACCGCCCGCCTGACGCAGTGAGCCGTCAGGCGCGGATCGCCACCGTCATGAGAACCTCGGTGAGGGAGGGCCATTCGCCGATGAGCACGGCGCTGGCGACGGCGGTGATGGCCGGCACGATGGGCAGGAACAGGGTGGCGCGCGCCGCTCCCAGCACCTGATTGGCCGTGGCGTAGAGGAAGACCGAACCGACACCGACGAGGAGGCCCTGGTAGAGCGCCTGCAGCACGACCGGGCCGAGGCCGACCGCCGCGATCTTCACCGGGACGATCAGGGCGAGGACGGGCAGCAAGCGACAGGATCGACAGGGTGATGGTCAGGTCGAAGGCGTTGGCGCCCCAGCGCTTGGCGAGGATGGCGAAGACCGACCACATGGCCGCCGCCGCGACGAACATCAGGTCGCCGCGCCAGGCCTCTCCCTGGCCGATCTCCAGCACCGCGCGCCAGGAGAAGAGCCCGATGCCGCCGACGATGAGGGCGAGGCCGAGGATGCGGGCAGGGGGCGTGCGCTCCTTCAGCCAGGCATAGGAGAGGATCGCGGTGAAGACCGGGATCAGGCCTGGGCCGATCACCGCCGTGTGCAGGGCCGGGGCGAAGGTGGAGCCGCCGACGAGGACGGTGGCGAAGGGGGCGCCGCCGAGGAGGGTCAGCGCGACCGACCGCCTCCAGCCGAGCCGTCCGACGGGGAAGGGCTTCAACCGCCTGATCGCGAAGGGCATCAGCACCAGGGCGGCGGTGAGGAAGCGCAGGATGGTGACGTCGACCGGGCCGAGGCCATCCGCCGCCGACTGCCGCGACACCACCGCCTGGACGCCCCAGATCAGCGCCGCGCCGGCGCCGCAGGCGAAGCCGACGAGGGCGCTGCGGCCTGCGGCCGGCGGCGAGGAGGCGGGCGGGGCGGCCGCGGGGTCAGCATGGGCCATGGAGATGTCGTGCCGGAAGCGCCGGGGCGCGGCAGGCTGAGATGCCCGCTCGCGTGCCCCGCGACAAGCGGCGCGGGTGCAGGGCAGCGGCGCGCCGGCTCGCCGCCGTCCTGGCCGGACGGGGGATGTTGACCCCTGGAGCCGGCGGCATAGGCTCTACCGTCCGGGGCGGCGGGCCGCCCGCTGGCGAGGCGGCAGGGCCATGGACATGCAGGCCGGCGCAGAGCATCCGATCCCGCACTCCGCCACGGCGGAAGAGGTGGACGTGCTGGTGGTCGGCGCCGGCATTTCCGGCATCGGCGCGGCCTGGCACCTGACGAAACGGCTTCCCGACCAGCGTTTCGTGGTGCTGGAATCGCAGGACGGCTTCGGCGGCACCTGGCGCACCCACCGCTTCCCCGGCATCCGCTCCGACAGCGACCTGCACACCTTCGGCTACAGCTTCAAGCCGTGGACCGGGCCGCCCATCGCCACGGCGGCGGAGATCAAGGCCTATATGGGTGCGATCATCGCCGAGAACGGCCTCGACGCGCATATCCGCTACCGCCACCGGATGCTCTCGGCCGACTGGTCCGGCGCCGAGGCCCGCTGGACGGTGACGGTCCGGCGGGAGGAGACGGGCGAGGTGCTCGTCTTCAGGGCCCGCTTCCTGTGGATGTGCCAGGGCTACTATCGCCATGAGCGGGGATACACGCCGGAGTGGCCCGGCATGGCCGATTTCGCCGGCACCATCGTGCATCCGCAGACCTGGCCGGAGGACCTCGACACGACGGGCAAGCGGGTGGTGGTGATCGGCTCGGGCGCGACGGCGGCGACACTCGGCCCACGTCACCATGCTGCAGCGCTCGCCGACCTTCTTCCGCACCGGCCGCAACGCCATCGAGCTCGCCGAGACGCTGCGCCAGCTGAAGGTGGACGAGACGTGGATCCACGAGATCGTCCGCCGCAAGATCCTGTTCGACCAGGACGCCTTCACCCGCCAGACCTACGAGAACCCGGAGAAGGTGAAGGCGGAGCTGATCGGCGCGGTCCGCGCCGTGCTCGGCCCCGACTACGACGTCGACACCCATTTCACGCCGCGCTACCGGCCCTGGCGCCAGCGCATCGCCTTCGTGCCGGACGCGGACCTCTTCCACGCCATCCGCCGCGGTGAGGCCTCGGTGGTGACGGGGGAGATCGCGCGGTTCACGGCGGGCGGCATCCGCCTGACGTCCGGCGAGGAGATCCCGGCCGACATCGTCGCCACCGCCACGGGCTTCACCCTCAGCGTCATGGGCGACATCCCGTTCAGCCGCGACGGCGTGCCCATCGACTTCGCCGACACCGTCACGTGGCGTGGCATGATGTTCACCGGCGTGCCGAACCTCGCCTGGGTCTTCGGCTATTTCCGGGCGAGCTGGACGCTGCGCACCGACCTCGTCGCCGACGTCGTCTGCCGTCTGCTGCCGCACATGGCGGCGCGCGGCGCCGCGACGGTGGAGCCGGCGCTGCCCGCGGACGCTGCCAGCGCCGAACCCGGGCCCTGGACCGATCCGGAGGACTTCAACCCCGGCTATCTCCTGCGCGACCTCGACCGCCTGCCGAAGACGGGACCGGGCGAGGCCTGGCGCCACAGCCAGGACTACTGGCGCGACAAGGACGTGTTTCCGGCGCTCGACCTGGACGATCCTGCGCTCCGGTACGGGTGAGGGCGGAGACGACGAAGGCCGCCGGACGTCGCCCGGCGGCCCTTTGACATAGCGCGAAGGGGAGGGGGCCTCAGCCCGCCTGGACCTGGGCGACGGCGGTGGCCATCAGCTCGTCCATGGTGCGACGGATCTGGTGGTCGGACTGGCCGGCATTGGCGGCGTCGAGATCGGCCTTCACCTTGCGGAACACGTCGTCGTCGCCGGCCTCCTCGAAGTCGGACATGACCACGGACTTGGCATAGGCCTCGGCGTCGGCGCCGGTCTTGCCGATCTTCTCCGCGACCCAGAGGCCGAGGAGCTTGTTGCGCCGGGCGGTCGCCTTGAAGCGCAGTTCCTCGTCATGGGCGAATTTCTTCTCGAAACCTTCCTGACGCTTGTCGAAGGTGCTCATCCGCGTGGTCCTCGGCCTTGGGTCCGTGAGTGCAAAGGCGGATCGCAAGACCCGCCGTGGGAGGGGTGTCGCCCCGTCGGGCTTGCATATAGGCGCGCCGTCCCCACCTTGGCGAGAGCAAAGGCGTCGCACCTGGGGCGTTTTCGCGCAAGACCTTCCCGTTCCGCCCCGTCGCCTGCCGGCCCGTCGCGACCGAGTTCATTGTGCATCGGCGAACGATCGGATAGGAAGACCCTGCGGGCATGGGCGTCAGCGCGCCGATTCTGATGGGTGCGCGCCGACCGTCCGTATGCTTCGTCGCCGGAGACCGGCAAACCGGAAACCTGGTGAGAGATGGACTTCCTCAAGACACGGTATATCCCTATGAGCCGCCGTCGCCGCATCTACGAAGGCAAGGCCAAGGTTCTCTATGAAGGCCCCGAGCCGGGAACCCTCATCCAGCACTTCAAGGACGACGCGACCGCCTTCAATGCCAAGAAGCACGAGGTGATCGACGGCAAGGGCGTGCTCAACAACCGCATATCCGAGTATCTCTTCTCGAAGCTGAACGACATCGGCGTGCCGACCCATTTCATCCGCCGGCTGAACATGCGCGAGCAGCGAGGTGGTGGTGCGCAACGTCGCCGCCGGCTCGCTGTCGACGCGCCTCGGCATCGACGAGGGCACGCAGCTGCCGCGCTCGATCATCGAGTTCTACTACAAGAACGACGCGCTGAACGATCCGCTGGTCTCCGAAGAGCACATCACCGCCTTCGGCTGGGCGACGCCCCAGGAGATCGACGACATCATCGCGCTGGCGATCCGCGTCAACGACTTCCTCTCCGGCCTGTTCCTCGGCGCCGGCATCCGTCTCGTCGACTTCAAGATGGAGTGCGGGCGGCTGTGGGAGAACGACGTCATGCGCATCGTCGTCGCCGACGAGATCTCCCCCGATTCGTGCCGGCTGTGGGACATCAAGTCGAACGACAAGATGGACAAGGACCGCTTCCGCAAGGATCTCGGCGGCCTGATCGAGGCCTATACCGAGGTGGCCCGCCGCCTCGGCGTGATGGGCGAGAACGAGCGCCCGACCGGTCCCGTCCTGGTGCAGTGACGCCAGCGCCATGCGCCTCTTCGCGCGCAGGCCGAACCCCGACGCGCCGGCGGACGCCGCCGGCGACACCTTTGCCCTCCTGCGCGCCGGCTTCCTCGCGGTCTTCGCAACCGTCGTCCTCGCCTCCTGCGCCTATGTGCCGGTGGCGGTGGAGGGCGTGGCGACGCGGCCCGACATCGCGGCGCGCGACACCGAAAACCCCTGGATCTTCGTGCCCGCCGGGGCCTGGATCACCCGCGACACGGTGACCCCCGTCTCGGTCGGCGCCTGCCCGTCATCCGCATGTCCCGAACGCCTGGCGATCGCCGTGGTGGAGGCGCGGGGCACTGAAGCACGCACCCTCGCGCGCAGCCTGCGCCAGCCCGGCGGCCTGGCGACACGGCTGTCGGAGGGCAACCACCGCCGCATCGCCCTCGTCACCGCGGCGCAGCGCCAGGTGCCGGCGAGCGTCGCGGCGCGGCGTATCCCTCACCGCGTGGCGAGCCGCACCCGGCCGCTGCGCCACCGCGCCTTTTCCGGCTTCCAGCTGGAGATGCGGCGCGAGGACGGGCCCGCCCGCATCGCCCACGCCGCCGTTCTCGGCCGGCAGACGGGCGGGGCGCTGAAGGTCGTCATCGTCGTCGGCGAGAGGGCGGAGCAGGTGGCCGCCGCCGCGCGGACGGTGGCCGACGCCAACCTCTGAAGACCATCGCCGCCGTGCCTCGGCGGCGCGAAGCGGAAACGCCGGGGCGCTAGCAAGGCGCACCGCCCATCCACGAGGACTGCCCATGATCCGCCTTGTCGCCCTCGCCCTCGGGCTCGCGCTCGCGCCCCTCTCCGCCGCGCCGGCCGCGGCCCAGGGGGCCGTCATCTCCGTCGACGGCTGGGAGCGGCAGACGGGCGAGAGCGGCAGCGTCTATTTCCGCTGCCGCGCCGCCACCTGCGCCGCCCAGTCGACGATCAGCTACCGGTCCCAGTCGGTGACGCGGATGCCGCCCGTGGCCGAGTTCCGCCGCCGCCAGGAGGAGACCAACCGCCGCATGGTCGAGAGCAGCAACGGCCGGCTCAGCCGCGTCGAGATGATCGACGTCGCCGAGGCGGACCAGGCGGGGGCGAAGACGCTGACTGCGGTGAAACTGCTGGTGGCGTCCTCGGGCAGCAACCAATACCTGGCGACCAGCCTCGTCCTGCAGGGCGGACGCGCCTTCTCCATCGTCTCGACGGCGCCGAACGAGGCGGCGGCCCGCGCCAACCTGAGGACCTTCATCCCCGTCGTGCTGCTGCAGGGGAACCTGACGCCGGCGCCCGCTCCGGCTCCGGCGGGCCGCACCCCCTGACCCGCATTTCATGGCGGCAGGCGCCAATCCTCCATTGATTGCGGCGGCCGGGCGGTCTAGACGGACCCCATTCCCGACCCCGCCTCGAAGGAGCGCCCGATGAAGGCCCGCGTCACCGTCACGCTGAAGACCGGCGTTCTCGACCCGCAGGGCAAGGCGATCGAGGGGGCGCTGAAGAGCCTCGGCATCGACGGCATCGGCTCGGTCCGCCAGGGCAAGGTCTTCGATCTCGAGATCGCCGACATGGACAAGCCGGCCGCCGAGGCCGCCATCAAGGCGGCTTGCGAGAAGCTGCTGGCCAACACGGTGGTCGAGAACTACCGCATCGAACTCGTCTGAGCGGGAGACAGGTCCATGAAGGCCGCCGTCATCGTCTTTCCCGGCTCCAACCGCGAGCGCGACATCGCCTATGCGCTGGAACTGACCTCGGGCGTGAAGCCGGCCCTCGTCTGGCACGGCGACAGCGCGCTTCCCGCCGGCACCGACCTCGTGGTGCTGCCCGGCGGCTTCTCCTACGGCGACTACCTGCGCTGCGGCGCCATCGCCGCCCGCGCCACCGTCATGGATGCGGTGCGGGCCCACGCGGCGCGCGGCGGCCTGGTGCTCGGTGTCTGCAACGGCTTCCAGATCCTCTGCGAGGCGGGCCTCCTGCCGGGCGTGCTGATGCGCAATGCGCAGCTGAAGTTCATCGCCCGCAACGTCCATCTCAAGGTCGAGCGCTCCGACACCCCCTTCACCCGCCGCTACAATGCGGGGGCGGTGATCGAGGTGCCGGTGGCTCATGGCGAGGGCAATTTCATCGCCGATGCCGAGACGCTGAAGCGGATCGAGGACGAGGGCCGCGTGCTGTTCCGCTACTGCGACGCCAGCGGCGCGGTGGTGCCTCAGGCCAACGTCAACGGCGCCACCAATTCCATCGCCGGCATTGTCTCGGAGAACCGGCGGGTGCTCGGCATGATGCCGCACCCGGAGAATCACGTGGACCCGGCCATCGGCTCCACCGACGGGCGGGGTCTTTTCGAGAGCCTCGCGGAGGCGCTCCAGACGGCGTGAGGGCAGGCCTGTCGGTCCCGACAGGTTGCGACCTCGCCGTCATGCCCGGGCTTGTCCCGGGCATCCACGAATTCTCGTCTTGCGGTGGTCACATCGTGGATGCCCGGCACGAGGCCGGGCATGACGATTGCGGTAAGCGCGCCGCCTGAACCCTCTCCCCCTCGTGGGAGAGGGTGCCCGCGTCAGCGGGCGGGTGCGGGGGTATATCCCGGTCCGATCGGCATTCGCGGTTCCCCCTCATCCGGCGCCTCATAGCATCGAGCGAACGCGAGATGCGTTCGCATCTCGCTATGCGGCGCCACCTTCTCCCACGAGGGGAGAAGGGAAGGGCATCAGCGTTCGGCATTACGCCGACAGGCGCATGCGCTTGATCATGCTGGTGATGGCCTTGAAGGCGTCGCCGATGCCGCCCGAACTCGTCACGTTGAAATACATGGACGGGTCGGTGGCGCAGGCGCGCAGGAGGTTCTGGTTGCCGTCGATGACGCGCACCGTGAACAGGGTGATGCCCGCGGCCTTCACGGCGTTGCAGGCGTCGCGGGTGCGCGGGTCCATCAGCGGGGCGGCGGTATAGTTGCTGAAGGGCACATAGCGGCTCTCGGTGTTGTCGCCGTCGGTCAGCAGGATCATGTAGCGGAGCACGTCGGGCGAGGACCCGGTCTCGGCGAAGGGGAGGCCCGAGGACATGACGGCGAGGCCCGTCTGGACGCCGATGGTGATGTTGGTGGTGCCCACCGGCTGCATGGCGTTGATCGTCGCGCGCAGGGCCGAGAAGTTGGTCGTCAGCGGCTGGACGGTGGCGAGCCCGCTGTTGGCGCATTTGACGCCGCGATAGCGCGCCGCGTTGGTGGTGGGCGCGGTGTCGGCGATGTCGTGGGGCTGGTCGCGGTCGGTGAGGCAGCCGGTCCAGGCCGCCTTGGTGGTGACGAGGTTCGAGGCGAGGCCCGTGCCGTCGAAGCGCATCCAGGCCTCGTTGCGGAAGCTCGTGGCGATGCGCACCTGATTGACGAAGGGCACGACGGCGATCTTCACCTGGTCGGAGGAGACGCGGGCCGCTTCCAGCTCGTTGATGAGATCGATGGCCGCGGTCTTCAGCGCCGCCATCTTGCCGCTGCCGGCCATGGAGCCGGTGTTGTCGAGGACGAGGGCGATCTCGATCTTCGGCTCGTTCCAGGAGGTCTGCGACACCACCGTCAGCGGCATGGACGAGACGCCCATGGTGGCGGCGATGGTGGTCTGCAGCGTGCCGGAGACCGACAGGCGGATGGTGTTGCCGTCGCGGGTGACGCCGAGGGTGCCGAGCGTCAGGTCGGAAGGCGGGGTGAAATTGCCCGCGAAGGCCCGGTTGGCGGCCTGCTGCAGGGCGGTGGCGGAGAGGCTGCGCGAATCCTTGGCGACCGCCAGGGATGCGGAATCGAGTGCCGCCTGGATCTGCACCTGCATGCGGGAGACGCGGGTGTAGTCGACCGCCGCGCCCACCACGCCGAAGACCGGCAGGGCGGCGAGGCTGAAGAGCAGCGCCACGTTGGCGCGGATGTCGGACCTGAATCGGGACAGTTTCGCCTGCATCTGTGTCGCTCCCGGACAGCGCCCCGTCCGGCGGCGTCCTTCGGGGGGCACGGATCAAGTCCCGTGCCGCCATTGGGCTGTTCAGTGCGGCACAGGCCGCTTCGCCGTTGCGAAACGGGGGCGCGGGGGGTAAGTGCATCGCTTGCGAGACGGGCCCCCGGGACGGACACGGCATGATCCCCAACGAACCGAAGATCACTCCCGAACTGGTGGCCAGCCACGGCCTCAAGCCGGACGAGTACCAGCGCATCCTCAAACTCATCTCGCGCGAGCCGACCTTCACCGAGCTCGGAATCTTCTCGGCCATGTGGAACGAGCACTGCTCCTACAAGTCGAGCCGCCTCCACCTGAAGACGCTGCCGACCAAGGCGCCGTGGGTCATCCAGGGCCCGGGCGAGAACGCCGGCGTCATCGACATCGGCGACGGCCTCGCCGCCGTCTTCAAGATGGAGAGCCACAACCACCCGAGCTACATCGAGCCCTACCAGGGCGCGGCGACCGGCGTCGGCGGCATCCTGCGCGACGTCTTCACCATGGGCGC
>LNFH01000237.1 GCA_001464235.1 Rhizobiales bacterium Ga0077556 | reverse complement strand
GGTCCGCCGCCGATCACCGCGATGCGCATGGCCATCTCCCTTTTCGGCCTGCCGCCCGGCATCAGCCGAGTGCGTCCTTCGAGGCTCGCACCGGACGATGCTGCGGCATCGCCGGGGCTCGCACCTCAGGATGAGGATGGTGGTGACCTGCATCAGCCGCGCGATGGGGCCGATGCGCATCCTCCACCCCTCGTGCCATTGTCGCCCCTCCTCATCCTGAGGTGCGAGCGGTAGCGAGAGGGGAACGCATCGTGCGTCCGCACGATGCTACGGCGAGCCTCGAAGGACCCACTGCCTCTGCGCAGCGACAAGGGAGATGGCCATGCGCATCGCGGTGATCGGCGGCGGACCGGGCGGGCTCTATTTCGCCATCCTGATGAAGAAATGGCAGCCGGCGGCGGAGATCACCGTCTTCGAGCGCAACCGCCCGGACGACACGTTCGGCTTCGGCGTCGTCTTCTCCGACGCGACCCTCGACATTTTCGAGCGCTACGACGCGGAGAGCTACCGCGCCATCACCGAGAACTTCGCCTACTGGGACGACATCGAGGTCCGCTTCAAGGACACGGTGCACCGCATCGGCGGCAACGGCTTCTGTGGCTGCTCGCGCCAGACGCTGCTGATCCTGCTGCAGAACCGCGCCCGCCAGCTCGGCGTCGCCATGCAGTTCCAGACCGAGATCGACCCGAGCCCTGAGACCTTCGCGGCCTACGATCTCGTCGTCGCCGCGGACGGCATCAATTCGCGCATCCGCGAGGCGAGCCGCGACCACTTCCAGCCCGAGGTGGACCTGCGGCCCAACAAGTTCACCTGGCTCGGCTCCACCCGCGAGCTCGACGCCTTCACCTTCTTCTTCCGCGAGACCGAATTCGGCATCTTCATCGCCCACACCTACCAGTACGAGCCGGGCCGCTCGACCTGGGTCATCGAGACCGATCCCGACACCTTCGCCCGCGCCGGCCTCGACCGCATGGACGAGGAGGCCTCCGCCCGCTTCCTCGAGGGTGTCTTCGCCGAGGAGCTCGCCGGCCATCCGCTCATCACCAACCGCTCGCTCTGGCGGCAATTCCCGATGATCCGCTCGAAGCGCTGGGTGAAGGACAACGTCGTCCTCATGGGCGATGCCAAGGGCACGGCGCATTTCTCCATCGGCGCCGGCACCAAGCTCGCCATGGAGGATTCCATCGCGCTGTTCGATGCCTTCCGCGCCAAGGGCAGCGTGGCCGAGGCGCTGGCTGCTTACGAGACCGACCGCCGCGAGGAGGTGGAGCGCACCCAGCACGCGGCGGACGTCTCGCTCGTCTGGTTCGAGCATGTCGACCGCTTCTGGGACATGGACCCGCGGCAGTTCGCCTTCGGCCTGATGACGCGCTCCAAGGCCATCACCTACGAGAACCTCAAGCTGCGCGCCCCGGACTTCGTCGCCGGGACCGACCGGATGTTCGCGGAAGGGGTTCCGGGCGCGGACATTGTGAAGCCCCGTCCGCCGCTGTTCCAGCCGCTGACCCTGCGCGGCCTGACGGTCGCCAACCGCGCCGTCGTCTCGCCTATGTGCATGTATTCGGCGGTCGAGGGCATGCCGACCGACTGGCACGTGGTGCATTACGGAGCCCGCGCCATCGGCGGCGCCGGCCTCGTCTATACGGAGATGGTCTGCGTCGCCCCAGATGCGCGCATCACGCCGGGCTGCGCCGGTCTCTGGTCCGACGCGCAGGAGGCGGCCTGGACGCGCATCGTCGATTTCGCCCATGCCAATTCGCAGGCGAAGCTCTGCCTCCAGCTCGGCCATGCCGGCCGCAAGGGCGCGTCGAAGCTGATGTGGGAGGGCATGGACCGGCCGCTCACGGAGGGGGCCTGGCCGATCGTCTCCGCATCGCCCCTGCCCTACTATCCCGACAGCCAGGTGCCCGCTGAGCTGGACGAGGCCGGCATGGCGCGCATCACCGCCGAATTCGTCGCGGCGACGGAGCGGGGGTCGCGCTGCGGCTTCGACATGCTGGAGCTGCACTGCGCCCACGGCTATCTGCTCGCCTCCTTCCTGTCGCCGCTGACCAACCAGCGCACCGACGCCTATGGCGGCAGCATCGACAACCGCCTGCGCTTCCCGCTCCGCGTCTTCGCGGCGATGCGCGCGGCATGGCCGGCGGAGAAGCCCATGTCGGTGCGCATCTCGGCCACCGACTGGGCCGAGGGCGGCATCACGGAAGCGGACAGCATCGCCATCGCCCGCGCCTTCGCCGAGGCCGGCGTCGACCTCGTCGACGTCTCCACCGGACAGACCACGCCGAAGAGCCGGCCGGTCTATGGCCGCATGTTCCAGACGCCCTTCTCGGATGCCATCCGCAATGCGGCCGACGTCAAGACCGTGTGCGTCGGCAACATCACCTCCGCCGACCAGATGAACACGATCCTCGCCGCCGGCCGCGCCGATCTCGTGGCGCTCGGCCGCCCGCATCTCGCCGACCCCTCCTTCATGCTGAAGGCGGCGGCCTGGTACGGCGTCGACATCCACCAGCCGCCGCAATATCTGCCGGGCAAGGACCAGGCGCTGCGCAATGCGGTGAAGGACCGGGCGGATTTCGAGGCGCTGAAGGTGGCGGCGAAGCCCAAGCGGCACGCCCGCGGGAGCTTCGAGAAGAAGGCCGCGGCGGAATAGGCTCAGCCGAGATCGGCGAGGCGGAAGGTGAGGCCCGCGAGGTCCGGATGGGCCGGCTCCAGCAGGTCGCTCGCGCCGAGGCGGCGGATGCTGCCATAGCCGTCGGCGCGCGGCTCGCGGTGGATGGTGACGGCCAGCTTGTGGGCGTCGACCACCCAATAATCCGCCACGCCATGGGCCCCCATCAGCTCGGCCTTGCGCCCGAGGTCGAAGGCGAGGCTGGTGTCGGCAACCTCGACCACCAGCAGCACGTCGGACGGCGTCAAGCGGGGGCCGGTGAAGTCGCGATAGATGACGAGGTCGGGTGCGAGAAACGTCGTCTCGGACAGTTGCAGGGTGGGCTCGGTGCCGACACGGAACCCCGCCGGCAGGCGACGGGCGATCAGCATGATGAGGTCGTCCTGGAGGCGCTGATGGATGCGGTTCTTCGCGTTCATCGGGACGAACTCTCCCTCGATCAGCTCGACCCTCTCATCGTCCTGCAGAATGCCCGTCTCCAGCATGCGGAAGGCGTCCTCGACGGTGAATGCCCGTCGCGGCAATCCCTCGGCTCCCTGTGTGACCATCACGTTCATGGCTGACCTCGGCATCGAGGATAACACCGTTGATACGTGATGTATTGACCCCGAGCCGGGCCGCAAGGCTCTACCGGCTCGCCGCGGACAGCCCGCCATCCACCGCGATCTCCGCCGCCGTGACGTAGCGCGCCTCGTCGGAGACGAGGAACAGCACGGCCTGGGCGACGTCCCAGGCATCGCCCATCTTTCCCGTCGGCACCTGCGCGTTGCGGGAGGCGATGAGGGCCGCGGCATCGCCGCCGGCGACCTGCTTCGCCAGCCGCGTCTCGACCAGCGGCGTGTGCATCAGGCCGGGGATGACCGTATTGCAGCGGATCGCCTTCTTCGCATAGGTCACGGCGATGGAGCGCGAGAAGCCGAGAATGCCGAGCTTGGTCGTCGTGTAGGCGACGTGCGGCCGGTCGGGCAGGATGCGCACCCCGGCGATGGACGAGAGGTTGACGATGGCGCCGCCGCCCTGTCGCTCCATCACCGGGATGACGTGCTTGCAGCAGAGGAAGGCGGTCTTGAGGTTGAGGTCGAGCTGGGCGTCCCAGACCTCCTCGCTCATCGAGACCGGATCGCCCGGCGCCGATCCCCCGACATTGTTGACGAGGATGTCGATGCGGCCGAAGCGGGCGAGGCAGTCGGCCACCGCCGCCTCGACCTCCGCCGCCTTCGTCATGTCGACAGCCGTCGCATGGGCGGTGCCGCCCTCAGCCGCGATCAGCCGCTGCGTCTCTTCGGCTGCGGCGAGGGTGATGTCGGTGCCGTAGACCGTCGCGCCCTGACGGGCGAGCAGGACGGCCGTCGCCTTGCCGTTGCCCCACCCCTCCCCGACCGAGCCCGCGCCGGAGATGAAGGCCACCTTGCCGGTGAGGTCATGCATGGGGAGGGCTCCGCTGGGCGTGTCAGACGAGGACGGGGTGGGCAGTCATGCCGACGGTGCCGAAGACCCGGCGGTAGCGCTCGATCTCGTCCTTCGGGCCGGTGGCCTTCAGGGGATTGTCGGAGAGCTTCACGGCCGGGCGGCCATTGGCCTCGATCACCTTGCAGACCACGGAGATCGGCGCGAGGGCGTCGGGGTCGCCATTCGGCACGCAGCCCTTGAAGTCGTTGGTGAGATTGGTGCCCCAGCCGTAGCCGATGCGGACCTTGCCGGTGAAGCGGCGGGCGGTCTCCTCGATGGAATCGATGTCCATGCCGTCGGAGAGGATGACCAGCTTCTTGGCGGGGTCGCGGCCCTTGGCGCGCCACCAGGCGATGAGCTCCTCGGTGCCCTCGGTCGGGTCCTTGGAATCGGGCCTGGCGCCGGTCCAGTCGGCCACCCAGTCCGGCGCGTGGGCGAGGAAATGCGCCGTGCCGAAACAGTCGGGGAGGATGATGCGCATGTTCTGGTCGTAGATGCGCGCCCAGTCCTCCAGCACCTTGTAGGGCGCCTTGAGGAGGTCCTCGTCCGATTTCGCCAGCGCGCCATAGACCATGGGCAGCTCGTGGGCATTGGTGCCGATGGCCTCGAGGCCGAGATCCATGGCGAGCTTCATGTTGGAGGTGCCGGTGAAGACGTCGGGGCCGAGGGCGTCGGCCATGGCCTCCATCATCCACTGCTGCCAGAGATAGCCGTGGCGGCGGCGGGTGCCGAAGTCGGAGATCTTCAGCGTGCCGACCTCGTCGCGAAGGCGGCGCAGGCGCTTGATCTTCTCCCAGGCCTTGGCCTTGGCGTTGGCATAGAGGATGTCGAGTTCGAGCTTCGACAGCGAGCGCATGGTGGCGCGGGCGCGCAACTCGTTGATGATGGCGAGGGCCTGCACCTCCCACATGGTCGTCTCCGCCCACTTGCCGGCGAAGGTCAGCTCATACTGCCCGTCGCGCTTCTCGAGCTGGTACTCGGGCAGGCGGAAGTCCTTGAGGAAGGCGAGGTAGTCGGGGCCGAAGATGCGCTCGCGGCCATAGAAGGTGTTGCCGGCGAGCCAGATCAGCTCCTTCGGCTTGAAGCGGAGGTCGCGGGCATGGTCGAGCTGCTCGCGCAGCTCGCGCTCGTCGATGACCTCGGCCAGGCGGATGGTGCGGGTGCGGTTGGTGAGCGCGAAGGTCGCCGTCACGTCCGGGTGGAAGCGCCGGATGAGCTGCTGCATCGAGAACTTGTAATAGTCCGAATCCAGCAGCGACCGGATGATCGGGTCCAGCTTCCACGTGTGATTGTAGACCCGGGTGGCGATATCGACCATGGACGGCCCGCTCGTGGCGCTTCAGGGCTGCGGACCTTAGGAGCCCCGGCAGCCCTTGGAAAGTCGCCCGTCCGGCAGCGACGTGCAAGGCTGCCGCGCGGCAGGGAGGGCAATCCGGCGTGGCGCCTCATCTCCACTGCCCCCCACCCCTGACC
>LNFH01000236.1 GCA_001464235.1 Rhizobiales bacterium Ga0077556 | reverse complement strand
GGCCGGTGCTCGGTGCGCTCGGCGAGGCCGAGCCGGCCGAGCAGCGCCGCCGCCCGGGCGTGCCGCTCGCCGCGCGCCACGCCGGCATAGACGGCGGGGATCTCGACGTTTCCGAGGGCGGTCAGCTCGTCGAGCAGATTGTAGCGCTGGAAGATGAAGCCGAAATGGTTGCGCCGGAGGTCCGCGAGGTCGTCCGGCGACAAGGCGGCGGTCTCCTGCCCGTCGATGGCGTAGCTGCCGCGGGTCGGCCGGTCGAGGCAGCCGAGGATGTTCATCAGCGTCGACTTGCCCGAGCCCGAGGCGCCGATGATCGCCACCATCTCGCCGCGCCGGATGTCGAGGTCGACGTCCTTGAGCACGGTGATGGTCTGCTCGCCGCTCTGGAAGTCGCGGCTGATGCCGCGCAGGCGGATCAGGGGGCCCTCCATGTCAGAGCCCCATCGGCGGGGGCCCGCCGCCGGGGCGTGCGGCTGCGGTGGTGGCGGGCAGGCGCTGGCCGGTGACCACCCGCTCGCCCGTGGCGAGGCCCGACACGATCTCGGCGGTCACCTTGTTGTCGAGGCCGACCGTCACCGGCCGCACCGCCACCTGGCCGGCCGCGTCCACCACCCTGACGCTCGCCGGACGGTCTCCCGCGGCCGGCGTCACCGCCGCGGAGGGCACGGTCACCACGCCCTTCGCCTCGCCGAGCACCACCACCACCTGGGCGGTCATGTAGGTGCGCAGCACCCCGTCCGGATTGGGCACGCTGAACTGGCAGTAATAGTAGATCGCCGAGGACGAGGTGGAACTCGTCGTGCTCGACGAGCTGGTCGTGCTCGAGGATGAGAAGCTGCTGTCGCTCTTGATCGATTCCGGCGCGGGATCGATCGTTTCCACCTTCGCCGCGAAACGCCGGTCTGGATCGCCGAGGATCGTGAAGTAGAGCGGCTGGCCGACCTTGACCCGCACGACGTCGGCCTCGGAAATCTCGGCCTTGACGGTCATCACGTCGACCTGCCCGAGGACGGCGACCGTCGGCGTCGTCTGCGCCGCGTTCAGCGTCTGCCCCTCCTGCGCCGTCACCGACAGGACGGTGCCGTCGATGGGCGCGGTGATGCGGGTATAGCCGAGATTGACCCGGGCGGTCGCGACCGAGACCTGCGCCTGGGCGATCTGGGCGTCGAGCTGGGCGATCTGCGTGCGGGTCTGCTTGACCGTCTGCTCGGCCGTCTCGAAGTCGGCCCGCGAGCCGGCGGTCTGGGCCAGCATGGTCCGCTGGCGCTCCAGCTTGAGCTCGGCATAGGCGAGGATGACGGCCTTCTCATCGCGCTGGGCGCGGGTGTTGGCGAGCGCCGCCTCGGCACTGCTCAGCGTGTTCTGCTGGGTGAGGGAATCGATCTCCGCGATCAGGTCTCCCTTCTTCACCGCCTGGCCGACGGCGACCGGAATCGAGAGGACGCGGCCGGAGACCTGGGCGCCGACGGCGACGAGCCGCGCCGGCTTCAGCGTGCCGCTGGCGAGCACCGTCACCTCGACGTCGCCAGTGGCCGCCGCCGCCGTGACGAGGGTCGCGGACGCGGACGGCGGGTTCAGCCGGTCGCGCAGCGCATAGGCGGTGCCGGCGGCGGCGGCGAGGACGAGAACGAGAATGAGCTTGCGGTTCAAAGGCAGATCACCGGCCGTGGCCGGGCTCCCGGAAACAGGGATGGGACCGGCGGCTAGCGTGCCGGCCGCGGGCCGGTGTCGCGATCCACGACCAGCGGACGCGAGGCGTCGATGGGGCCGGCGGGGCCGCCGCCCAGCGCCTTGCCGAGGGAGATGAAGCGCGTGGCGATCAGCACCTGGCTCTGCAGCAGGGAATCCTCCGAGTCGTAGAGCGACCTCTCGGCATCGAGCACCTCGAGGAAGCTCGACGCGCCCTGGCCGTAGAGAACGCGCGCGAGACGGCCGGCCTCGCGATAGTTGCGCACCGCGGTGGCGAGGCTGCCGTAGCGGATGCGCTGCTGGGCGAGCCCCACGAGCGCGTTCTCCACGTCCTCCAGCGCGTTCAGCACCGACTGGTGGAAGGCGGCGTGATACTGGTCGCGCTGCGCCTCCTGCACCTCCACCGCGGCCCTCAGCCGGCCGGCATTGAAGACGGGGATGGACACCGACGGGCCGTAGGACCAGGCGAGCGAGGAGCCGTTGCCGAGATCGCCGATGCGGATGCCGCTGGTGCGCAGCGAACCCGTCAGCGAGACGCTGGGATAGAGCGCCGCCTCCGCCTGGCCGATGCGGGCGGTGGACTGGGCGAGCTGACGCTCGGCGAGGCGCACGTCGGGCCGCATCATCAGCACGTCGGCCGGCACGCCAGGCGGCAGGTTGCGCCGCGGCGTGGGAATGGCGGCGCTGCGCCTGAGCCGCGCGACGATGGCGGCGGGCTCGCGGCCCATCAGCACGCCGATGCGGTGAGCGGAGGCGGCAAAGGCCGTCTCCAGCGTCGGGATGTTGGCGGTGGTGCTGCTGGCCAGCGCCGTCGCCTTGGCGACGTCCACGGCCGAGGAGGCACCGGCCTCGAATTTGGCGCGGGTGAGCGCCGCCGTCTGCCGCTGGATCGCGGCCGTGCGCTGCGCGAGGCCGATCCGGGCGAGGTAGCCCTTGGCCTCGACGTAGTTCTGCGCCACGTCGCCCGCGAGGGTGAGGAGCGTCGTGCGCAGGCTCTCCTCCGCCGCCTCGATGCCGCGGTCGGCCGCCTCGACGCCGCGCCGCGTCTGTCCGAACAGGTCGAGCTCCCAGCTCGCGTCGAAGCCGGCCTGGTAGAGGTTCGAGGTGACGTTGACCCCGGAGGACGAGGCGCTGGAGCGCGAATGGGTGGAGGAGACCCCGCCGTCGACCTGGGGGAAGAACCCGGCCAGCGTCTGGCGGCGCGTCGCGCGTGCCTCGCGGATACGCGCCTTGGCGGCAGCGACGTCGAGATTGGCGGCGAGAGCCTCCGCCACCAGGGCGTCGAGGGTGGGATCGCCGAAGCGTTTCCACCAGTCCGTCAGCTCGCCGGGGCGCAGCGGGGCCGCCCGGCGCGCATTGGCGTGATGGGCCGAGAGCGCCGTGCCGGGCATCTGGTAGTCGGGCCCCACCACGCAGCCGCCGAGGCCCGTGGCCACCGCGACGGCGAGGATCAGCCGCCGGCCGGACGGGCGCGGGGCGCCAGCGGGGCTGCCGTCCGGGACGGAAAACGGAACGCGACGGAGAGCAGCCATGGCCTCGGAAACAATCAGAAACTGGAGAGTTTATTTAATCGCAGATATCGCCTATGGTCAATGACGCTAGAGGCCCCGGCCTCATCACGAAAGGGTCAGGACGTGCCTGAAGGCGATCCTCCACAGCCTGTCGCGGCGGCGCGGCGCGGTCGCCCGCGCCGCCTCGCGCCCGACGACCAGCGCCGCCGGGCACTGGATGCGGCACGGGCGCTGCTCGACGAGGTCGGCTATGGCGCGACCACCATGGACGGGGTGGCGCGGCGGGCCCGCCTGTCGAAGAAGACGCTCTACGAGATTTTCGCCAGCAAGGCCCAGCTCATGGCCGCGCTGGTGGAGGAGCACCGACGCTCGGTGCTCGCCCTGCCGCACGCGGGCGACGACCCGCCCGACGTCGCCATCCGCCGCATCTTCCGCGTCGATACGCCGGAGGCCGAGGCGCTCCAGCGCGACGGGCTGATCCGCCTCATCGTCGCGGAATCCGGCGCCTTCCCCGAGTTGCGCGACATCCTCCTCGCCCACGGACCGCGGGTCGCCCATGCCGACCTCGCCGCATGGATCGCGTTGCAGGTCGAGCGCGGCGTCCTCGACGTCGCCGATCCGAGCCTCGCCGCCGGCGTCCTTCTCGACATGATGTTCGGCGCCATGATGCAGCGCGCCCCCCACGGCGAGGGTCTCGGCCGCGCGGCGCGGATCGAGGCCGCCATCGCGATCTTCGTGCGGGGCGCCGGCTATCGCCCGGCGGGCGGGGCTCAGCGCAGGTAGTCGAGCAGCGACAGGCCCTGCACCTTCGCCACCGCCGCGTAGGACGCCTGGAGTTGCGTCTCGTAGGCGGTGAGCTGGACGGTGACGGCCGCCACGTCCACGCCGGTCAGGCCCGACAGCGATTCAGAGACGTAGGACTGGTAGTCCTGTTCGGCGGCTGCCGCCCGCTCCAGCGCGGCGGAGGCCAGCGACAGTCCGGACTGCACCGCCGTCACCTTGTCGAGGGCCGAGACGAGCCGCGCCGAGATCGCCTCCATCTCCGCGTCCGTCGTGTCGCCGTCCACCTTCGACAGGGCGCTCACGGCCCGCATCATCTCCTCGAAGGCCGTGTTGTCGGCGGTCACCCCGTAGGCGATCGACCGCTCCGCCGAGACCTGCACGGAGGTGACCGTCCCGTTGCCGCGGTAGTAGCTCGTGTCGGCGGTGTCGAGGTCTGCGGGGTCGTAGCCTGCGAGGTCCACCGGCGCCGTGGTGGTGGCGCTGCCGGCGAAGAGATAGCGGCCCTCGTAGCGCACGTTCAGCAGCCCCGCGAGGTCCTCCAGGGCGCTGGCCGCCGCGGTCGCGAGGCTCTCGTCGGAGGTGTCGGTGCTGTTGGTGCCCAGGGCGGCGGTGACCCGCGCACGCAGTTCGGTGAGGAGATCGGTCATGGTCGACATCTGGTCGTACATGACCTGGACGCGGCCGTTGGCCTCCTCGGCGGACGAGGCATAGGTCTTCGACCGGGCGAGCGAGACCTCGAGATCGAGGACCCGCGTGGCGGCGCTGCCGAGGCCGCCATAGTCGGTCGACACCTGTCCGGTCGCCTCCTGGACCTGCATCTCCGACATCTTCGCCTGCGTCCTGAGCGAGGCGGAGAGCATCCGCTCGTTCATGGCGAAGGTGGCGACGCGCATGGCCATGGCGCCCTCCCCGTCAGGCCGACTGCGCCGCTTCGAGCAGGGCGTCGAACATGGCGTTCAGGACCTGCAGGAGCTGGGCGGCGGTCGAATATTGCTGCTCGAGTTCGCTGAGCCGGGCGGTCTCCTCGTCGAGGTTGACGCCGGTCTGCGAGGCGAAGAGGTCGGTGAGCGTCTGCTGCACCGTTTCCTTGCTGGTGAGGTCGGACGTGGCCGACGTGGCGAGGCTGGCCGCATCGGCGACGACCGCGGCGGCATAGTCGGCGAAGGTCTTGCCGCCGCCGGCGAGGCGCCCCGCCGCGTCGAACGCCGTCTCGCCGGTCAGCGCCTCGCTCAGCGCCTGCGCCACGGCGCTCGCCCCGCTGCTGACGACCGTCGCACCCGTCGTCAGGGTGGCATCGGTGCTGAGGCCGCCGGTCGCGAGGGTACCCGGCTGGGCCAGGATGTCGCTGCGCACCGCGATGTCGGCCGCCCCCGTACCGGTCAGCAGGTCGTTGAGGCCGAAGGTGGCGGAGAACCCCTCCCCCGTGCCGCCGACGGAGACGCCGATGTCGGCGAGGCTCACCCCGAGCCCGGCCGCCTCGGAGGACAGGACCAGATGCCCCGCGGCGTCGAGGGAGGCCGACAGGCCGTCGATGGCGTCGAGGGCGGAGACGACCTCGCCGATGCTCCCGTAGGCCGAGAGGTCGAGGTCGGCATAGGAGGACAGCGCGCCCTCCTCGTCCGTCAGGGCGACGCGCAGCGTGCCGGTGGCGGAGAAGGCGTCGGATCCGGCGACGCTGGCCGAGCCCGTCAGGGTCTCCGGTGCCGGCACGGCGCTGCCGGCATTGTAGGCGGCATTGAGCTGGTCGATCAGCCCGCCGGCCAGGGCGTCCAGCGCATCCTGGCTCGCGACAAGGGTCTCGTCGCGCAGCGTCAGCAGGGCGCCGATGGCACCGGACCCGATCTGCGAGGTGACGTCCTTGCCGTCCACGGTGATGGCGCCGAACACGGTGTCGGCGGTGACGGTGCCGGCGGCGCTGTAGGAGAGCTCGTGCGCCTTGCTGTCCAGCAGCGTCGTGCCGCCGGCCGTGTAGATCCGCATCTGGTTGTCGGAATTGACGTAATAGGAGACGTCGATCTCGGCGGCGATCGCCTGCAGCGCCGTGTTGCGCTGGTCCTCGAGGTCGGCGGTCGACTCCCCGCGCGCCGAGGCCGCGGCGATCTGGTCGTTGAGGCTCGCGATGGTCTTCAACGCGTCGTTGACGGTGGTGACCGCATCCTCGATCTGCCCGTCGGCATCGGCGCGCAGACCCTGGATCCCCGCGGAGGTCTCCCGCAGCTGCGACGCCACCGCGTCGAGGGCGTCCACCGCCTGCGCCTTCAGCGTGTCGCTCTCCGGCGTGGCGGCGAGGGAGGCGATGGCCGATTCGAGCGTCACGAGGCTGCTGGCGAGGGAGGTGCCGCCGTCCTCGCCGCCCGAGGTCGAGCCGAAGAGCGCCTGCAGGCTGTCGGTGAACGAGGCGGTGGCCTCAGCCGCGCCGAGCGCGCTCGCGGCGGTACTTGTCGACGCTGCTGGTGACGGCGGTGATGGTCACGCCGGTGCCGACGCCGCTGGTGACCACCGCCGCCTGGGTCGCGGTCTTGCGCGTATAGCCCTCGGTGTCGGCATTGGCGACGTTCGAGGAGGTCACGCTCATCTGGTACTGGGCGGCGGACAGCGACGAGGTCGCGATGCTGCGGATCGACGACAAGGACATGGCTTCCCCTCCCCCGTCTCCCGGCGGCCGGCTCAGACGAGCCGGCCGAGCATCCCCGCCGGCGCCGGCCGCGCATGGGTGGTGACGCGGCCGTTCGCCTGGTAGGCGCCGCGGTCGGTCACCTGCTCCCGCATGGCGCGCATGACGGCCTCGATGCGCCGGCGGCTCGCCTGGATGGCCGCCTCCAGCCGCGCGACGTTCTCGTTCATCGCGGCCTGCAGGTCCGCGCCGCGCCGCTTCATCCAGCCGCGCAGCTCCGGATCGGCCTGCTCGAGCCGCAGTTTCCGCTCGCGCACCGCGAGGGTCCATTGCTCGAGTTCGGCCGCGAGCGAGGCCTTGCGCCCGACCGCCTCCGTGCGGGACGCGGGCACGCCCTCGGCGAGCAGGGCATTCTCCTCGCGGATGACCTCGGTCATCGCGTCGATGAGGGTGACGATGCGGATCACCATGGCGTCGATCTGGTCTGGGGTCAGGGAGGTCATCGGAACGGTCCTTGGCTGGCCGGACGGCGCCCGTCGGCGGCGGGGCGCAGGGCGGCGGTGCGGCGATAGGCATCGCCGGCCCGCGCCTTGGCGAGGAGGGAGTCGAGCTGCGCCCGCACCACGCCCCGCGCCGCCCTGAGGTCGCGCAGGAGGGCGTCGAGGTCGGTGATGAGCGCCGCCAGCTCGAGGCGGGCGGCCCGGTCGCCGGGTGTCGCGCCCGGGCCGCGGGTGAAGCGGGTGCGGGCATGGCGCCGCGCCCGCTCCAGCCGCTGGAGCAGCGGGTCCGCCGCCGCGCGGCCTGTCGGTGCGCGGCTCATCGGACGGCTGTGATGAGCGTGTCGTACATCTTGTTCGCCGCCGACATGACCTGCGCCGCCGCCGAATAGGCCTGCTGCGCCGACATCATGTTGGAGAACTCGGTGCTGGTGTCGGAGGTGCTCGCTTCCAGCTTGCTGCCGACGACGGTGCCCGCGCCGTTGGTGCCGGCGATGTTCAGCGTGCTGGCCCCCGACTCGGTGCTAGCCGAATAGACGCCGCTGCCCTCGGCGTTGAGGCCGTCGGGATTGTTGAAGGTCGCCACCGCCACCTTGTAGATCGCCCGCTGCGTGCCGTTGTCGTAGCTCGCATAGACGGTGCCGTCG
The DNA here is from genome assembly GCA_001464235.1 of Rhizobiales bacterium Ga0077556. Taxonomy (GTDB): domain Bacteria; phylum Pseudomonadota; class Alphaproteobacteria; order Rhizobiales; family Phreatobacteraceae; genus Phreatobacter. The sequence continues at coordinate 23,027 of LNFH01000236.1, read as the reverse complement.
CTGATGGAGACGCCGGTGAGGCTGCCGAAGCTGACGCCGTCCTGCTCGGTCTCCAGGCTGACGCCGAGCGTCTCCGCACTGGTGGAGAGCTGCGACAGGCCCGTGGCGGTCCCCGCCGACCCCATGTCGAGGGTCACCGAACTGTCGGCGGCGCCGGTCGTCCAGTTGGCGATGGTCAGCGTCGGCGGGCTCGGCGACGTGCTGGCGAGCGTGCCGTCCGCGTTGAAGCTGATCGTGATCGGATCGCTCGTCACCGTGCCGAGCGTGCTCGTCCCGTCGGTGCTGGTGGGGTTCGAGAAGGTCGCGGTCCAGGCGTTCTCGCCGGTCTTCTCCCAGGTCACCGTGGTCTTCGCGGCCGTGCCGAGCGAATCGTAGATCTCGACCTCGCTGGTGAAGGTGGCGTTGGTGGCCGCCTCCGCCGGCAGGTTGGCCTGCATGCTCATCTCGGTCGTCGCGGCGGCGATGCTCGACACCGCCGTCGTGTTGATGGACTGCAGCGCGCTGGCCGTGGTGCCGCCGGTGACGTTGCCCTCGGCGTCGGTCGGCCAGCCCTGGAGGTAGTACTCGCCGTTGGTCAGGTAGCCGCTCTCGTTCACCGTGAAGGCGCCGTTGCGGGTGTAGGACGTGTTGGCGCTGTCGGTGCCCGTCGTGACGACGAAGAAGCCGCTGCCGTCGATCGCCATGTTCGTGGCGGTCGTGCTGGAGGTCAGAAGACCCTGCATGGAGATGTTGGAGACGGTGCTCACCGCCACGCCGCCCGCCGAATAGGTCGAGGACGAGGTGCCCGTCAGCAGGCTCTCGAAACTGGCCGACGAGGTCTTGTAGCCATAGGTGCTGGCATTGGCGATGTTGTCGGAAATCATCGCCAGCGCGGTGCTCTGCGCGGAGAGGGCGGAGACCGCCGAATTGAGGGCGCCGGAGAGGCTCATGGCGCCGCCTCAGGCCGAAATGTCGAGCTTGGAGGCGATGCTGGAGACGGTCGACGACAGGCTCGACACCGTCGACGACAGCTCGCTCAGCGTCGTGTTCGTCTGCGACTGCTGGTCGTAGCTCGCATAGGACATCATCTGGTTCATCAGCTCGCTCGTGTCGGTCGTATCGAGCGGGTTCTGGTTCTGCAGCTGCTCCACCAGCAACGTGAGGAAATCGTCGCTGGAGAAGCTCGACGAGGAGGACGTCGAGGAGGACGTGCTCGTGCTGCTCGCCGTGCTGGTGGATGAGAGAGCGCTGATGCTCATGGCAAACCTCGACCGTTGCCCGGACTCGCTGGCGGAGGCCGGGATTTCGTGGCGACGACGGGTGGTGTGGCGTCGCTAGTAGAACGGTCGGGAAAGGGATTTCAGGCGCGGATTCTGGCGCGCCACTGGCGAAGAAAAGCCAGCGATTTCAAAAGTTAATGAAAGATGACCCGCGTTTGCGGATCTGAAACGTCAAAGCCCGCCGCAGAGCGGCGGCGGGCGCGGGAAGGCTCTGACGGGAAGAGGCTACGGGGGCTCAGCGCTCGCCGGGCCGGCGGACCTTCTGCGGCTCGGCGGCGCGCAGGCGCTCGCGCGGCTGGGCATCCGCCGTCGGCGGCGAGGCCACGCGTGGCAGCGGCGGCGTGGAGGCGGCGGCGAGAGAGACGATCCTGTCGGCGAGCCCGGCCGGGGCACGCACGGGGGCCGTGGAGGCGACGAGGGCCTTCAGCCGCCGCGCCTCGGCGACGAGTTCGCCGAGAGAGGGATCCTCACGCAGCATGGCGGCGGCGAGAGCACGTTCGGGGGCCGGCCAGCGGCCGAGATCGGCGCCGAAGCGATCGAGTGCATCCTGGAAATCCAAGCGCTGCATGGGATCCGCCCGTGTCCGACCTTCGTTTGCCGCAGCGCCCGGGGGCGCGGCCTTGTATGCCGCCGTTTCAGGTTGTGACGACATGCAACGGCTCGTGTCGGATTGTTACGCGAAACAAAGCTGATTTGGCGAGAGGCAAGTTGGACCGGTCAGGACGGGCGGCGGACGGCGGACGGCGCCGCCTGCGCCTCCTCGGCGAGGGAGCGCATGCCGGCCGCGGCGGCCCAGGCGTCACGCAGCTCGGCGAGCCCGGCCGCGATGGTACGGTAGCGGGCCACGGCATCCGGCCGGCCATAGGCCGCATGCAGGGCGATGCAGTTCTTGGTGTAGGTCGCGAGCAGCGTCTCGGCGACGTCGCCCCCCTTGTCGAAGCGCAGGTTGTGGCTGAGGCCCTGGAGGATGAGCCCGGCCTTGGCGATGGCGATGAAGCTGTCCTCGTGACGGCGGGCCTCGGTGGCCTGGATGCCGCGCCGGATCTGCACCAGCATCTCGTCGAACAGCCGGACCACCGCGACCAGCGGATGCACGCTGGCCGAGGTCGAGCGATAGGGTCATCACGAGCTGTTCCACTGGTCGAGCAGGGCGGTCAGGTAGTCCTGGGTGGATTCCGCCTCGGAGATGGCGGCCTGATACTCGGCGTAGCGATTGGTCAGGTTGGTCCGGTAGGTCTCGGCCGAGGAGCGGATCGTGTCGCTCTTCGACTGGAGCGTGTCGTTGGTGCTCTCGAGGTTGTCGATGAGCGTCTGGAGCGTCCCCTCGGAACTGTCGACCAGATCCTCGGTCGCGTTGTAGAGCAGCTCGGCGATGCCGGTGCTGAAGGAGACGTCGATCGACTGGCTCTTTTGGCCGGCGAAGACGAAGGTGAAGCCCTCGTAGGCCGTGCCCTCGGCCCCGATGATGCGCGTCCCCGACACGGTGAACAGCGAGGCATTGCCGTTGACGGAGGCCGAGACGACGGCGCCGTCGGCGTCCGTCGTGACGTCGAGCGTGAAGTCCGCCGGCGCCGAGGTGCCGCGGGAGAGCAGCATCAGGTCCGCCGACGAGGCGTCCATCTGGAAGGAGAGCAGCGACTGGACCTCGTCGAGATTGCTGAGCAGCGCCTCGTCCAGGGCGGTCTCGTCCAGCTCCAGGTAGTTGTTCTCGTCGAAGGTCAGGCCGAGCAGCGACATGGCGGTATCGTCGATCGTCTGGTTCAGCGCGTCGTAGACGGCGAGCGTCGCCGAGCGCAGCGTGCCGTCCCCGAACAGGATCGATTCTTCCGACGCCGTGCCGCTGCTGGTCAGCGTCTGCTGGCTCACCGCGAATTCGCGGAACGCGTTGTAGGCGTCCACCAGCGCCTGCACCGCTTCCTTCACCTCGCTGACGTCGGCGCCGACCTCCACCGTGATCGACGTTCCCTCGGGCGTCGTCTGGTAGAGACGGAAGGTCATGCCGTCGATCAGGTCGTCCACGTCGTTGGACGACCGCGTGATCTCGACCCCGTCGAGCACCAGGATCGCCTGCTGGCCGGCCTGCAGCTCGTCGGCGAAGGCGCCCTCCTCGTCGACGACGCCGAGCGCGGCGAGCACGCCGCCGGAATCGTCGCTCGCGGTGATGGTCTGGCCCGTCTCGACGCTCGAGAGCACCAGCCGGTAGGCCTCGGCCGAGACCTTCAGGATGGTCGCGCTGACCCCGCTCTCGTCGCTGGTCGCGTTGATCGCCTCGGCGATCTCGGCGAGCGTCATGTCCTCCGCGATGGTGATCGCGACGCCCTCGCCGTCCTCCACGCCGAGCGTCATCACGCCGGACAGGCCGAGATTCTCGCTGCTGCTCGCCATGGCCGAGCCGGCCACCTTGTGCGCCTTGGCGAGTTGTTGGATCTCGAGGTCGTAGGAGCCCACCTCGGTTCCGCTGTCCACCGAGACGGACACCGAAGCGGAGGCGTCGACGTCGCCGTTGGCGGTGAGATAGGCCGCCCGGTTCAGGAAGGCGTCGTCCTGGGAATCGACCACGCCGGAGGGCGCGCGCAGGGCCTGGGCGGCGGTCGAGATGTCGGTCAGGAGCGACTGCAGGCTCTCGTAGGCCGCGATCTTCGTCTCGTTGTCGGTGATCTTGACGTCGATCGTGTCGGCGCGGGTGAGCTTCGCCTGCACCGCCGCTTCGATGAGCGCGTCCCAGTCGATGTCCGAACTGTCGGTGCTGCTGGTGCTGCTGGAGGAGGACGTGCTGCCCGACGAGGTGGTGCTGCTCGACGTGGTCGATGTGGTCGTCGAGCTCGTATAGGCCGAGGAGAGGAGGCTGGACGTCGAACTCGAAACGCTGGCCATGATGCCCCCTCCGCAAGGGTGGGAACCGGAGCTGCGCCCCGATTCCCGCTCGCGTCGTCAGTGAAAAGTGTCAGTGGTCACTGCAACAGCTTCAGGAGGTCCTGAGGCATCTGGCTGGCCTGCGAGGCAGCGGCGACGGCGGCCTGGGTCTTCACCTTCGCCGAGGCGAGCTTGGCGGATTCCGAGGCGACGTCGACGTCCTGCAGGGCCGAATTGGCGGCGCTCAGGTTCTCGATGCTGGTGGCGATCGATTCCGAGCGGAAGGCGAAGCGCGATTCCGTCGCGCCGATATCGGCGCGCGCCTTGGAGACGAGGTTGATCGCCTCGTCCAGCGCCTCGAGGGCGGCGTTGGCGCCGTCCTGGGTGGCGACCGACAGGGTGTCGCCTTCGTCGCGGCCGGTGCTGGACGTCGTCGTGAAACCGAGGTCGGTCGCCGTCAGGCCGGTGAACTCGTCGAGGGTGATCTCAGCGGCCGATCCTGTCGCGGTATTCGACAGGGTCAGAGCGCCGGTCGTCGAATCCACCGAGGCGGTAACCGTGCTGCTCCCGCCCAGAGCGGTGTTGATCGCGGCGGCGATGTCGGCGGCGGAATAGACGCCGTCCGAGCTCGAGCCGCCGTCGTCCGCCAGAGTCACGGTCGTGCCGTTCACGTCGAACGACACGTCGCCGCCGCTGGCGTCGAAGCCGGTCGAACCGCCGACGAGAGCCGTCGGCGCCTCGTCCGCATCGGCGGTGATGCCGAGGGCCTCGGCGTTGAGGGTCGCGATGGAGACGGTGATGGTGTCGGAGGCGTCCGAGCCGACCATGACGGCGATGCCCTCGGCGAAGGCGCTGGAGCCGTCGAGGAGGCTCTGGCCGTTGTAGCGGGTGGACTCGGAGATGCCGTTGATTTCCTCGGTCAGCTGCGAGAACTCCGCGTCGATATAGGCGCGCTCGTTGTCGGTGACGGTGCCGGAGGCGGACTGCGAGGCCAGCGCCTTCATGCGCTGCAGGATGTCGCTGATGTTGGCTGCGCCGCCGTCGGCGGTCTGCAGCACCGAGATGCCGTGCGAGGCGTTGGTGGCGGCCTGGGTCAGCGTCGTCACGTCGGAGGTGATGCGCGTCGAGATGGCAAGGCCCGCGGCGTCGTCGGAGGCCTGCGAGATGCGCGAGCCGCTGGCGAGCTTCGACAGCGACGAGGTCTGGTCGGCGGAATTCACGTTCAGGTAGCGCACGGCCGAGTTGGCGGCGATGTTCGTCGAAATGACGGGCATGAGGTCGTACTCCTCGCAAGGCTTACACGACGCCTCACGTCATCGAGGCGCTGCAACGCGGCCGTCCGCGTCTGAAGCTTCAACGGATAGCCCACGCCAATTCAGGCGGAGCATTTGGGGGGCCCAGTCGATTTATGGTTAATCGTCGGTAAACGACTGGCGGATGTCGCGCTCGGCCCGGTTCAACAACTTGCGCAGGGCCTGGCGGCCGCGCTTGAGCAGCGACTCCACGGCGGAGACCGTCGTCTCCATGACCTCGGCGATCTCGGCGTTCCCGAGGTCGTCGAAATAGGACAGGATGATCGCCACGCGCTGCTGGTCGGGAAGGCGGTCCATGGCCTTCTGCAGGAGGTCGCTGACCTCGTGACGATGGAGCGAGGTGAGCGCATCCGGCTGGCCGTCGGCCACTTCGGGCGCCGCCTCCATTTCCTCCATGCGGGGCTGGCGCCGGATGTCGAGGCAGCGGTTGGTGACCACCCGGTAGAGCCAGGTGGAGAACCGGGCGCGGCCCTCCTCCCACGATCCCCGCCCGTTCCAGATCTTCAGCAGGGTCTCCTGCACCACGTCCTCGGCATCGGCGCCGTTCTGCAGGATGCGCAGCGCGAGCGCATAGGCCCGGTCGATATGACGCTCCACCAGGGCGCGGAACGCCGCCTCCTCGCCGCAGCCGATCCGCCGGAGCAGAAGGTCGTCGGCGTCGGGCGGACGCACGAAAGCCGGCATCGCCTGGACGCCGGCCTTTCGGTCCTCGCTGTCACCGTCCGTCATGACCGGTGCCCCGATGGTCATCAGACCCACAGATGCCGCCCCAAGAGACACGACGCTTCTCCCACCCTGGCCAACGGCGACGCCCGGATCGTGGGTGTCACCTGATACTGAAACGGGCGGGGGCGCGAAACCAGGCGCGGAAATTTCGTCAAAAGCTCTTTTTTTTCAAATATTTAGATGGGTATTTTCTGCCTACCGGCCGGCACTTTTTGCCCAGTGTTCAGCCTCTCCCGACAGCTGATTCGCCAAGCGGGCTCAGTGTGCCCCCTCGGCACGGGCTGCCTCGCTGATGGCGAGCACGGCCGGGTGGCTGAGCTTGCGCTCCACCGAGATCGCGTAATAGCGGGTCCAGATGCCCTCGGCCCGGCCGATCATGGTCGCGCCGAACTGCTCCTCGATCTCCTCGGCGAGAATGGCGGGCGCCGGGAAGATGCCCGTGCCCGCCTTGCCGAAGGCCTTCATCAGGGCGCTGTCGTCGAACTCGCCGACGATCCGGGGTTCGATCTGCTGGTCGCTGAACCACCGCGTCAGTCCCATCTGGATGGTGGAACTGTCGCCGGGGATCAGCATCGGCGCGCCGTGCAGGGAGCGCGGAAAGCCCGGCTGGTAGCGCGCGGCGAGATCGGGGGTGGCGAAGAAGGCGAGCGCCGTGCGGCCGAGCGAATGGCTGTGGCCCTTCACGCCGAGAGCGTGGGGCAGCGGCCTGTCGGCGATGACGAGGTCCACCTTGTGGGTGGCGATCTCGGCGAACAGCCTGTCCAGCTTGTCCTCGCGGCAGATGAGACGCACCCGCGCGCCGCCGGCGAGCGCCGGCGCCAGCAGCCGGTAGGCGATGGATTTCGGCACCACGTCGGCCACCCCCACGCGAAACAGGATGTCCTTGCTGTCCGCCTGGTTCCTGAGGTTCGCTTCCAGCTCGCGGCCGATCTGGAAGATCTCGTCGGCATAGGACAGCGTCAGGTCGCCCGCCGGCGTCAGTTCGAGACCGCGACCCACCCGCCGGAACAGCTTGGCGCCGAGCTGCTCCTCCAGCGTGCCGATCTGGGCGCTGATCGTCTGCGGCGCGAGGCGGAGCTGCGAGGCGGCGCGGGCGATGCTGCCCGCCTTGGCGACCCGCCAGAAATAGTGGAGCTGCTTGTAGTTGAGCACGGGCGCCGTCCTTAACCAGCAGATTTTTTCGATGATAATCGTGCAAACAATCTGCTTTTTCCGATGATCGATCAAGCCCATATTCCGCTCGCTTCCGGCGATGTCCGGCAGCGGCCTGGCTCCCCTTCCGGGATGCCCGGCGTGAGCGAGGACTTCGCAATGGGTTTCAAGGACCTGCTGTTCCCCCTGAACAGCTACCCCGAGCCGACCCCGGCTTCGGCCATCGACCAGGCGCTCGATGTCGCCGTAGCCCTCGGCGCGTCGGTCACGGTGCACGCTGTCCATGTGGAGCTGCCGCATGTCGGCAACGTGCTGGCCAACAGCCTCCTCGACCTGCCGGGCATGGTCGCGGCGGAGCGCGAAAAGAGCGAAGCGGGGTCCCGCGCCGCCATCGCGGCCTTCGCGGCTGCGGCGAAGGAACGGGCCGTGACGAGCCAGCACGTCACCGATTCCTGCCAGCGTTCGCAGCTCGGCGCCCTCGTCACCGAGCAGGCGCGGACCCACGACCTCACCCTGATCGCCATCGGGGAAGAGACCGGAGCGCAGCAGATCGCCGAGAGCGTCATCTTCGGCTCCGGCCGCCCGACACTGGTCTTCCCCGAGCAGCGTACGGGAACCGGCGACCCCTTCGGCGCCGTCGGCATCGCCTGGGACTTCAGCCGGCCGGCCGCGCGCGCCGTCGCCGACGCCCTGCCAATCCTGACCCGGGCCGGTTCGGTGCGCATCGTCACCGTCACACAGGAAAAGACCATCGCCACCCGCCGGGCGGTGGCGGAGCTGGTGCGGCACCTCGCCTGCCACGGCATCGAGGCGACGGTCGACGAGGAGCCCGCCTCCGGCCGCCCCATCGGTCAGGCCCTCGGCGACTACGCCGCCACCCACGGCCTGGGGCTCCTCGTCATGGGCGCCTACGGCCATTCGCGCATGCGCGACTTCATCCTCGGCGGAGCGACGCGGACCATCGTGTCGCAGCCGCCGCTTCCCGTCCTCCTCTCCCACTGAGGCGAGGCAGCGGCGGTTCCAGCAGGCATGCACCGGACGAGGGATCACGACGGGCATCGCCCGAAGCGTGATCCATCGCTCGGCCGGGCCTTGGCGCAGACGCGCCCGGGGCCTCGGGCGAGAACCGCATCGGCAGACATCGACGTCGACCCTGCTGCCCCCGACGGGCCGCAGGTTCCCCCACCCAAAGGTTGACCATGGAACTGCTCGTCTCATTCCTGACCGGCGACTTTCTCGGCAAGCCCGCCTGGCTCTGGCTGATCTTCCTCGCCCTCGTCGGCGCGCTGCTCGTCTTCGACCTCGGCGTGCTGCACAAGGAGGACAAGGAGCTCGGCGTGACCGAGAGCCTCATTCTCTCGGCCTTCTACATCGCCATCGCGGTCGTCTTCGGCGTCTGGATCTGGTGGTCCATGGGCCCGACCTCGGGCATCGAGTACTTCACCGGCTACGCGCTGGAAAAGGCGCTGTCGATCGACAACGTCTTCGTCATCTCGATCATCTTCGGCTATTTCGCCATCCCCGCGAAATACCAGTACCGCGCCCTGCTCTGGGGCATCCTCGCCGTGCTGGTGCTGCGCGGCATCATGATCGCGCTGGGCGCGGCGCTCGTGCAGCAGTACGAGTGGGTGCTCTACATCTTCGGCGCCTTCCTCATCGCCACCGGCATCAAGATGCTGCTGATGGGCGAGAGCGAGCAGGACGTCTCCGCCAACCCCGTCGTGCGCTTCCTGTCGAAGCGCATGCGCATGACCCCGGAACTGCACGGTGCGAACTTCTTCGTCACCAAGCCCGACCCGGTGACGGGCAAGATGGCGCGCTTTGCGACGCCGCTGTTCCTGGCGCTGGTCGTCATCAACATCGCCGACCTCGTCTTCGCGGTGGACTCGGTGCCGGCCATCTTCGCCATCACCACCGACACCTACATCGTCTTCACCGCCAACATCATGGCGATCCTCGGCCTCCGGGCGCTCTACTTCGCCCTCGCCGCCATGGTGCACCGCTTCGAGTACCTGAAGTATGCGCTCGCCATCGTGCTCGTCTTCATCGGCGCGAAGATCTTCTGGAACCAGATCGTCGGCAAGCTCGACCCCGCGATCTCGCTGGGCGTGACCCTCTCGCTCATCGCCGGCGGCGTGGTCTTCTCCCTCTGGAAGACCCGCGGGCACCGGCTGACGCATTGGCGAAGGGCCGGCCATCGCCGGCCCTTCGTGACTCAGGCGAAATCCGCCATCTCGTAGAGCGGGCGGATTTCGATCACGCTGGGGCCGGGCATCGGATTGGGGCAGCGCTTCACCCAGGCGACCGCCTCCTCCATGTCGGCGACGTTCCACAGCCAGAACCCGGCGACCAGCTCGCCGGCGGGTGCGAAGGGCCCTTCGGTGACGGTGCGGTCCGGCCCGTCGAAGGCCACCCGTCGTCCCTCCGAGGACGGCTTCAGTCCGTCGCCAGCGATCAGCACCCCGGCGGCGCTGAGCTCCGCGTTGAAGCGGCCCATCGCCGCCATCATCTCGCGCGACGAAGGCGAGGGGTCGAAGCCCCTCTCGCTGTCCTCCGTCGCCTTTACCAGCACCATGACGCGCATCGTCTCGCTCCCCGGCTGACATGGGCCCCTCGACCGGCGCCCACGTGCCAACGCGGCGCCCGCCCCGAAGGCTCCCCCCGGCCGCGGTATCGCTTCGCCGGCTTTGCGACTAGGCTCCCGGCCGTCGCCAGAACACGGCAGCAGTGCGGGACATACGGCCTTGAGCCTCTTTTTTCAGGAACTGGACTATCAGGAAACGCCGATCGGCCCGATCAGCCTGAGGCGGCGGCGCGAGCACAGGCTCGACCTCGACGTCTGGGAGATCAAGCTCGGCGACGAGTTCCTGATGTCCAGCCTCTTCACCGCCTCCGAGGTTGCCCTCGCCGATCTCGGCCTGAAGGCCCTTGCCGGGCGGCCAGTCGACGTGGCCGTCGCCGGCCTCGGCCTCGGCTATACCGCCAAGGCGGTCCTGGACCATGACGCCGTCGCCTCCCTCGTGGTCGTCGAACTGCTGGAGCCGGTGATCGGCTGGCACCGGGCCGGGCTGCTGCCGATGGGCCAGGCGCTTGCATCCGACCCGCGCTGTCGTCTCGTCGCCGGCGACTTCTTCGCCCTGGCGGCTGGCGCCGACGGGCTCGATCCGGAGGCGCCCGCGCGCCTCTTCGACGCCGTCCTCGTCGACATCGATCACGCCCCCGACGACCTTCTCGACGCGCGCAGCACCGGCTTCTACACCCCCGACGGTCTCGCCGCCGTCGCCCGTCATGTCCGGCCGGGCGGCATCTTCGGGCTATGGTCCGATGCGGTCGTCGATCCGGCCTTCGTCGCCCGCCTGTCCGGCGTCTTCGCCGAGGCCTGGTCGGTGCCGGTGACCTTCGACAATCCGCTGCTGGACAGCAGCTACACCCAGACGGTGTACCTGGCACGCAAGGCGGCCTGAGCCGGCAGCCTCTTGGAACAGGATACCGGTCCCTCAAGTTCCTGTCGTCGGTGTCCCGGCTTCAGCTAGGGTTCATCCCGCTTGAAATGATATGGCGCCGGACCGACGCGGTGTCATGGCACCCCGCGCCCGGTTCTGAGATACCCCTGGAGACGCATGTGATCCTGTCCGTCGATGCCCGCCCCTATCTCGACCAGACCCTCGGCACGTCGGGCCTGCGCAAGCCGACGGGGCACATGATGCAGCCCCATTACGTCGCCCTCTTCATCCAGTCGGCCTTCGAGGAACTGGACGTCGCCGGGGTGACGCTGGTGGTGGGCGGCGACGGACGCTTCTTCAACGACAGCGCCATCCAGACCATCCTGAAGATGGCCGTGGCCCACAAGGTCGGCCATGTGGTGGTCGGCCGCGGCGGCCTCCTCTCCACGCCCGCCGCCTCGGCGCTGATCCGCAAGCGCAAGGCGCGGGCGGGCATCATCCTGTCGGCCAGCCACAACCCCGGCGGTCCCGACGGCGATTCCGGCATCAAGATCAACGCCGCCCATGGCGGGCCGATTCCGCTGGGGGTCTCCGACGCCATCCATGCGCGCACGCGCACCTGCGCGCGCTACGCCATCGCCGACATCCACGATCTGCCGCTCGACACGGTGGGCAGCCACACGATCGGGGGCTGCCTGATCGAGGTCGTCGACAGCGTCGCCGACTACGTCGACCTGATGGAGAGCCTGTTCGACTTCGACCGCATCGCCGGGCTCTTCCGCTCCGGCTTCACCATGCGCTTCGACGCCATGAACGCGGTGACCGGCCCCTATGCCACCGAGCTCTTCCACCGCCGCCTCGGCCTGCCGGAAGCGCACCTGATGAACCGGGTGCCGCTCCCCGATTTCGGCGGTCTCCATCCCGATCCGAACCCGCACCACGCAGCCGCGCTGGTGGACATGGTGGCCGGGCGGTCGGAGGCCGATTTCGGCGCCGCCTCCGACGGCGACGGCGACCGCAACCTCATCGTCGGTCGCGGCCTCGTCGTCTCGCCGAGCGACAGCCTCGCCGTCATCGCCGCCAACGCCCACCTCGTGCCCGGCTATCGCGGCGGCCTGGCGGGTGTCGCCCGTTCCATGCCGACCAGCCGCGCGCTCGACCGCGTCGCCGCCGCCCTCGGCATCCCCTGCCACGTCACGCCGACGGGCTGGAAGTTCTTCGCCAACCTGCTGGAAGCCGGGCTCATCACGATCTGCGGCGAGGAGAGCGCCGGCACGGGCTCCAACCACGTGCGCGAGAAGGACGGGCTCTGGGCGGTGATGATGTGGCTGAACATCCTCGCCGAGCGACGTCTGTCGGTCGGCGAGGTCCTGCGCGATCACTGGCAGGCCTATGGCCGCGACTACTACCAGCGCCTCGACTTCGAGGAGGTGGAGACTGCCGGCGCCGAAGAACTGATGGCGACGCTGCGCGGCAGGCTTCCCAGCCTCGCCGGCGAACTCGCCGGCCGCCTCACCGTCACCGACGCCAACGACTTCGCCTATACCGACCCCGTCGACGGATCGGTCGCGACCAGGCAGGGCGTGCAGATCGTCGCCGACGAGGCCCGCATCGTCTTCCGCCTGTCGGGAACCGGCACGCGTGGCGCGACGCTCCGCGTCTATCTCGAGCGCTTCGCGCCGCGCGGCGCCGACCATGGGCTGCTCGCCAGCGACGCCCTCGCCGAGGTGCAGGAGATCGCCATGCAGGTGGCGGATGTGACCCGATTCACCGGCCGCACGACACCCTCCGTCATCAGCTGAGGGCGGCGCGGCGCCTTCAGCCCTGACGGCGCAGGAAGCGGGTGATCGTCACCGCCTGCCAGATCCCCGCGGCGTGGAAGGGATCGGCGCGATTGAACGCCTCGACCGTCGCCCGGTCCGCGGCCTCGACGAGGAACAGGCTGCCGATCATCCGCTCGCCGTCGTCGCTCATCAGCGGCCCCGACATGACGATGCGGATACCATGCGCCGACGTGTCGGACAGGAAGGCCTTGTGCGCGTCGTAGTGCGCGAGCCGCACCGGCAGGGCGTCGGTCTTGTCCAGCGCGTGGATGGCGAAGAGCGTGGTCATCGGGATCTGTCTCTCAAGCCCTCTCGCCGATGGCGAACCCGGCGAGGAAACGGTCGATCGCCCGCTCGATCACCGGCATCACGTCGTCCGGCGTCGGCAGGTGGTAGATGTGCCGGCGGATGCCGAGATAGATGATCCCGCCATGGAGGTTCCACAGGTCCTCCATCTCCGGCTGGGCATTGTGCCGCGCGGCGAAGCGGATCTCCTCCAGGAGCGGCGCCAGCAGCAGATCGCGCACATGGTCGAGATAGCGGCGGTTCAACGCCTCGCCGGCAAGGCCGGCCGCCATGAAGATGCGCAGCCATTCATAGGAAAAGATGGCGCCTGAATATTCCGCGTAGAAGGTCAGCATGCGCTCGCGCAGCGGCCGGCTGCGGTCCGTGATCAGCGCGGGCCAGTGCGGCGACATCCGGTCTAGATAGACGCGTGCGAACACGGCCTCGAGCAGGTCCGCCTTGCTGCGGAAATACTGGTAGAGCAGCGCCTGGGTGATGCCGGCGCGCTTGGCGAGGTCGCGGGTGGTGCCGGAGAGCCCCACCTCGGCGAAATAGCAGACGGCCGCGTCGACGATCTGCTCACGCCGCGCCTCCGGCGCAAGGCGCCGCCGCCTGACCATCGCGTCCGGCCCGTCGGACATTCCCCTGAACCTCCCTTCGGCAGAGCGGCAAGCCCCTTGACTCTGCCGTACGCCGTAGTTGATCATTTGACCAATTAAACAGAACGGGGCCGCCGCCGGCAAGGTGGGCAAGGCATCCCGACGTGAGGAGACGTATCATGAAGTGGCCGGCGATGGGCTATGCCCGCGTCGATAGTCTCGACGAGCTCTGGCGCGCGCTCGACGCCGCCGGACCCGAGGCGCAGATCCTGGCGGGCGGGCAGAGCCTGCTGGCAACCCTGTCGTTCCGTCTGTCGGAGCCCTCCGGCCTCTTCGACATCACCCGCATCGCCGCGCTGCGCGGCGTCTCGGTGTCGGGCTCGACGCTGCGCATCGGCGCGCTGACGCGCCATGCCGAACTCGGCAGTGACCCGCTCGTCGCCGCCCACGCGCCGTTGCTGGCCAAGGCCGCTCCGCTCATCGCCCATCCCGCCATCCGCAACCGCGGCACGATCGGCGGCAGCCTCGCGCTGGCCGATCCGGCGGCCGAGCTGCCGGCCTGCGTCGTGGCACTCGATGCCACCATCGTCATCGCCTCCAAGGGCGGCGAGCGCCGGGTGCCCGCCGCCGACTTCTTCCAGGGCCTGTTCTCCACCGACCTGCAGCCCGGCGAGATCATCGCCGCCGTCGAGGTTCCGGTGGCGACGGCGGCGAGCCGCCAGACCATCGTCGAGGTGACGCGCCGCTCGGGCGACTACGCCATGGCCGGCCTCGCGGCCGTGCTGTCGGTGCAGGCGAACGGCCAGGTCGAGACGGCCCGCCTCGTCTATTTCGGCGTCGGCTCCGGCGCGGAGATCGCAGGCGGCGCGTCTGCCGCCCTCGTCGGGCGCCCGCTGGACGACGCCTCCATCGCCGCGGCGCAGGCCGCCCTCACCGACGATCTCGATCCGCCGGGCGACCTCCACGGCGGCCCCGAGCTGAAGCGCCACCTCGCCCGCGTGCTCACCGGCCGCGCGCTCTCGTCCTTCCTCGCGCCGGCGGAGCAGGCCGCATGAACCGCCGCATCGACATCACGCTGACGGTCAACGGCGAGCGGGTCTCCCGCAGCGTCGACACGCGCATCCATCTCATCGACTTCCTGCGGGGCGAACTGGGCCTGACCGGCGCCCACACCGCCTGCGAGCACGGCGTCTGCGGCGCCTGCACGGTGCGCGTCGACGGCGACGCGGTGCGCGGCTGCCTGGTGCTCGCCGCGAGCCTCGACGGGGCTGCGGTGGAGACCATCGAGGGCCTCTCCGACAGCGGCGAAATCCGCGACCTGCAGGAGGCCTTCGTCGCCCGCAACGCCGCCCAGTGCGGCTATTGCACGCCGGGCATGCTGGTCACCGCCGCCGACATCCTCACCCAGGCGCCGAATGCCTCGCGCGAGGAGATCCGCGAGCACATCTCCGGCAATTACTGCCGCTGCACCGGCTACCAGGCCATCGTCGACGCCGTCGAGGACACCCTGACGGCGCGCCGCACCCGTGAGGCCGTCCGATGAACGAGATCGTCACGCCGAAGTCGCTCGGATTGTCCCGCGAGGACCTGCCCAACTCCTATATCGGCCGCGCCGTGCCGCGCCCCAACGTCCGCAAGCTGGTCGAGGGCCGCGCCACCTACACCGACGACGTCTCCTTGCCACGGCTGGTCCATGCCGCCTTCCTGCGCTCGCCGCACGCCCATGCGCGCATCGTCTCCATCGACACCGCCGCAGCACTGGCGGTCCCGGGCGTGGTGCGCGTCTTCACCGGCGCCGACCTCGCCGCGGTCTGCGACCCCTGGGTTGCCGTGCTGGCCCACCTGAAGGGCATGAAGTCGGCGCCGCAATATCCGCTGCCGCTGGAGCGCGCGACATGGCAGGGCGAGGCCGTCGTCGCCGTCGTCGCCGACACCCGCGCCGCTGCCGAGGACGGCGTCGCGGCGCTCGCCGTGGAGTTCGATCCGCTCCCCGCCCAGGTCGACATGGAGACCGCGCTCGCCCCCGGCGCGGTCGTCATTCATCCCGAGCTCGGCGACAATCTGGTCTTCACCCGCACCGCCGAGACCGGCGACGTCGCGGCCGCCTTCGCCTCCGCCCACAAGGTCGTGGAAGCCACCTTCCACACCGGCCGCCACACCGGCGTGACGCTGGAGCCGCGCTCCATCATCGCCGACTACAACCGCGCCGACGGCACGCTCACCGTCCATCATTCGACGCAGGCGCCGCACATGATGCAGAACGTCTTCGCCACGCAGCTGCGCATGGCGGAGAGCGACGTGCGCGTCATCTGCAAGGACGTCGGCGGCTCCTACGGCATCAAGGTCCACGTCTATCCCGACGAGATGGCGGTGGCCTGCATGTCGCGGATCATGGGCCGGCCGGTGAAGTTCATCGCCGACCGCTTCGAGGCCTTCGGCAGCGACATCCACGCCCGCGACCACCGCATCAAGGGCCGCCTGGCCGTGGACGCGGAGGGGCGCTTCCTCGCCTTCGACATCGACGACCTCACGGGCATCGGCCCCTATTCGGTCTATCCCCGCACCAGCGCGGTCGAGGGCAACCAGGTCGTCAACCTTGCACCACCACCGTCGTGCTGCAGAACAAGGCGCCGACCTGCCAGTACCGCGCCGTCGGCCACCCGATCGCCACCACCGTGACGGAGGGCCTCGTCGACCTCGCGGCCGAGGCGCTCGGCATGGACAAGGTCGCCATCCGCCGGAAGAACCTCATCCCCGACGACGCCTATCCCTGCACCTCGCCGGCGGGCATGAAGTTCGAGGGCCTCTCGCACCACGCCTCGCTCGACAAGCTCCTGGAGATGGTGCCGGTCGACAGGATTCGCGCCGACCAGGCCGAGCAGCGCAAGCGCGGGGTCTATCGCGGCCTCGGCTTTGCCAGCTTCATCGAGCTGACCAACCCCTCGCCCTTCATGTACGGCATCGGCGGCGCCAAGATCTCGGCGCAGGACGGCTGCACCGTGCGGATGGACCCCGACGGCTCCGTCGTCGCCATGTCCGGCGTCACCGAGCAGGGCCAGGGCACGGAAGCCATCCTCGCCCAGATCGTCGCCCACGGTGTCGGCGTTCCGGTCTCTAAGGTGAAGATCGTCACCGGCGACACCCGCACCGTGCCCTATGGCGGCGGCACCTGGGCCTGCCGCGGCGCCGGCATCGGCGGCGAGGCGGCGCTGCAGTCGGCCATCGCGCTGAAGGAGCAGATCCTCGAGGTCGCCGGCGCGATGCTCCAGGCTCAGGCCGCCAGCCTCGACATCGTCATGGGCGAGGTGGTGGACAAGGCGACCGGACAGGCACGCATGCCGCTCTCCGAGCTCGGCCGCATCGTCTACTACCGCGGCGACACGCTGCCGAAGGACCTCGCCCGCGAGCTCGTGCAGACGCGCCACTTCATCACCAAGGAATATCCCTTCGCCTTCACCAACGGCATCCAGGCGAGCTGGCTGGAGGTCGATGTCGAGACCGGCATGGTGAAGCTGCTGGAGCACTGGTGCGTCGAGGATTGCGGCCGGGTCATCAACCCCATGCTCGTCGACGAGCAGGTGCGCGGCGGCATCGTCCAGGGCATCGGCGGGGCGCTCTACGAGCACTGCGTCTACAATGAGGACGGCCAGTTGCTGACCACCACCCTCGCCGACTACCTCGTGCCGATGGCGGCCGAGATGCCGGACATGCATGTCGGCCACGTCGAGACGCCGACGAAGGAATCGCTCCTCGGCGCGAAAGGCGCGGGCGAGGCCGGCACCGCCGGCGCCCCCGCGGCGATCATGAACGCCATCAACGACGCCCTCGCGCCCCTCGGCGCGAAGGTCCTCGCCCAGCCCTTCACCCCCGACCGGATCCTGAGGGCGCTCGGAACCATTGCATGAGCATGGGGAAGCGGTGCTAGCCTACTCCCCGACGTGAAAGGCCGGGCCAACCGGCCGCCAAGAACAGCCAGGAAACAGAGGACCGTTGCGGTCCTCCCCCCAAAGGAAGGAACGACGATGACGACCACCAGGCGCACTTTCATGGCCGGCGCCGCCGGCGCGGCCACCCTGCCCGTCTTCAACATCCGGGCCTCGGCCCAGCAGAGCCTCAACGTCACCATCGCGGCGAGCCATCCGGTCCAGAACTTCTGGGTCTCGATGATGAAGAACGTCTTCCAGCCGGAGGTCGAGAAGCACCTGCGCGACAACGGCAACCAGGTCCGCGTCAACTGGCGCGAGGCCTATGGCGGCACGCTCTACAAGTTCCAGGACACGATGGAGGCGGTGCGCGACAACATCACCGACATCGGCTACGTCGGCACGCTCTGGGAAGGCTCGACCATGCCGCTCCAGAACGTCAGCTATTTCACGCCCTTCACCACCGGCGACCACGGCCTCATCGCCCGCACCTTCGACCAGCTCAACGAGAGCGTCCCGGCGATCAAGCAGAACTGGAACGGCCTCAACATGGTGCCGCTCTCCTCGTTCATCACCGACACCTACCACATCTGGTCGACCTTCCCGGTCCGCACCCTCGACGATCTCAGGAACCGCAAGATCTCGGCGCCCGGCACCTCCGCCAACTGGCTCACCGGCACCGGCGCCACCCCGGTCGACGGCGCGCTGACCACCTACTATACCGACATACAGACCGGCGTGTCGGAAGGCGCGCTGTCCTTCTTCGTCGGCATCCTGCCGACGCGCGTCTACGAGGTGGCGAAATACGTCACCAAGTGCGACGTCGGCGCCATGTATGTCGGCGGCATCGCCGCCAACAAGCAGCGCCACGACCGCTGGCCGGCCGCCTTCCAGAAGGCGGTCGCCGAGGCCGGCAAGATCACCACGCAGAAGCACGTCGAGGACGTCTCCTCGCGCATCGCCGCGGCGGAGAAGGAGATGGTCGACAAGGGCTCGATCATCACCACCATGGCGGACGCCGAGCGCAAGCGCTGGATCACCGGCCTGCCGAACATCGCCAAGACCTGGGCCGACACCTCGGGCCCGGCCTCCCGCGACGTGCTGAAGGCCTATTTCGCCGCCATCCGCGCCGCCGGCCAGACGCCGGGCCGCGACTGGGACCGCGAAGCCACCAGCTGAGCCTCGCCATCCCCGCGGGCGTCGGAGCCACCGGCGCCCGCGACCATGTCCGACACGCATACCCGGAGACAGACCATGGCCGACGACATCGACGTCGCGGCGCTCGAGCGCGAGGCGGCCCCCCAGCCCTTCGATCCCATCCGGATGCTGCTCGACGCCCTCGCCGCCATCGGCACGGTCTGGACCTTCGGGCTGATGCTGCTCATCTGCGCCGACGTGATCGGCCGCTCCTTCCTCTCCATGCCGATCACCGGCGTGTCGGAGATCGCCGCCCATTCCATCGTCGGCATCGTCTTCCTGCAGATCGGCGCCACCATCTACGCCCGGCGCATGACCCGCGCCGACTTCCTCATCGACGGCGTCCTGCACCGCACCCCCGCCATCGGCCGCGCCATCGAGGCGCTGTTCCTGCTCATCGGCGCTGCCGTCATGGCCTTCGTCGCCTGGGCCGCCTGGCCGGGCGTGTGGACGTCCCTCGCCTCACGGGAATTCTTCGGCGTCCAGGGGCTGTTCACCGTTCCCACCTGGCCGTTCCGCGCCCTCATCGTCCTCGGCGGCGTCGCCGGGGCCCTCGCCTACGTCATGCTGTTCGTCGCCGAGATCGGCGGCCGGCGCAAACCGGCCGAAGGCTGATCTCAATGGAAGACGTCACGCTCGGATTCGTCCTCATCGGCGCCATGGTGGCGCTCATCGTCCTCGGCCTTCCCATCGGCCTGTCGCTCATCAGCACCGGCGCCATCGGCGTCTGGCTGATCCGCGACAACATCGACCTCGCCTTCCGCTTCACCGCGCTCGCCACCTATTCGGGCATCCAGGACTATCTCTTCGCCACCATCCCGCTCTTCGTGCTGATGGGGCTGCTCGTCTCGATCTCAGACGTCGGCAAGGACACCTTCGAGGTCGCCCAGGCGATGCTGCGCCGCATCCGCGGCGGGCTCGGCATGGCGACGGTGGCCGCCAACGCGGTCTTCGCCGCGGTGACGGGCGTCTCCATCGCCTCGGCCGCCGTCTTCACCAAGGTGGCGGTGCCGGAAATGGTCCGCCACGGCTACACGATGCGCTTCGCCTCCGGCACGGTCGCCGGCTCCTCCATCCTCGGCATGCTGATCCCGCCGAGCCTCCTGATGATCGTCTACGGCGTCCTCTCCGAGGTCTCGATCGGCAAGATGTTCGTCGCCGGCGTCATTCCCGGCGTCATCATCGCCCTCGGTTTCACCATCATGATCTGGGTCTACGCCACGGTCTGGCCGCACAAGATCTTCGTCGATGCCGGCACTTCCGACGTCGAAGACGTGCCGCCCATGCCGGTCGGCGAGATGCTGGCCAAGTCCGTGCCCATCGCCTGCCTCGTGGTGCTCATCCTCGGCGGCCTCTACACCGGCTTCTTCACGCCGACCGAGGCGGGTGCGGTGGGCGCCGCCGGCGCCCTCGTCATCGCCCTCGTCCGCCGCCGTCTCGACTGGCCGAAGTTCTGGCGCGTGCTGAAGGAGGCGGGCATCGTCTCGGCCTCGATCCTCTTCCTGCTCATCGCCGCCAGCCTCTATTCCCGCATGCTCTCCATGGCCGGCGTGCCCAATGCCATCGGCGACTTCGTCCAGCATCTCGGCCTCGGCGCCTACGGCTTCCTCTTCGCCTTCGTCGTGGTCATCCTGCTCATGGGCATGATCCTCGATTCCACGTCGATCCTGCTGATCATGGTGCCGATCGGCGCGCCCATCGCCTCGGCCATGGGCTTCGACCTCATCCATTTCGGCATCGTCACCATCATCGCCGTGGAGATGGGGCTGCTGACGCCGCCCTTCGGCATATCGGTCTTCACCGTCAAGGCGACGCTGGGGGACCCAAGCGTCAGGATCGAGACCATCTTCGCCGGCGCCCTGCCCTACGTCACGGTGATGGGCGTCGCGCTGTTCTTCATCGCCATCTTCCCGCCCCTCTCCACCCTCCTCGTGCGCTGACGGGTTCCGCCATGCTGAGCTTCGACGAACACAACCTGACCGACGAGGTGGTGAACCGCTTCGCGGACTGTCCCGATCCCCGCCTGAAGCAGGTCGTCCAGGCGCTGGTCCGCCACGCCCATGCCTTCGTGAAGGAGGTGGAGCTGACCGAGGCGGAGTGGATCGCCGCCATCGGCTTCCTCACCCGCACCGGCCACATGTGTGACGACAAGCGGCAGGAGTTCATCCTGCTCTCCGACGTGCTCGGGATCTCCATGCTGGTCGACGCCATCAACCACCGCATGCCGGACGGGGCGACCGAGACCACGGTGCTCGGCCCCTTCTATCTCGGCGAACACCGCGTCACGCCCTACGGCGCCGACATCGCCGCGAACGAGCCGGGCGAACGCCTCTTCGTCGAGGGCACCGTGTCCTCGCCCGGCGGCGCGCCCATCGCGGGAGCCGCGGTCGACATCTGGCACTCCGACGACGAGGGCTTCTACGACGCCCAGAAGGGCACCGAGGAGCCCTCGCTCCGCGCCCGCTTCATCACCGATGCCGACGGTCGCTTCGGTTTCCGCACCATCGTGCCGTCGAGCTATCCGATCCCGCACGACGGGCCCGTCGGACAATTGCTCGAGGCGACGAAGCGCCACCCGATGCGTCCCGCACACATCCATTTCCGCATCGCCGCACCGGGCCACGAGACGCTGGTGACGCATCTCTTCATGCCGGGCGATCCCTGGCTGGAGAGCGACGCGGTGTTCGGGGTCAAGGAGAGCCTGGTCGCGACCCTCGACGGCCGGGCCGGCGGCGCCTATCCGGACGGCTCGCCTGCCCCGGCGAGCTGGCAGTTGCTCCGGCACGGCTTCGGCCTGAAACCCGTCGCCGCCTGAGGTGCATCAGGCGCGGGCGCGCAGCGCCGCCTGGATGTTGCGGCCGGTGCGTTCCACATGCTCGCGCAGCAGCTTCGTCGCGTCGTCGGCGCGCCGCTCGATCATCGCCTCGGCGATGGCGGCATGCTCCGCCGGCACGTCGCGGTCCGGCGCATGGTCCTTCAGGAAGATGCGGCGGTAGCGGTCCGACTGGTCGTGCAGCGTCTCGCAGAACTGCTGCAGCAGCGGCATGCGGCAGGCCGAGATCAGCTCGGCATGGAAGGCCCGGTGCCGCGCCTCCCACTCCTCCTGCTCCTCGCCCGTCCGCGCCCCGCGCCTGCAGCGGCTGAGCTGGTGCAGCGCGGAGAGGATGCGCCCCTCCCAGGCGGCGTCGCCGTGAAGGATGGCCTCCCGCGCCGCCATGCCCTCGAGCTCCACCCGGAGGCGGATCACCTCGGTGAGGTTGTCGGCCGAGACCGGCGAGACGCGATAGCCGCGCTGGTCCTCGGCTTCCACCAGCCCCTCGCTCTCCAGCCGGCACAGCGCCTCGCGCAGCGGGCTGAGGCTGACGCCGTAGCGCGCCCGGATGCGGTCGAGCACGAGCTTCGAGCCCGGCTCGAAATCGCCGCGCATGATGGCCCTGCGCAGTTGCCCGGCGAGCGTCGTCGTCAGGGTCGCCGGAGACGCAGGCGTCACGTCGCGAAGGCTCATCGTGCCGGCCTCTCAGTCAGCGGTGGGCGCAAAGCCATAGAGCGCCGCGGGATTGTCGACCAGCGCCAGCTTGCGGTGATCCGCATCGGGAATCCAGAGCGGCACGAGGTCGACGAGATCCCCGTCGTTGGGCATCGGCACGGGGCAGATCGGATGGGGCCAGTTGCTGCCCCAGAGGATGCGGTCCGGCCGGTGCGCGACGACCCGGTGGATCAGCGGCAGCATGTCCCGGTGCGGATAGGGCTCGGAAGAGAGGCGGTAGAGGCTGGCGAGCTTCACCCAGCAGCGGCCGGTGTCGAGAAGGCGCAGGACCGCGGCGAAGGGTGCTGAGTCGACGCCTTCGGCAGCGGTGATCCGTGCCAGGTGGTCGAGCACGAAGGGGCTGCCGCAGGCCGTGAGTTCGGCCTCGACGTCGAGCAGCTCCTCGGCCCGGTGGAAGTGGAGGACGAGGTGCCAGCCGAAGTCGCGCGTCTCCGCCGCGAGTCGCGGCAGATGCTCGAACGAGGCGCCGCCACTGACCACGGTCGACATGCGGCAGCCGCGCATGCCGCGCCGGTGCATGTCCGCGATCTCCGCCTGCGGCAGGCCCGAGGGAATGACGGCGACGCCGCGCATGCGCTCCGGCGCGCGGTCGAGGGCGGCGAGCGTCGCCCGGTTGTCGGTGCCGTGGGCGCCGCCGTGGACGATGACGACACGGTCGATTCCGAGCACGGCGTGGAGGGCGAAGAGGTCCTCCACCGTGCAGTCCTCGGGCGTGTAGCTGCGCGCCGGGCTGAAGGGGAACTCGGCGGCCGGACCGAAGACGTGGACATGGGTGTCGCAGGCGCCGCGCGGCATGGCGAAGGCCGGCCGGCGGGGATTGCGATCAGGTCCGGGGCAGGATTTTGGCTCCCGCGCGCCGGCGGATGGGGCGGCCATGCATCACCTCACGTCAATTACAGAGCGCTAA
>LNFH01000235.1 GCA_001464235.1 Rhizobiales bacterium Ga0077556 | reverse complement strand
AGGCCGACGGCGACCACCGGCCGGTCGGCGGCGGAGGAGCGATCCTCTTCCGTCATGCGCTGACGAGGCCGAGCTGGCGCAGCACGCCGGAGACCCGGGCGATCTCCTCCTTCAGGAAGCCCTCGAAGGCCTCTCCGGCGAGATAGGTGTCCTGCCAGCCCTTGGCGGCGAGCTGGTCGGCCCAGGCCTTGGACTTCGCCATCTTCTCAACCACCTCGGCGAGGCCCGCCCGCTGCGCGGCGCTGATGCCGGGTCCGGCGAAGACGCCGCGCCAGTTCTGCAGCTCGAGCCCGAAGCCCTGTTCGGCGAGCGTCGGCCCGGCGAGGCCGGCCGTGCCCTTCGGCGCCGTCAGGCCGATCCAGCGCATGCGGCGGCCCTTGACGTGCTGCTCGAATTCGCTGCCGCCGCCGACGCCGACCGTCACGCGTCCCGAGAGGATGGCGGCCAGCGCCTCGCCCCCGCCGGAATGGGCGATGTAGTTGACCTTCGAGCCGTCGGCGCCCGCCAGACCCGCGAACATCGCCGCGGTGATGTGGTCGACGCCGCCCGCCGAGCCGCCGCCCCAGCTGACCTTGCCCACATCCGCCTTGAGGGCGGCGGCGAGGTCCTGCACCGACTTGATCGGCGAGTTCTGCGCCACCACCAGCGCCTGCCACTCGCCGGTGAGCCGGGCGATGGGCGTGACGGCGTCCAGCGTCACCGGCGCCTTGTTCATCAGGATGGCGCCGACCATCACGAAGCCAGAGACCATCAGCGCCGTCGGATCGCCGCGGGCGCCGTTGACGAATTGGGCGATGCCGATGGTGCCGCCGGCCCCGGCGACGTTGGTGACCTGGGCGGAGCGGACGATACGCTCCGACGTCAGCACGCCCTGCATCACCCGCGCCGTCTGGTCCCAGCCGCCGCCCGGTGCTGCCGGCGCCATGATCTTCACCTCGCCAGGAGCCTGGGCGCGGGCGGATCCGCCGCCGGCGGCGAAGGAGAGAATGGCGGTGCCGAGGGCGACGGCCTCGCGCCGGGTCAGTGCTGTCATGATCGTCCTCCCGAGACGTTGCGCCGACTGTCGCATTGCCGCTGGGCCGCCGCCATAGCGAGGACTGCGGATGCCGCCACCGCCCGGCGCGGCTCGCGCATTTGTGTGCCGTCCGGCCTGTGATAAGCGCTAGCCGGAACCCATCTCGACGGCGCCACGCGCCGCGGGGTGCTCGAGCCAGGGATGATCGCCATGACCTTCGACGTCGACCTCTTCGTGATCGGTGGCGGTTCGGGCGGCGTCCGTGCCGCGCGCATCGCCGCGACCCACGGCGCGAAGGTGATGCTGGCCGAGGAATACCGGATGGGCGGCACCTGCGTCATCCGCGGCTGCGTGCCGAAGAAGCTGATGGTCTATGCCTCGCAGTATCACGAGCATTTCGCCGATGCCGCCGGCTTCGGCTGGACGGTGGGCCCGGCGACCTTCGACTGGCCGACCTTCATCGCCGCGAAGGACAAGGAAATCGGCCGGCTCGAGAGCATCTACGGCGCCAACCTCGTCAAGGCGGGCGTCGAGATCGTCGCCCAGCGCGCCACCGTCGCCGGCCCCAACGCTGTCCGCCTCGCCGATGGCCGCACAGTCACCGCCCGCACCATCCTGGTCGCCACGGGCGGGCGTCCGTCGACCGACGACAGGCTGCCGGGCCGGGAGCTCGCCATCTCATCCAACGAGGTCTTCCACCTGCCCGAGCAGCCGAAGCGGATCGTCATCGCCGGCGGCGGCTACATCGCGGTGGAGTTCGCCGGGGTCTTCGCCGGTCTCGGATCGGAGGTCACCCTCGTCTATCGCGGCTCGAAGATTCTGCGCGGCTTCGACGAGGACGTGCGCGACCACCTGACGGCCGAGTACCAGAAGAAGGGCATCCGCCTCGTCATGGGCGAGGTCTTCACCGGCCTGGCGAAGACCGCCGGCGGCATCGAGGTCTTGTTCAAGAACGGGCACCCGCCGATCGAGGCCGACCAGGTGCTCATGGCCATCGGCCGCAAGGCCAACACCGCGGGCCTCGGCCTCGCGGAGGCCGGCGTCACCCTCGGCGCCGACGGCGAGGTCATCGTCGACGCGGAGAGCCGCACCTCCGTGCCCTCGATCTATGCGGTGGGCGACGTCACCGACCAGGTGAACCTGACGCCGGTGGCGATCCGTGAGGGCCACGCCTTCGCCGACACGGTGTTCGGCGGCAAGCCCTGGACGGCCGACCACGCCATCATCCCGACCGCCGTCTTCTCCGAGCCGGAGATCGGCACGGTCGGCCTGTCGGAGGAGCAGGCGCGGCTGTCGGGCTGCGCCCTCGACATCTACAAGGCGACCTTCCGGCCGATGAAGCACACGCTCTCCGGCCGCGACACACGCATGCTGATGAAGCTCGTGGTCGACGGCGAGACCGACAAGGTGCTCGGCGTCCACATCTGCGGACCGGACGCGGGCGAGATGATCCAGCTCGCCGGGATCGCGGTGAAGATGGGCGCCACCAAGGCCGATTTCGACGCGACCATGGCCGTCCATCCGACGGCGGCCGAGGAGCTCGTCACCATGCGCACGCCGAGCGCGCGCTATCCGAAGGGCGCCGCGGCGGCCTAGCCGCAGTCGCCGATGAGGCGCTGGGCCACCCAGCCGATCTGGCCAGTGCGGAATTCCGGCTGGCTCGGCAGGTAGAGCTCGCCGTTCGGCCAGTAGATGACCTGGGTCCAGGGGCCGGAGCGGATCACCTCGCCCTGGTTGCGGGCACGCAGGTGGACGCTGTGGCCCGTCTTCATGCGGGCGATCATCCGGGCATCGGCGGAGGGGCCGGCCCGCAGCGCCGCGAAGCCGTCCGAGGTCGGCAGCACCTCGCAGACCGCGTTGATGGCCATGGCCGGGCTGGCCGCTCCCATCAGCGCGCAGACGGCGGCGGCGAGGGCGGTGCGGCGGGCATGCGACGGCAAGCGCGTCATGGTCGTTCTCCGGCAGGCGATGAGCGCTTCTAGCCCTGCCGGTATTCCGCTGCGTTTCGGCAGCGGCGCGCCTGCGTTTCAAATGTACCCGGCTCGCTTCAGCGCGGGGTGATGGTCAGCGTGCCGATGGCGCCCTTCTCGATGTCGCTGCGCCGCGTGCGCATGGGGAGGAACTCCACGGCGGCCCAGCGCTCCGCGAGGTTGCGGTAGAGCCGCGACGTCGGCAGGCCCGACTGTCCCGTGGAATGCATGAACAGCGAGCGCTCGGGATCGGCCATGTCGTAGATCGCCCGGAGCGAGGCAGAATGGCGGGAGACGAAGGGCTCGGCCTCGTTGCGGATCGTGTAGCGGTTGACGTTGACGGTGTAGGTGTCGCCGGGGACCGGCACCCGGACGTCGAACAAGGCGGCGAGCGCCGGCACCCGCGAGAACGGCCGGTGCTCGGAGCGCGCGTCGTGCGCCGTGCCCCAGCGCCAGGCCCGCCAGTCCGCCCCGAAGCGCCGCTCGAGATCGGCGAGCGCGAGGTCGAGCGCCCGCGACACCAGCGCCGGGCAGGTCGAGGGCTCGCCTCCCGCCTCCGCGCCGCGGCACCAGACCCCCTGTCCGTTGGTGTCGGACAGCACGGCCATCATGAACTGTTGCCGCTGGTCCCACAGCACGGGGAAGAGGTTGGGCCCGAGCTCGTCGGCATAGACGAGGCGGGTCAGCTCGCGCAGCCAGGCGGTGACGACCAGCGGCTCGGCCCGCTCCACCGCCATGGTACCGTCGAAGCCGGCGAGCGCCGCCACGACCTCGCGCACCCGCTGCGGCGTCTGCCGCCGGCGCTCTTCCTCGCCGCGCGGATGGGCGGCGAGGAGCAGCGGCAGGATCTCGCGTACCGCCGCCGAGCGGTGGTCCGCCTGCATCTGCCGGAAGCTCGCCGGCGAATGCCGCTCGCGCGCGCCGAGCAGCTCCGCGATCCGGTCGGCCCGGTGCGGCGTCGCCCATTCCGAGGTGATGTGGTGGGGATAGCCGTCCGGCGTGATCCGCTCGTTGGCGGTGATGCGGAAGCCGCGGGCGGGGTTGAACTCCTGCGGCAACTCCTCGAAGGGAATGAACCCCGCCCAGTCGTAACGGGCGTCCCATCCCGGCGCCGGGAACAGGCCCTTCAGGTCGTTCTCCGCCTTGCGCACCGGCACGCGACCGGCGGCGACGAAGCCGATGTTTCCGTCGACGTCGGCATAGACCATGTTCTGCTGGGGAGCATCGTACTGGCGCGCCGCTGCGAGGAATTCCGGCCAGTCGCGGGCCTTGTTGAGGCGGGCGAAGGCCTGGACGGTGAGATTGTCCGGGCTGAGGGCCGTCCACTGCAGGGCGAGGGCATGGCCCGGCGGCGCCGCGACCGTGGCCCCGCGCGAGGCGCCGTCCGAGATCACCGGACCGTGGCGCGAGATGCGGACGGTCAGCACCTCGTCCGGCGCGCCCCGCACGGCGATGACCTCGCGCGCGGTGTCGAACCGGGCCCAGCCGTCCGGCGTCTGGTAACGCATGGAATCGGCGGGATCGACGCGCTCGATGAAGAGGTCCTGCACGTCCGGGCCGGTATTGGTGAAGCCCCAGGCGATGCGGTCGTTGCGGCCGAGGACGACGCTCGGCACCGCCGGCATGGTGGCGCCGATGACGGTGCCGGCCGGCGACGTCATCCGCGCGAAGTACCACAGGGCCGGGGCCGAGAGCCCGAGATGCGGATCGTTGGCCAGCAGCGGCTTTCCCGTCTCGGAGCGCGCGCCCGACACCACCCAGTTGTTGGACCCCACCCCCTCGATGCCGAGCTCGAAGGGCCGGATCAGCGCGGCGGCGCGGCGGGTCTCGCCGCCGAGCGAGCGGTAGAGCGCGCCGTAGTCCGGCAGGTCCGGGTGGGTCTCGCCGGGATAGGGCGGCAGGAACTCGCCGATCTGGCGCATGGAGAGGCCGCGCTGGGCGAGCTGCAGGCGGGTCAGCTCGGCATTGAGATTGCCGCCGAGATCGAGCGCCATGATCAGCGACCAGCCGATGGAATCGATCGGCGACCATGGCTCCGGCGCCGGCGCACGCAGGATCTGGAACTCCGGCGGCAACGGTCCGCTGCGGGTCGTCAGGTAGGCGTTGACGCCGCGCGCATAGGCGGCGAGCGAGACCCGCGTCTCCGCATCGAGATTGGCGAAGATCGCCTCGGCCGAGCGGCGGATGCCGATGGTCCGGAGAAACCGGTCCGTCTCCAGCCCCGGCTGGCCGACGATCTCGGCGAGCCGGCCGTTGGCGATGCGCCGGTTCATCTCCATCTGCCACAGCCGGTCCTGCGCATGGACGAAGCCGAGCGCCGCCGTCGCGTCCTGCTCGCTGGCGGCGAAGATGTGCGGCACGCCCTCGGCGTCGCGGACGATCTCCACCGGCTTCTCGAAGCCCGGCAGCGTCACCGTGCCGGAGACCTGCGGCTCGATCGCCCGGATGTACCAGAGGCCCAGCCCGAGCACGCCGGCCACGAGCAGGAGGACGGCGGCGGTGAACCATTTGACGATGCGGCGGACGATGCGCATGGGGCGGACCCGGTTGACGGCGGCGGAGTTGATCACCGGCGCCGCGGCGGGGCAAGCTGCCGGACCGGCGGAGCGGGCACCCTGCCCGGGCACGAGGCGAGGAGACCATCATGGCCGACAAGGACGACGAGGCAGCCGTCGCGCGGACGGCGCGGCGAATTTTCGAGCTGCAGAATCCGGGCAAGCCCTGGCCGGGCGATGCGGGCGCCGCCAAGAGCGGCGCGGACCGTTCGGTCGCCGAGAAACCGGCGGGGACGAAGAAGGCCTGAGGGCCCGGGCCCTCAGCGCCCGCGGCGCATCGTCAGCGTCACCCAGCCCTCGATCGTCTCGCGCATGACCAAGGTGAGACCGCGGTCGCGATAGGCCGAGACGACGAGATTGGCGTGGGGCGGGATGATGCCCGACAGCACGACCGTGCCGCCGGGGGCGACGAGGCGGACGAGGTCCGTCGCCAGCCCCACCAGCGGTCGCGGCAGGATGTTGGCGAGGATGAGGTCGTAGGGCGCGCCGCGGCGGAAGCGGGCGTCCTTGAGCCCCGCCGCATGGATCACCTGCACGTAGCCGCGCGCCTTGTTGAGCACGGCGTTCTCATGCGCCGCGACCACCGACACGCGGTCGATGTCGGAGGCGAGCACCGGCACGCGGTGACGCAGCCCGGCGGCGATGGCGAGCACGCCCGTGCCGGTGCCGACGTCAAGCGGGCGGAAGGCGCGGCCGGCCTTGGCGAGGCGGTCGATGGCGCGCAGGCAGCCGAGGGTGGTGCCGTGATGGCCCGTGCCGAAGGCCAGCGCCGCCTCGATCTCGATGGGAATGGCGTTGGGCGCCACCTTGTCGCGGTCGTGGCTGCCGAAGACGGTGAAGCGCCCGGCTTCCACGGGCTTCAGCCCGTCGAGCGAGGTGCGCACCCAGTCCCGCGACTCGATGGCGTGGAAGGTGACGCAGGCCGCCACCGCCTCCCCTGCCGTCGCGCGCACGAGGGAGCGCACGTGCTCCTCGTCGGGGGCGTCGCGAAAGAACACCTCCACGAGCCAGATCTGGCCATCGGGCGCCTCGAAGGCGGCCACTGCCGTCTCGGCCGGATCGAACATCTCGCCGATGAGGTCGCCCACCTTGCGGGCCGCCCGCTCGGACGTTTCGAGGCGCATGAGGTGGGTCGGTGACACGGGGTGCAGTCCTTCGAGCATGGCGCGTGATACCTGCCCGCCGGGCCAATGTCATCAACCTCACAGAATGCAACAATTGACGCTACACATCTTCCGTAAGGTAATCTTTTGACGAGTTTCGTTGCACAAATTGTATGCAAATCAAAAAACTCAATCGTATCAAGATGTTGCGAAACGCATTACGTTGCGTCAGTTTACGCGTTGCTAACTTCGATAGCCGACCTTCCGTGCCAGGAGACCTATCGATGACTGCCCTCGCACCGTCTGCCGACACGGCGCCTTCCCTCGACACGATCCTCGCCGCCACCCGTGACGTGAAGGGCACCACCAGTGCCAGGATCGACGAGATCCACAAGATCACGGGCGGGCTGCGCATGCTCGCCCTCAACGCGCTGATCGAGTCCGCGAGAGCCGGCGAAAACGGCCGCGGCTTCTCGGTGGTCGCTGCCGAAGTGCGCGAGATTTCCACCCGGGTCGGCGCCATCGCCCAGCAGTTCTCCGCGGAGCTTTCCCGGCAGATGGACGGCCTGGAGAGCATGACGCTCGCCATGAGCAGCCAGGCTGCCGGCCAGCGCCTGGTCGACCTCGCCCTGAACGCCATCGAGCTCATGGACCGCAATCTCTACGAGCGCACCTGCGACGTGCGCTGGTGGGCGACCGACTCGGCCGTGGTGGAGGCTCTGACGGAGTCCTCCGCCGAGCGGGCGTCCCATGCCTCGCGCCGCCTCGGGGTCATCCTCGGGGCCTACACCGTCTATCTCGACATCTGGCTGTGCGACCGCGAGGGCCGGGTCGTGGCGAATGGCAGGCCGGAGCGGTTCGCCGTCGCGGGCCACTCGGTCCGCAACGAGACCTGGTTCGCCAGATCCATGGGACTGGCCACGGGCGACGACTATGCCGTGGCGGACGTGACGCGGGCTCCCCTGCTGCACGACGCCGAGGTTGCCACCTATGCCACGGCGGTCCGCGCCGGGGGTGCCACCCACGGCATGCCGCTGGGCGTCCTCGCCATCCATTTCGACTGGGAGCC
>LNFH01000234.1 GCA_001464235.1 Rhizobiales bacterium Ga0077556 | reverse complement strand
CGCTTGTGCGGCATGGTCGAGGAACCGCCACGGCCGGGGGCCGCCGGCTCCAGCACCTCGCCGACCTCGGTCTGCATCATCAGGGCGACGTCACGGGCAACCTTGGCACCCGTCGCGACGAGGCCCGCCATGAGGCTCGCCGCTTCGAGGATTCGGTCGCGTTGGCCGTGCCAGGGCGTGTCGGGCAGCGACAGGTGGAGGCGCGCGGCGAGCAGGCGGGCGACCTCCGGCCCCTTGCCGCCGAGGGAGGCGAGCGTGCCAGCCGCACCGCCGAACTGGAGGGCGAGGATACGCGGGCGGGCTTCGGCGAGGCGGTCGCGATGGCGCATCAGCGCATCCAAGGTTCCCGCCATCTTCAGCCCGAAGGTGATGGGAAGGGCCTGTTGCAGCCAGGTGCGGCCCGCCATCGGCGTGTCGCGATGAGCCTTAGCGAGGGTTGCCGCGGCAGCCATGGCGCGGGCGAGATCGGCCTCGATGACCCTGAAGGCCTCGCGCAGTTGCAGGACGAGACCGGTATCCATCACGTCCTGGCTGGTGGCGCCGTAGTGCACCCACTTGGCGGCTTCGGGGTCGGCCACCCGCACCGTCGCCGTCAGCGCCTTGACCAGGGGGATCGACGTGTTGCCGGCGACGCCGGCGGCGGCGGCCAGCGCGGTGAGGTCCACGTCGCGCCGCGCCACGGCTGCGGCGATGGGGCCGGCGGCTGCGAGGGGGATCACGCCCGCCTCGGCCTCGGCGGCGGCCAGAGCCCCCTCGAAGGCCAGCATGGCGGCGACGGCCTCATCATCCGACCAGACCGCCTCCATGGCGGGCGAACCGAAGAGGGGCGCAAGAAGCGGCGACGGCATGGGGACCTCATTCCAGGCGGGCTCCAGCCTTACCAGAGCGCGGCGCCCGGGACCAAGCCGGGGAGAGGGAACACCTAAGCCCGTCGCGGGTTGGGTGTTTCGAAGCGGTATGGCGATAGGAGGGAAACATGCCAGCGGATATGAAGGCGGACGACCTGCAGAAGCAGGGCACGCGGGAGTTCGAGGAGGCGATCGCCGGCAAGGGACCGAAGATGCCTGCGAGCTCCACCACGAAGGCCGAGGAGGCCGAACTGAACAAGGCGCTGGAGGACACGTTCCCGGCGAGCGATCCCGTCCAGCCCTCGGCGCCGGACAGCAGCGTCGGCGCCCCGGCCGGCCGCAAGTCCGTGGACGCCAAGAAGGACGCCTGAGCCGGCTTGACACTCCGGCCTGCCTGTTTCACTTGGGGCCCGTCAGCCGGCTGGACGGCCGCCGCCGCATCACCCGAAAGGGCGCGGGGGAGGAAAGTCCGGGCTCCACGGAAACACGGTGCCGGATAACGTCCGGCGGGGGCGACCCCAGGGACAGTGCCACAGAAAACAGACCGCCGGGGCTCGCCCCGGCAAGGGTGAAAAGGTGGGGTAAGAGCCCACCGCGCGACCGGCAACGGAAGCGGCACGGTAAACCCCACCGGGAGCAAAACCGAATAGGGACGACAGGGGGAAACCCCGGGCGTGGATCCGCGCCGTCGTCCGGGTAGGTTGCCAGAGCGTCCGAGCAATCGGCCGCCTAGAGGAATGGTCGTCACGCGGGATTCGTCCCGCCCCACAAAACCCGGCTTACAGGCCGACTGACATGTTGAGAGGCCCCGGCGCGACAGCGACCGGGGCCTCGCCATGTCCGCGCCTCCGCTGCATCGATCACGACTTCGTCAGGATGTAACGCCGTGGGTGATCCCGGCGAAACAGCGGTACGCCGCGCCCATGCAGAGGCCGGCCCTCAGAGGGGAAACCATGATCCACCGCCGCACCTTCATCCTCGCCTCGGCCGCCATCGCCGCCGCAGGATCGTCCGTTCCCGCAGGCGCCTCCGCGCAGCGCTTCACCCAGGCCGCCTTCGCCGCCGCCCAGGCCGCCGGCAAGCCGATCCTCGTCGAGGTGACCGCGCCCTGGTGCCCCACCTGCCGCGCGCAGCAGCCGATCCTGCAGAGGCTGACCGCCGAGCCCCGGTTCCGCGACCTCGTCTTCCTCAGCGTCGACTTCGACAGCCAGAAGGACGTGCTGCGCACCCTGAACGTGCAGAGCCAGTCGACGCTGGTGGTGTTCAAGGGGCGGCAGGAGGTCGGCCGCTCGGCCGGCGACACCAATGCGGCCTCCATCACCGCCCTGGTGGCGAAGAGCATCTGAGCCGCCGCGTCCAGCCGCAGGGACACCGCCCATGTTCGCCTCCATCGGCTTCGCCTTCCTGGCGGGGATCGTCTCGATCCTGTCGCCCTGCGTGCTGCCCATCCTGCCCATCGTGCTCGGGGGCGCCGCCTCCGAGCACCGGCGGGGCCCGCTGGTCCTCGCCGCGGGCCTTGCCCTCTCCTTCACGGTGATCGGGCTCTTCGTCGCCACGATCGGCTTCTCGCTGGGCCTCGACCTCGGCGTCTTCCGCATGGTGGCCGGCATCATCCTCCTCGCCCTCGGCCTCGCCATGCTGGTGCCGTCGGCGGGCGCGCGCCTCGCCACGGCGGCGGGCCCCCTCTCCGACTGGACGCAGTCGCGCTTCGGCGGCTTCGACCGGGGCGGCCTCTCCGGCCAGTTCGGGGTCGGCCTGCTACTCGGGGCGGTGTGGAGCCCCTGCGTGGGTCCGACGCTGGGGGCCGCCTCGCTGATGGCGGCACGCGGCGAGAACCTCGGCCAGGTCGGCCTCACCATGCTTGCCTTCGGCATCGGCGCCGGCCTGCCGCTCGCCGCCCTCGGCGCCCTGTCGCGGGAGAGGCTCCTCGGGCTGCGCGAACGGATGATGGCGGCCGGCCAGGGCGCCAAGACCGCTCTCGGGCTGGTGGTGGTGGCCGTCGCGCTGCTGGTGCTCACCGGCTGGGACAAGGCCATCGAGGCCGCGCTGGTGGAGGCCTCGCCCGCATGGCTGACGAACCTCACCACCCGCTTCTGACGCGCGGCCGCCCCGCGTGACGCGATCGGGCGGCCCCCGACATCGCGCTGAAACAGATGTCCCGCCCTTGTCTTTGCGCACAGGGCGGGTCCGTGACAGTCTCGCCCCCCGTCGTCCTGGAGAGGAGCCACGTCATGGGCTGGGCCATTCTCGGCATCGTCATCGCCGCCGCCGTCTACGCCGTCTTCGTCTACAACGGGCTCGTCGGCCTGAGGCAGCGGGTCAACCAGGCCTTCGCCGACATCGACGTGCAGCTGAAGCAGCGGCACGACCTGATCCCGAACCTCGTCGAGACCGTGAAGGGCTATGCGGCCCACGAGAAGTCGACCCTCGACGCCGTCATCGCGGCGCGCAACGCCGCCCAGGGTGCCCATGGCCCGGCGGCGCAGGCCGCCGCGGAACAGCAGCTCTCGGGTGCCGTCGGCCGGCTGATGGCGCTCGGCGAGGCCTATCCGGACCTCAAGGCCAGCGCCAACTTCCAGCAGCTTCAGGTCGACCTCGGCAATGTCGAGGACAAGCTGGCCGCCGCGCGCCGCTTCTTCAACAATGCGGTGAGCGAGTTCAACGCCTCCATCCAGGCCTTCCCGGCGGTGCTCTTCGCCGCGTCGATGGGCTTCACGCCGCGCGAGTTCTTCGACGTCGGCCCGGAGACCCGCGCGCAGATCGAGACCGCACCCACGGTGAAGTTCTGAGCCCGGCGGCACCGCCATGATCGGCGAGGCCTACGGGCTCTACGGCCACATCCGCAACAACAAGATCCGCTCGGGATTCCTCATCGCCGGGCTGTTCGTCCTCGCCTATCTGCTGACCTTCGGTGTGATCCTGATCGGCTACGGCATGTCGGGCTACCAGGTCGGCCGGCAGGTGCTGGACGAGACCTTCCGCGTCTTCCTGGTGGCGCTGCCCTTCGTTACGGCCGGCACCGCCCTGTGGGTGCTGATCGGCTACCGCTTCAACGTCGCCCTGATCGGCAAGATGACGGGCTCGGAGCCGGTGAGCCAGGCCGACAACCCGAAACTCTACCGGATGCTGGAGAACCTGTGCATCTCCCGCGGCATGCCGACGCCGAAGCTCGCCATCCTGCAGAGCGACGCGCTCAACGCCTTCGCATCCGGCGTCAACGAGAAGCAGTTCACGGTGACGGTGACCACGGGCCTCCTCAACAGCCTCGACGACCAGGAGGTGGAGGCGGTCCTCGCCCATGAGCTCACCCACATCCGCAACGGCGACGTGAGGCTGATGATCATCGCGGTGGTGATCTCCGGCGTCATCTCGCTGGTGGGAGAGCTGGTGTTCCGCGCCTTCCTGCGCGGCGGCATCCGCTCGTCCTCCGACGACCGCAAGGGCGGCGGTGCCATCGTGGTGGTGCTGATCGGCGTCGCTCTGGTGGTGGTGTCCTGGGTGCTGGCGATCGTCGTCAGGCTGTCGCTGTCGCGCTCGCGGGAGTATCTGGCCGACGCCGGCGCCGTGGAACTCACCAAGAACCCCGACGCGATGATCTCGGCGCTGCTCAAGATCTCCGGCCGCGCCGACATCGAGGGCGTGCCCTCGGGCGTCATGGACATGTGTTTCGAAAACGACCCGGACGATTTCGCCGATCTCTTCTCGACCCATCCCTCCATCACCAAGCGGGTGCAAGCGCTGGTGGAGAAGGCGGGCGGGCGGATGCCGGAACTGCCCCCTCACGCGCCCGCCATGGGGCAGCGCCAGGACCTGCCCTCGATGGTGCAGGCGAGCCGGTCCTGGGGCGCGCCGCGCTAGCGCCGCGCCCCTGCCCCGTCAGCAGGCCATGCGGATGCGCTGGGCATTGCACTGGAAGCCCGGCGTGCCGCGGTTCGAGGAGCAATAGCGCTCACCCGGCGACAGGCCGAAGATGCGGCGCTCGCCGCCGGCCGGCACGGTGAAGACGCTGCTGTTGCCGTTGCGATAGAACAGGCGGAACCAGCAGACGGGGCTGACGCCGGGATCGCAGGTGAAGCGCGCGGTGCATTGGGCCTGTGCAGGCGTCGCGGTCATCAGGGTACCGAATGCCAGAACGGCGGCAGCGGTGGTGGCGAGAAGACAGGTCCTGAACATGTGAGACTCCGGGTTTACAGCAGTGGGTCGCAGCCGCCGGACGACCGCCGGAGCCAAATCTAGACGCCGAGTTCACGCGACGTAAAGGTAACGGCTCGTTTCCGCGGGCGGTCCGCCACCGCATTTTTTCGCGTCCGCCACATCTGCCGGTATCGGGTAGCCGCCGGACCGCGCCGCGCGCGATCAGACCCCTCTGCTTCGATATCAAACCATATTGACGGCGGGCATCTAGTTCGATATCAAATCATTCAGTTTGATGTCTAACCAGATGGAGATCCCATGAACCGCCGCCTGTTCCTCCTCTCCTCCGGCGCCACCGGCCTCGTCGCTGCCACCGGGGCCACCGCCTTCGCCCTGACCCGCACGCCGACGGCGGCGCTGCTGCCCTGGTCGGAGGCCGGGGGCTCGCGCTCCGACCCGCGGCGGTTCGTCGTCGAGCACGCGATCCTGGCGCCGAACCCGCACAACCGGCAGCCGTGGATCGTCGAGCTGACCGGCCCGACGACGATGACGCTCTTCTGCGACCTCGACCGCAGGCTCCCCGAAACCGATCCTCTCGACCGGCAGATCGTCATCGGACTCGCCTGCTTCTGCGAACTCGCGGCCGTCGCGGCGACGGCAATCGGCCACCGGCTGGAGGTCGTGCCGTTTCCGGAGGGCGAGGCGCATCCGCGGCTCGACGGGCGGCCCGTGGCGCATCTGACGCTGGTCCCGGCGGCGGGCGCGGCCGTCGATCCGCTCTTCGCCCAGGTGATGGTCCGACGCTCGACCAAGCGGCCCTACGACATGGCGCGCCCCGTGCCGCCGGCGGCGACCGCCGCGCTCGGCGCACTGTCCGCTCCGGGCCTGACGGTCGCGGCCGTCACCGACGCCGCGCTGACGGGACGAATCCGCGACCTCACCTGGCGGGCCTGGGAGGTCGAGGCCGCCACGCCCCGAACGCATCAGGAGAGCGTCGACCTCATGCGCATCGGCCGCCGCGAGATCGAGGCCAATCCCGATGGCATCTCGCTGGGCGGCCCCTTCCTCGAGGGCCTGTCGCTGATCGGCCAGCTGTCGCGCGCCCAGCTCGCCGATCCCGCTTCAGCCGCCACGCGCCAGGGCCGCGACATGTACCGCGCCATGCTGGCGGCGACGCCCGCCTATGTGACCGTCACGGCGGAGGATGGCAGCCGGGCGGGGACGTTTGCAGCCGGGCGGGCCTATCTGAGGGCCAACCTGACGGCGACCTCGCTCGGGCTCGCCATGCAGCCGGTCAGCCAGGCGCTGCAGGAATTCCCCGAGATGGACGGCCTGCGCGCCGAACTCGACCGGCTGCTCGGCACGGGACGCCCGAAGCGGCTGCACATGCTGGCGCGGTTGGGCTACGGTCCCGCCGTTCCGCAGACTCCCCGCTGGTCTGCCGCCTCCCGAATCAGGACCGCATGACCGAGACCGTTCCCGCCAGCGACGCCGACCTCCTGTTCCGCGTGTTCAACGAGGTCGGCATCATCGCGCAGCTGTCGAGCACGGCCTTCGAGCGCGTCATGCCGGAGGGGATGACCCTCGCCCAGTTCACCATCCTCAACCACTTCGTGCGGCTGGGGGGCCGCAGGCGCCCCTCCGACCTCGCCCGGGCCTTCCAGGTGACGCGCGCGACCATGACCTCGACGCTGCAGCGGCTGGAACCGAAGGGGCTGGTGCAGATCGTGCCCGACGACAGCGACGGGCGCGGGCGCCTGGTGGAGATCACCGATGCCGGCCGGGCCGTGCATGCGGACTGCATCGCCCGGCTCGGTCCCGTGCTGGACGATCTGCTGGCGCGGATCGGTCGGGCGCCCTTCGCGTCGGCCCTCGCGCCGCTCGCCGAGATCCGCACCCGGCTCGACGCCCTGCGCGACTGAGGCCGGCGCGCGGGTAGCGCGGGCGCCGCCGCTCGACTAGATTGGAGGCCATGCATGGAACGTTGCGGACGGTTCTCCTCGCCGGTGCGGTTCTGGCCGCCACACCGGTCGTCGCCCAGCTGGACCTGACGCCCCCGGGCGCGCGCCAGCAGCCTGCCAGCCGGCCCGCCGCCCGCCCGGCGCGTCCGCCGACCGGGGCGCCGCGGGTCGCGCCCCTGCCCGATCCGCGCCCGGCCGAGGCCGCCGAGAGCGACGCGACCGGCGCACCGGAACTCGCCACCGTCCCGCCGGCCGAGGCGACGCCCGCCACGCCGACGTCAACGGCGCAGACTGCCGCCGACGCCGTGCCGCAGACCCGGATCGACGACGCCTTCCGCGAGACCCAGGCGGCGAGCCGCCGGGCTCAGCCGATCCCCGACAATCACCCGGCCGTCATCAATGCGCAGGTCCCGCCCTCTCGCACCGCGCCGGTTCCGGTGGCGGTGCCCGCGGCGCCCGCCGCACCGGAACCCGCCGCGGCGGACACGGCCGGCGACCTCCCCCGGCTCGAGGCGCCCTTCGCCGAGGCGCCGCCGCGGCGCTTCGAGGGCCGCGCCTATTCCGACACGCGCTACATCGTCGGACGGAAGGCGCATTACCCGACCGTCCGGCGGCTCGCCGCCGCCATGCGCGTGCCGATCGACCTCGCCGATGCGGTGGTGATGGTGGAGAGCGCCTACGATCCCCACGCGGTCGGCCTCGTCGACGACATCGGCCTGATGCAGGTCCGCCCGTCGATGGCGCGCCAGCTCGGCTTCGACGGCACGATCCAGGACCTGTTCGAGCCGGAGACCAACATCCGCCTCGGCGTGACCTATCTGGCCGGCGCCTGGGAGCGCTCCGGCGGCAACCTGTGCCAGGCGCTGATGAAATACCGCGCCGGCTGGGACGAGACGGAGATGAGCGCCCTGTCGCTGGAATATTGCCGGCGGGCGGTGGTGCATCTCAATGCCATCGGCTCGCCGCTGGCGCGCGGGGTGACGGTGCCAGCGGGGGCGGAGACGCCGCCACCCGGCCAGCGCTCCACCAGCCGGTTCAACTGGCAGGACCACGAGAAGCGGATCGAGCAGATCGAGCAGCGCTTCGGCGGGCAGAACTTCGGCATCATAGCTCGTGAGCCCCAGCGGCCGTAGACGCGGCGGCAGGGGCGGCTCTAGGCTCCTCCGAAATCTCAGGAGGAGCCCCGCATGCCCGTCACCACGGATGTCGAACAGGTCGTCTCGGATATCATCCGCTGGGCCTCGATCGAGAGCCCGACCTACGATGCGGCGGCGGTCAACCGGATGATGGACGAGGGCGCGCGCGACCTCGGCGTCATGGGGTTCGACATCGACCGTCTGCCCGGCACCCAGGGCTTCGGCGACATCGTCATCGGCCGGCTCGCCGGCACCGAGCCCGGCCCCGGCCTGCTGATCCTCGCCCATGTCGACACGGTCCATGCGGTGGGCACGCTCGCCGGCCCGCTGCCGATCCGCCGCGAGGGCGACCGGCTCTACGGGCCGGGCGTCACCGACATGAAGGGCGGCACGGTGCTGGCCCTGCACGTGCTCGGCAAGCTCATCCGGCAGAAGGGCGGACGCCTGCGCCGCAGCGTCACGGTGGTGCTCATCCCCGACGAGGAGGTGGGATCGCCCTCCTCCCGCCTCACCATCGAGGCAGAGGCGGCCAAGGCCGCCCACGTGCTCGTACCGGAACCCGGCCGCGACCATTTCGTCACCTCGGGCCGCCACGCGGTGGTCCGCTACATGATCCACGTGCACGGCCGCCCCTCCCATGCGGGTGCCGCCATCAGCCGCGGCGTGTCGTCGATCCGGGCCATGGCGCGCATCATCGAGACCATCGAGGACTGGTCGGACTACGAACGCGGCCAGACCTTCGCGGTCGGCCGCGTCAATTCCGGCACCTGGGTCAACGTGGTGCCGGTGCTGTGCTCGGCCGAGGTGCTCTGCGTCGCGGCGACGCCGGAGGACCTCGCGGACATCGACGTGCGGCTGCGCACGCTGCGCCCTCCCTTCCCCAACACCCGCATCACCATCGAGCCGGGGCCGGTGCGCCCGCTCTTCGTCGCAGGCGAGGGCACGATGGCGCTCTATGCCAAGGCCAAGGCGATCGCCGACAGCCATGGCTTCCCTATCGACCACATGCAGTCGGGCGGCGGCTCGGATGGCAATTTCACCGGCGCCATGGGCGTGCCGACGCTCGACGGGCTCGGCGTCTGGGGCGGCGGCATCCACACCAAGGAAGAATATTGCGACATCCGCTCGATCCTGCCGCGGGGCACCATCCTCGGCGGACTGATCGAGGACATCGCCGGCTGAACCGGCGCAATCGGGAGGATCCAAGGCCATGTCGATGATGCCCGCGCTCGCGGATGCGGACCTGTCGGCGGAGGCGGCGGCGGTCTTCGCCGACATCCGGGCGACGCGCAAGACCGATTTCGTCAACAATTTCTGGCGCGTGCTCGCCCATGATCCGGTTGCGCTGAAGCGGACCTGGGAGAGCGTGCGCCAGGTGATGTCGCCGGGCGCGCTCGATCCGCTCACCAAGGAGCTGATCTACGTCGCCGTCTCCATGGCCAATTCCTGCGAGTACTGCATCCGCTCGCACACGGCCGCCGCGCGGTCGAAGGGCATGAGCGACGCGCAGTTCATGGAGATGGTCTCGATCGTCGCCATGGCGTCCGAAACCAACCGCATGGCGCTCGCCCTGCAGGTGCCCGTCGACGAGGCCTTCAAACAGGTGTGATGGCCAGGGACCATCACTCCGTCAGGACCGGCCCTTTCCGAGGTCGCCATCCCGCCCCATTTCGTGGTTCACTATGGTTCGACGCCATCGCGCCGAAACACGGCGGGCGTTTGTGACGGGGCCGACGGGGACGAGACAATGATCAACAGCCGCTCTGCCGAAGTTCATGACGCCGTCGCCCGGCCCGCTTCCCTTTCCCTTCCCGGACCTTCCACCAGGATCTCGACGATGACCTCCCGGATCGGCAGCCGCCTCGCCGCCGCCAGCCTCGCCCTCGCCCTCGGCACGGGCCTCGCGCTCAC
>LNFH01000233.1 GCA_001464235.1 Rhizobiales bacterium Ga0077556 | reverse complement strand
TCGCTCGGCTCGGGCTTCGTCATCGACGCCAGCGGCATCGTGGTGACCAACAACCACGTCATCGACAATGCCGACGAGATCACCGTCATCTTCAACGACGGCACGCGCCTGAAGGCGGAACTGATCGGACGTGACCGCGAGATCGACGTGGCGGTGCTGCGCGTGCAGCCGACCCGGCCGCTCAAGGCGGTGAACCTCGCCGACTCCGACCGCATCCGCATCGGCGAGGCGGTGATGGCCATCGGCAATCCGCTCGGCCTCGGCGGCACGGTCACGGCCGGCATCGTCTCGGCGAAGAACCGCGACATCCAGTCGGGACCCTTCGACAACTACATCCAGACCGACGCGGCCATCAACCGCGGCAATTCCGGCGGCCCGCTGTTCAACATGGCCGGCGACGTCATCGGCATCAACACGGCGATCTTCTCGCAGACCGGTGGCAACATCGGCATCGCCTTCGCCATTCCCGCCAACACCGCCCGGCCGATCATCGCGCAGCTGCGCGAGTTCGGCGAGACCCGGCGCGGCTGGCTCGGCGTGCGCATCCAGGAGGTGACCGACGAGATCGCCGAGAGCCTCAACCTCGGCACCCGCCGCGGCGCGCTCATCGCCGGCGTCGAGCCGAACGGGCCGGCCGGCCCCGCCGGCATGAAGACCGGCGACGTGATCGTCAGCTTCGACGGCCGCGAGGTGCGCAACTCGCGCGAACTGCCGCGGATCGTCTCCGAGACCGCCGTTGGCAAGGCGGTGCCGGTCGTCGTCATGCGCGGCGGCAAGGAGGAGACGCTGACCGTCACTCTCGGCCGCCGCGAGGGCAACATCCAGCAGGCCTCCACCGGCCAGCAGCCCCAGGGGCAGCCGCCGCGGCCCGCCAACCCCACCGTCTCGGCGCTGGGCCTCCAGCTCTCCGGCCTCACCCAGGAGATGCGCCAGCGCTTCCGCGTCCGCGACGACGTGCGCGGTGTGGTGGTGACCCAGGTCGACCCCAATTCGCGGGCGGCCGAGCGGGCGATCCAGCCGGGCAACGTCATCCTCGAGGTGCAGAACGAGCCGGTGAATTCGCCGGCCGACGTGACCCGGCGCATCCAGGCGCTGCGGGCCGAGGGGCGCAGTTCCGCGCTGTTCCTGGTGGCCAATGCGGAAGGCGACCGCCGCTTCGTGGCGCTGACGCTGCGCTGAGCGGGCTCGGAGCGGCGGGCCCCGCCCGCCGGCGTCAGGCCGCGAAATCGTCGCGGCGATAGCCCTGCATGTAGAGCAGCGCGGACAGATCCCCGTGGTCGATCCGCGCCGCTGCCGCCTCGGCGACCTTCGGCTTTGCCCGGAACGCGATGCCGATGCCGGCTTCTCCCAGCATGGCCAGATCGTTGGCGCCGTCG
Organism: Rhizobiales bacterium Ga0077556; assembly: GCA_001464235.1. GTDB lineage: Bacteria > Pseudomonadota > Alphaproteobacteria > Rhizobiales > Phreatobacteraceae > Phreatobacter. Next base: position 4,383 of record LNFH01000233.1, on the reverse strand, counting down.
CCGACCGCCATGGTCTCGTGCGCCGACAGGCCGAAGCGGGCGCGCAGCTCGACCAGCGTGTCGCGCTTCGCCTCGCGGCCGAGGATCGGCTCATGCACGGTGCCTGAGAAGCGCCCGTCGTCGACCTCGAGGATGTTGGCGCGGTTCTCGTGGAAGCCGATCATGGCCCCGATGGGTGCCGTGAAGAGCGTGAACCCGCCGGAAACGAGGGCCGTGTAGCCGCCGCGGGCACGCATGGTGCGCACCAGTTCCGGCCCGCCCCCGGTGAGGGTGATGCGGCGGGCGATGACGTCGTCGACCACGCCGGCGGAGAGGCCCTTCAGGAGCGCCACGCGCTCGCGCAGCGCCGGTTCGAAGGCGATCTCGCCGCGCATGGCCCGCTCGGTGATGGCCGAGACATGCTCCTTGATGCCGACGAGATCGGCGAGCTCGTCGATGCATTCCTGGCCGATCATGGTGGAATCCATGTCGGCGAGGAACAGGCGCTTCACCCGCCCCGCGGCCGGCTGCACCACGACGTCGAGGGCGAGCCCCGCCAGCGTGGCGCGCAGGCCGTCGGCCAGCGCCCGGTTGTCGGCCCCCGCCCCAGGTGCGAAAGGAATGTCGGCGGCGATGCCCTCGGCGAGAATCGCGGGCGCGCCCGCGCCGGGCAGCTGCGCGGCGGCGGCCGCCAGGGCGTCGGCGGTCAGGACCGGGTTTTGCGGATGGGCGATGAGGGTCGCGACGTGGGTCAAGGTGAGGTTTCCCGCGAGGGCCACAGGCCGAGGGCCGTCCTCATCGCAGGTCCGACGGCCAGCGGCAAGTCGGCGCTGGCTCTCGAGCTCGCCCGCCGCTTCGGCGGCGTCGTCATCAACGCCGATTCCATGCAGGTCTACCGCGACCTCCGCATCATTACCGCCCGTCCGACCGAGGACGAGACCGCCCTCGCCCCGCACCGGCTCTACGGCACGGTGGACGCGGCCGAAGCCTTCTCCGTCGGGCGCTGGGTGGAGGCGGCGGCGGCCGAGATCGGCGCGGCGCGCACGGCCGGTGCGCTGCCCGTCGTCGTCGGTGGCACCGGCCTCTATTTCCGGGCGCTGACGGCCGGCCTCTCCGCCATCCCGCCGGTGTCGCCCGAGGTGAGGGAACGCGTCCGGCGGGAGGCGTCAGGCCGCGCGCCGGCCGACCTCCACGCGGCGCTGGCAGCGAAGGACCCGGAAACGGCCGAGGGGCTGCGGCCGAGCGACCCCCAGCGCATCATCCGCGCCATCGAGGTGTTCGAGGCGACCGGTCGGCCGCTCGTCCACTGGCAGCGGGACGGCCGCGAGGCGGCGGTGCTCTCGGGCTTCGACATCGCGACCGTGTTCCTCGCCGTCGAGCGCGAGCCGCTCCGCCAGCGGATCGACCGGCGCTTCGAGGCGATGATGGCCGCCGGCGCCCTCGACGAGGTCGCCGCGCTCGCCGCGCGGCGGCTGGACCCCGCCCTGCCGGCCATGCGGGCCCACGGCGTGCCGGGGCTCATCGCCCATCTCGCGGGGGAGGTGTCGCTCGCCGATGCGGTCGCGAGGGGCCAGCGCGACACGCGCGCCTATGCCAAGCGCCAGGAGACGTGGTTCCGCAACCAGATGCCGGAGGCGCGCTGGCTGCCGCCGGTCAGGGCTGGCGAAGCGCTGGCGCGGTGGCTCGACGCGGACGGCGCGGCGCCGTTCCCTGCCGTGTCGTCGGCGTGAAGGGCTGCACCTCGCCGGAGGGCTGCAGCGGCGCCTCTCCGCCGTGGTCGAGCACGTGGATCTCGCCGTAGCCCTCGTCGAGGGCGACGCGGTTGCGGCCGGCGGCCTTGGCCCGATAGAGCGCGGCATCGGCGCGGCTGAGCAGCCGGTCCATGGTCTCCCGCCCGTCCCAGGCGGCGACGCCGAAGGAACCGCTGAAGCGGATCGGGCCGTCGACATGGTCGACATCGGCACGCGCCAGCAGTTCGCGCATGCGGCTGGCGACGCCGACCGCCTCTCCGACGCCGACATGGGGCAGGACCAGCACGAATTCCTCGCCGCCGAAACGGCCGACGAGGTCGACGTCCTCGCGCAGGCCGTGGGTCAGGAGGCCGACGGTCCGGCGCAGCACGGCATCGCCGCCGGCGTGATGTGCTTGAAATGGTCGAGGTCCATGGTGATGACCGAGACCGGATGGGCATAGCGGGCGGAGCGCGCCAGCGCATCGCGCAGGCCCTCCGTCGTCGCACGGCGGTTCAGCGCCCCAGTGAGGCTGTCGCGCGTGGCGAGCTGGCTCAGCTCCTCTTCCAGTGCCTGGCGGCGCTGGATTTCCGCCTTCAGCGCTGCGTTGGCCTGGGCATATTCCGCCTGGGTCTGCCGCATGGCGTCCTCGGCGTTCTTGCGCTCGGTGACGTCGGCCTTGGTCACCATGAAGCCGTCGCCGAAGGGAACGCAGGCGATCTCGATCCAGCGGTCGGCATCGGCGCAGGCATAGCGGGTGACGAGCTGGAGCGGCTGACGGGTGAGGGCGACGTCGACGAAGCGGGTCCATAGGCCGCTCTCGGCCAGGCCCGGGCAGAGCGTCAGCACCGGCGCCTGCAGCATGGCCTCCACCGTCTGGCCGTTCCAGTCGGCGGCCCTCTGGTTGACGGCGACGAACTCGCCGTCGACGGGAAGGCCGGCGTCGTCGCGCACCAGCCGGACCGCCACGATGGCGTCCAGCGAGGCGTCCAGCACGGCGGAGAGGAGATCGTCGCGGAACTGCCGCGGCTTGGCGATGATGACGATGACCGGCTCGCCCGAGGGATCGCGGCAGGGCAGGACCAGCCTCTCCCACAGATGCACCTGGCCGGCGATGGCACTGCGGTGCAGGGTGAGCAGGGGCTCGTCGGTCGCGAGCACGCGGTTGTTGCAGTCCCGGAAGAAGGCACCGATCGTCTCGAGAATGCGGGTGCTCAGCTTGCCCGTCATATCCGTGCCGACGCGCTCCACCAGCGCGCGGCCGTAGTGGGAATAGATCATGTCGCCGTCGGCGGTGGGCCGGAAGACGATCATGTCGTCGGCGATGGGGCCGAGGGTCGCCGGGTCGAACTCGCTGAACGGCACGGCCCGGGCCTGCTCGCGCAGCGCCAGCCAGTTGCCGTAGAGGCGGCGGATCGAATGGGCGTGGGCGCGCCACTCGATCCCCTTGTCGAACATCTCTCGGTACATGCGATCCCGTCCTGCGGGCAGTCTGTCAGCGGCCGTTTAAGGCGAAGTAAAGCTGCCGCTGCGGCACGGAAGGCCTTACGCAGGGGGAGTTGCGCCGGTTTCGCGGAAGCTCGGGACGTCGAGGGGGCGGCCCTCGCGGTCGGCGAGCGCGACGAAGTCGCGGGCGAGAACCTCGGAGAAGGTGCCGGGGTCGCGGATCACCATCTGGCGGCCGCGGTCGGTGATGAAGAGCACGAAGCCGGCGCCGACCTGGAGGCGCAGGAAGTCGACGAGAAGCGCAGAGGCCTTCCAGAGGAATGGCCGCGCCGGGTCGACGAAGACGAAGATCACCTTTTCCACGGGGTCGCGGTGGAAATAGGCGCCGCAGTCGAGAGGATGGGGAATGCGGTTGCGCTCGGGAGCGTTGGCGAGGCGGGCCGTCAGATAGGCGCAGGCATAGGCCGAACAGGCCGACGGTCGCTCCGGACGGCCGTGGATGGAGCATCCGCCGTCGGCGATGTGCACGCAGGGCGCCTCGATCTGCGGCAGCACGCAGCAATAGGTGCAGGTGCGGCAATGGGAGACGCGGTCGCCGGCCTCCTTGCGCCGCTTCGCCTGCCCCATCTCAGCCCCTCTGGCCTTCCTTCACGGCGGCGAGGAGCGCCTTCTGGATCGGCTCGTTGCCGGCGCAGATGGTGCCGTTCAGCATCATGTTGTCGTGGCCGTCGCAGTCGGTGACGAAGCCGCCGGCCTCGCGGATCAGGACGATGCCGGCCGCCATGTCCCAGGGATGGACGCCGCGCTCCCAGAAGCCGTCGAAGCGGCCTGCCGCGACATAGGCGAGGTCGAGGGCGCAGGCGCCCATGCGGCGGATGCCGGCGAAGCGCGACTGGACGACCTTGAGCTCGTTGCGGAACTGGACATGGTCGCCGCGGGCGATGTGCGGGATGCCGCCGCCGATGACGCTGTCCTCGGGCTTGGTGCGGGCGGAGACGCGCAGGCGGCGGTCGTTGAGGAAGGCCCCCGTGCCACGCTCGGCGACATAGAGCTCGTCGTTGGCGGGGTTGTAGACGACGCCCGCCACCGGGACGCCGTTGCGCTCGAGGCCGATGGAGACGGCGAACTGGGGAATGCCGTGCAGGAAGTTGGTGGTGCCGTCCAGCGGGTCGACGATCCAGGTGTGGGTGGAGTCGGTGCCCTCGATCTTGCCGCCCTCCTCGCCGAT
>LNFH01000232.1 GCA_001464235.1 Rhizobiales bacterium Ga0077556 | reverse complement strand
AGAGAGCGTCGGCGAGAACCGGCTGGTCCTCGACCTCGTGGGACAGGAGGACGAGGCCGGGCGGCGGCTTGTCGTCGTAGAACTGGGCGACGAAAGAGGCGAGCACCTCCGCCGCCTCCAGCGAGCGGTCGGCCTTGGGGTAATAGGCGCGGTTGCCCCAGTTCTGACCTGTGCGGAAGAAGAAGACCTGAATGCAGGTCTGACCGCCTTCCTGCACAGCCGCGAAGACGTCGGCCTCGTCGACGCCGCGGGGGTTGATACCCTGGGTCGCCTGGACGGCGGACAGGGCGGCGAGGCGGTCGCGGTAGACCGCGGCGCGCTCGAATTCCATCGCCTCGGCCGCTTCCTCCATCTGCCGGGCGAGGAGCTGCTTCACCGCCTGGCTGCGGCCGGAGAGGAAGAGCTTCGCCTCCTTCACCAGGGCGGCATAGTCGTCGGGGGCCACCTCGTCGGTGCAGGGGCCGGCGCAGCGCTTGATCTGGAAGAGCAGGCAGGGCCGGGTGCGGCTCTCGAAGACGGCGTCGGAACAGGAGCGCACGAGGAAGGCGCGCTCCAGCGCGTTGATGGTGCGCCCGACCGCCCAGGCCGAGGCGAAGGGGCCGAAATAGTCCCCCTTGGGCACGCGTGCGCCGCGGTGCTTGGCGATGCGCGGCGCCGGGTGGTCGGCGGTGATGAGGATGTAGGGGAAGGACTTGTCGTCCCGCATCAGCACGTTGAAGCGGGGCCGCAACTGCTTGATGAGGTTGGCCTCCAGCAGCAGCGCCTCGGTCTCGGTCTTGGTCGAGACGAATTCCATCGCCGTGGTGGCGGCGACCATGCGGGCGATGCGGGTGACGAGGCCTGTGGGGCGGGCATAGGAGATCACCCGCTTGGCGATGGACTTCGCCTTGCCGACATAGAGAACCTCGCCCTTGGCGCCGATCATGCGGTAGACGCCGGGGCCCTTGGGGGCGTGTTTCACCGCCGCCTTGATCACCTCCATGCCGGCGGCAACCGTGCCCTCCGCCGGCGCTTCCTCCTCCTCGGGCGCGAGGTCGAGCACCGGCGCTTCCGCCTCGTCGGCGGCGGCGGCCTCGGGGTCGCGCAGGTCGGGGTCGATGTTGGTGCGGCCGGGGCGAGTCATGACGGGCGATATATAGGCGATCGCCGCGTCCGGCATCTGGCATCAGCGGCAGGCGGGCGTCCGTTATTCGCGCAGGCCGATCACGTCCGGCGTCTGCCAGACGAGATGCTGGCCGCCGTCGACCGGGATGGTGACGCCCGTCACCGCGGAGGCGCGGGCGAGATAGAGGACGGCGGCGGCGATCTCCGCCGGCGGGCTGCCGCCCTCCGTCAGGGTGGCGGCCACCTGGCGGGCGAAATCCTCCGGACCCTGGCGATGGCCCTGGAGAGAGGGCCCGGGAGCGACGGCGTTGACGCGGATGCGCGGGGCGAAGGCCTGCGCCATGGCGACGGTCGCGGCGGCCAGCGCCGCCTTGGTGAGGGCATAGGAGTAGAACTGCGGCGTCGGCTTGAAGACGCGCTGGTCGGTGCCGTCGGGCGCCTGTGCCGCGAAGTCCTGGGCGAGGAAGGACGGCGTCTGGATGTTGACGCGGAACTGGCGGTTCCAGACCTCGCGCGTCAGCGTGCCCAGATTGTCCTCGACGAATTCGCTGGCGTTGTTGACGAGGAGGGTGAGGGGGCCGACCGTCGCCACGGCGCGGCCGACCAGCGCGTCCACCTCGGCCGGTTCGGCGAGGTCGGCGGTGACGACGGCGGCCCGTCCGCCGGCGGCGTTGATGCGGGCTGCGACGTCCGCCGCCTCTCCGCCCGAACGGTGGGCGTGAACCGCCACCGCATAGCCGGCCCCGGCCAGCGCCTCGACGATCGCCCGCCCGACCCGCCGCGCCCCGCCGGTCACCAGTGCCGCACCCATCGCCCCCATGGAGGACCCTCTTTCCCTGCCGTCTCCGCACTGCCTAGGCCGGGCGGTGCCGAAATGCCACAGCCCGTCCCGGCATGCGATGCCGCGCCTCGTCAGTAATACCGCCCGGCTCGACTGGGCGACCCGCCGGCCTGCCGTGCCGCGTCACGCTCTACGCCAGAGCCCGGGGCCCGGTTCACCTTGACCGCCCGATCTTCGTCCAGCCGCCGCCACGGTTGCGACACAGAGAGACAGGATATTCGAAGTCATCATTTCGGATGGTCAGATATTAATATGTATTCGATCCGTCAGTAACACCTTATTTCCAAATATGACTTGGCGATCCATGCCTCATTTCAGACACCAAGCGATGGAAATGGAGCGCCTATGCCGTCGGTTGACGGTTCATTAAGGACGAGACCAAGGAACACGCGAAAATTCGAACGAATGCGGTTATGGATTGTTCACCGCATCACGACAGGGACGCCACCGGTTGCCGGGGCTGTCCGTGGGACAGGAGTAGACCATGAAGAAGATCGTCTGGGCCGCGGCCGCCGCCGCCATGCTCGCCACCCCCGCCTTCGCGGCGGACATTCCGCGCCGCCAGCCGGTCGCCGACACCGTCTACGTCCCGGCCGCCCCGGCCGGCGTGTGGACCGGCTTCTACGTCGGTGCCCATCTCGGCGCCGGGTTCTCGTCCAACTTCCGCAACGACATCGGTTACTCGCTCGGCGGCGCCTCGGGCTTCTTCGGCGGCCTGCAGGCCGGCTACGACTACCAGATCAACCGCATCGTGCTCGGCGCGGCCGGCGACATCTCCTACGGCAGCATCTCGCGCCGCTTCGTCTCGGCCGCCCCGACGGACGTGCGCGCTCGCTTCGCGCCCGCCTCGGCTATGCCGTGCAGGACAACCTGCTGATCTATGCCACCGGCGGTCTCGCCCTCGGCCAGGTCAACGCCCGCGAGCTCGCCCCGGCGGTGGTCAGCCAGTCGCGCACCCTCACCGGCTGGACCCTCGGTGCCGGCGGCGAGTACAAGTTCACTCCGAACTGGTCGGCCCTGCTCGAGTACCGCTACACGGACCTCGGTCGCGCCACCTACAACAACCTCTCCGGCGCGCCGCGTGTCGGCATGACCAGCCACACGATCCGCACGGGCGTGAACTACCGCTTCTGATCGCGCCTGACCGCGTGACCACCGACGGCCCGGGCTCGCCCGGGCCGTTCGCGTTCCGGGGGGCGGTTGATCGGCCGCATTGCCAGCCCGGCCCCCGCGCTCTAGAAATCGGCCATGGCGCTCACCGACCTCGCCAATCCCACCCGTTTCCTCGCGCTGGTCGCCCGGGCGCTGCCCTGGCTCATGGCCGTGACGGCGCTCGCCCTCACGGCGGCACTCTGGCTCGCCATGAGCGCCCCGGCCGACTACCAGCAGGGCGGCACCGTCCGCATCATGTACCTGCACGTGCCGGCGGCCTGGCTGTCGCTGTTCTGCTACGCGGTCATGGCGGTGGCCTCCATCGGCACGCTGGTCTGGCGCCATCCGCTCGCCGACGTCTCGGCCAAGGCGGCGGCGCCCATCGGCGCGGCCTTCACCTTCATCTGCCTCGCCACCGGCTCGCTCTGGGGCCGGCCGATGTGGGGCACGTGGTGGATCTGGGACGCGCGGCTGACCTCCGAGCTCGTCCTGCTGCTCATGTATCTCGGCCTGATGGCGCTGTGGCGCTCGGTGGATGATCCCGGCCGCGCCGGCCGGGCGGCGGCGGTGCTGACTTTGGTCGGCACCATCAACCTGCCGATCATCAAGTTCTCCGTGGACTGGTGGAACACGCTGCACCAGCCGGCCTCGGTGTTCCGCCTCGGCGGCCCGACGATCCACCCCTCCATCCTGACGCCGCTGATGGTGGCCGCGATCGCCTTCACGCTGCTCTTCCTGACCATGCACCTCGCCGCCATGCGCAACGAGATCCTGCGGCGGCGGGTGCGCGCCATGCAGATGGTCGCCGCCCAGCGCGAGATGCCGGCCGGCGCCGAGCCGGTTCCGGGGGAGTGAGCATGTTCGGTTCCGACCCGCATGCCGGTTTCATCGTCGCCTCATATGCGGTGACGGCAGTGACGCTGGTCGCGCTCGCGGTGTGGATCGTCGTCGACCATCGCACCCAGAAGGCGCGGCTCGCCGAACTCGAGGCGCGCGGCATCAGCCGCCGCTCGGCCCGCGGCGGGAGCGCATCCTCGTGAGCGACACCGCAGCCCCGGCGCCGAAGCGGCGATCCTGGCTCGCTTTCCTGCCGCTGGCGCTGTTCGCGGCGCTGGTCATCGTCTTCATCGTCGGCCTGCAAGGCGACCCGCAGCGCCTGCCCTCGGCGCTGATCGGCCGGCCGGCGCCGCAGTTCGACCTCGCGCCGCTCGAGGGCATCGACCGGCCGGGCTTCCGCCGCGCCGATCTCGCGGGCCAGGTGACCGTGGTCAACGTCTTCGCCTCCTGGTGCATCCCCTGCCACGAGGAGCACCCCTTCCTGATGGAGCTGGCGAAGGACACCCGCATCCGCCTCGCCGGCATCAACCAGAAGGACCAGCCGGACAATGCGCGCCGATTCCTCGGCCGCAACGGCAATCCCTATGCGCTGGTCGGCGTCGATCCGGCGGG
>LNFH01000231.1 GCA_001464235.1 Rhizobiales bacterium Ga0077556 | reverse complement strand
GGCCGGGGAAGGCGTACCAGCCGTTGATCACGTCCTGCTGGCGGATGGCGACGAGATGGTTCGGGTTTTCGCGGTAGAACTTGCCGAGCATGTCCTCGCGTTCCGCCGGAATGGTGGTGCCGGGCATGTAGCCGGTGGCGTTGACCATCGCCGTCGCGCCGATCGGGCCGGTGGCGTATTTGATGAACTTCCAGGCCGCTTCCTGACGGGCGCGGTCTTTGGTGAACATCATGGCGACGTTGCCGCCGGCCGGCAGGCGCGGGTTGGCCGCCGACAGCGGGAAACGGCCGCAGACCAGCTTGAAGCGCCCGCCGATCTCGCGGTTGTAGCGGCCGAGCTGGGCGGTGGACTGCATCGACATGCCGAGGCGGCCGGAGAAGAAGTCCTGGAAGGCCGTGTCGGGCCGGATGTCGGGCATCTTGCCCTCGTCCACCATCTTGCGCAGCACGCGGATCGCCTTCTCGCCCGGCTCGTCGGCGAAGGCGACACGGCTCTCGTCGGCGTTCAGCATGGTGCCGCCGTGTGACATGACGAGGGCCTGCCAGGCCCAGTTGCCGGTGATCGTCCAATCGTAGAACAGGCCGATGCGGTTCTGCGCCGGGGCGGAGATGGCGGCAGCGAGGCGGATCACCTCGTCCCAGGTCGTCGGCAGCTTGTCCGGGTCGCCGCCGGCGGCCTTCAGGAGGTCGGCGTTGTAGTACATGATCGGCGTCGACATGGCGAAGCCGATGCCGGTCTGCTTCGTGCCGGTCTGGCCGAGGGAGAGCAGCGAGGGCGAGAAGCCGAGCGAGGCGGTCTCCGGGTCGGCGTCCATGAAGGGCTTCAGGTCGACCGGGATGCGGCGCTCGTCCAGCGTGCGCTGGCGGTTCAGGCCATGGAAGGCGACGTCCGGCAGGCTGTTGGTGACAACGTCGCGGAGGTTGCGCTGGAGGATTTCCTCATAGCCGACCTCCGGGGCGCGCAGCGTCACCTTGATGGTCGGGTTGGCCTTCTGGAAGTCGGCCGCGATCTTCTCCATCAGGTCCTTGAAGAGGACGGGGATGGAGTATTGCACCTGCAGTTCCACCGGCGTCGACTGGGCGCGCAGGTACGAGGGCATCGCGACGGAACCGGCCAGTGCGGCCGACGTGGTCAGGAATGTGCGGCGGGACGGGGTCATCGGAAGGCTCCAGGGTCGGTGAGGAGAGGGCATGCGTCAGGCGGCTGCGATGCGCGGGGGCGCCTCGCAGGATGAAGGGGCGGTGCCGCCGGCCGGCGGCTCGGGGGTGCCGTAGATGTCGGCGAAGGCGGCGGGGGTGAGGGCGCCGGCGGGTGCGTCGAGCACGACACGGCCGCCGCGCAGGGCGACGACCCGGTCGGCGAAGCGGCGTGCGAGGTCGACCTGGTGCAGAGAGCACAGGACCGCGATGCCGTTCTCCCGCGCCACGGTGCGCAGCACGCCGAGCACGGTGTCGGCGGCCTTCGGGTCGAGGCTGGAGACGGGCTCGTCGGCGAGCAGCACCCGCGAGCGCTGCGCCAGGACCCTTGCGATGGCGACACGCTGCTGCTGGCCGCCCGAGAGGGAATCGGCGCGCTGGTAGGCCTTGTCGAGGAGCCCCACCCGGTCGAGGCAGGCGAGGGCGAGTTGCCGGTCGGCGGCGGGGAACATCCGGGCGACCACCCGCCACGTCGCGACATGGCCCATGCGCCCCGCCAGCACGTTGTCGAGCGCCGACATGCGGCCGATCAGGTTGAACTGCTGGAAGATGAGGCCGATGTCGCGCCGCGCCTCGCGCAGCGCCCGCCCGCCGAGGCCGGCGAGGTCGCGGCCGAGCAGCGAAACGCTGCCGCTGTCGGGGGCGACGAGGCGCGTCACGCAGCGGAACACGGTGGACTTGCCGGCGCCCGACGGACCGACCAGCGCGACGACCTCGCCGGACGCGAGGGAGAAGGAGACGTCCGCAAGGGCCGTCGTCGCCCCGTAGGTCTTGGACACGCCGCTGAGGCTGAGCACCGGGGCCATCAGACGAGCCTCCGGCGCAGCCAGGCCGAGAACTGGTCGATGGCGGTCACCATGACCAGCACGATGGCCGAGAGGGTGAGGAGCTTCTGGAAGTCGAGGAGGTCGATCGCCGCCTTGATCTCGATGCCGATGCCCCCCGCGCCGACGATGCCGAGGATCGTCGAGGTGCGGACATTGGCCTCCCAGACATAGAGCGACACCGAGGCGAGGTTCGGCAGCACCGTCGGCAGCATGGCGTAGGTGACGACCTTGGTGCGGTTGGCCCCCGAGAGGGTCGCGGCTTCCAGCGGCGCCGGCGGGATGGTCTCGATCGCCTCGGCATTGAGCTTGGCGATGACGCCGAGCGAATGGACGATCATGCCGAGTACCCCGGCGAAGGGACCGAGGCCCACGGCCGCGACGAACAGGATGGCGAAGACCACCGTGTCGATGCCGCGGAAGGCGTTGACCACCGCCCGGACCGGGATCGACAGCAGCGGCGAAGGCGTGACGTTGCGGGCGATGAACACCGACAGCGGGAAGGCGAGCACGGTCGCCACCGCCGTGCCCACCGTCGCGATGGCGACGGTTTCCAGGGCCCGGTAGAGGAAGGCATCGAAGTCGCCGGTATAGGGCGGCCAGGCCGTCGAGGCCCAGGCCCAGAGCCGCGGCAGGCCGGTCACGAGCTTCGCCGGGTCCACTTCGGCGATCCTGACCGAGGCCAGCACGAAGGCGAGGACGGCGAGGATCACGGCCGCCCGCGTCACGCTTTCGCGCGAGAGGAGGGCGACCGGCGGCTCCGCATAGGAGCCGTCGGCGCGCCGGATCGGCAGGGTGGACCTTTCCACGGTCACGAGGTCCGGATGGCGCCGAGGTCGCGGCCCATCTTCTCGACCCTCATAGGGCTGGTGGGTGGCCGGCACGAAGCCCGTATAGGGCCAGGGCAGCAGCTTCTTCTCGTCGTCGGAGAGCCCGGCGAGAGCGGCGCCGAGGGCGGCCGCGCGGTCCTGCGGGAAGCTCTTCGAGACCACCACGCACTCGTTCGGCAGCGGGTCGGATTCCCACACGACCGTGTTGGAGGTCGGCTGGATGGTGCCGTTGCGGATCATGGTGTTGCGGTGAGTGTCCCAGCCGGTGGCGAGGTCCACCTGGCCGTTGACGGTCGCCATCTGCGCGGCGGCGGCGGAGGCGCCTTCCGCATAGCGGCCGAAGAAGCTCTTCGGCTCGATGCCCTTGGAGCGCAGGAAGTGGGTCGGCACCAGCCAGCCGGAGGTCGAGCCGACGTCGAGCATCTGCATCGACTTGCCGCGGGCGTCCTCGGGGAAGTTCGCCACCGTCAGGCCCGGGCGGGCGACGATGATGGCCTTGTAGGTCGGGATGCCGTTGACCAGCATCGTGTTGATGATGCGCGCCTCGCCGCGGACCTTGGC
>LNFH01000230.1 GCA_001464235.1 Rhizobiales bacterium Ga0077556 | reverse complement strand
CGGGTGACGACGGCGAGGGCCGCGTCGGCACGCAGCGCGTCGAGCGCCGTGGCGAAATCGGCGGTCTGGTAGAGCGACTTCAGCTCGCTCTCGTTGGCGAAGACGATGTCGACGGTCTTCGCCTTGATCAGGCCGAGGAACTCGTCGCGGTAGCGGTCGACGCAGAAGCTGTCGGAAAGGGTGAGGGCCACCTTGCGGCCGGCGCCGTGGGCGATCTCGGAGGCCTTGACGAAGGCCTTCTTGGCCTCCGGCGGATCCCAGAGATAGCCCTCGAGATAGGTGATGCCGGAGGCGGCGATGGTCTCGGCATCGACGTCGGCGGGCGACAGGTTCTGCGCCGCGCCGAGATAGGTGTTCATGGTGCGCTCGCCGTCCGGCGTCACCAGGATGAAGGAGCGGGCGGTGGCCGGACCGTCCGTCGCATCGGCGGTCGGGAAATGGATGCCGGCGGCCTTCATCCCGTGGCGGAACGAGGCGCCGAGCTTGTCGTCGCGGACCTTGCCGAGGAAGGCGGGCTTGAGGCCCAGCATGCCGATGCCGGCGATGGTGTTGGCGGCCGAGCCGCCGGACATCTCGATGGTCTGGGCCATGGCGGCATAGATCGCCTCGGCGCGCGGTTCGTCGATGAGCATCATGCCGCCCTTCGGCACGCCGAGACGGGCGAGGACGTCGTCCTCGGTGCGGGCGAGCACGTCGACGATGGCGTTGCCGATGCCGGCGACGTCGTAGCGGGACTGGGACATGGAGGCTCTCTCGGGCGTAAACGTTGGCGCCCTCTACACGCTGGGACGCCCTACGGCAACGGCGCGCCATTGACTTCTGGGCGAAGTTCGGTTGCTTCGGAGGGAAGAAAAAGACTGGCGGAGGACGTCCATGCAGATCGGCGTGGTGGGGCTCGGGCGGATGGGCGCGAACATCGCGCGCCGCCTGATGCGGGCGGGCCATGCCTGCGTGGTGCACGACGCGAATGCGGCGACCACCGGGGGCGACCGGCGCGGCCTCCCTCGCGGATGTGGGAGCCGGGCTCGCCGCCCCGCGCACCGTCTGGGTCATGCTGCCGGCGGGCGACGTCACCGAAACCGCGATCGCGGCGCTGGCCGGTCTGCTCGCCCCCGGCGACACGGTGATCGACGGCGGCAACACCTTCTGGAAGGACGACATCCGCCGCGCGAAGACGCTGGCGGACCGCGGCATCGCCTATCTCGACATCGGCACCTCCGGCGGCGTCTGGGGCCTCGAGCGCGGCTATTGCCTGATGATCGGCGGCGAGAAGGCCGTCGTGGGCAGGCTCGATCCGATCTTCCGGGCGCTCGCCCCCGGCCGCGGCGACATCGCCGCGACGCGCCACCGCGAGGACCGCACCGGCACCGCCGAGGAGGGCTATCTCCACTGCGGGCCGAACGGCGCCGGCCACTACGTCAAGATGATCCACAACGGCATCGAATACGGGATGATGCAGGCCTTCGCGGAAGGCTTCGACATCCTGCGCAATGCCGCCTCCCCCCGCCTGCCCGAAGACCTGCGCCTCGACCTCGACGTCGCCGACATCGCCGAGGTCTGGCGGCGCGGCTCGGTCGTCACCTCCTGGCTCCTCGACCTCACCGCCGAGGCGCTCGCCGCCGATCCGGCCCTCGCGCGCTATTCCGGCCACGTGGCCGATTCCGGCGAGGGACGCTGGACGGTGGAGGCCGCCATCGAACAGGCGACGCCGGCCGAGGTGCTGACCTCGGCGCTCTACACGCGCTTCCGCTCGCGCCAGGACCACACCTTCGCGGAGAAGGTGCTCTCGGCCATGCGCGCCGGCTTCGGCGGCCACCAGGAGCCGAAATGAGCGCCGGGCGGGCGGCCGCGGCCGCGCAGCAGGCCCTGCCGACGGCGCTCGTCGTCATGGGCGTCTCGGGCTCGGGCAAGTCGACGGTCGGCCAGGGCCTCGCCACGGAGCTCGGCTGGCACTTCCGCGACGGCGACAGCTTCCACCCGCCCGCCAACGTCGCCAAGATGCGCTCCGGCGCGCCGTTGACCGATGAGGACCGCTGGCCCTGGCTCGACGCCATCGGCGCGCATGTGGCGGCGCTGGAAGCCGGCGGCGGCCATGTGGTCATCGCCTGCTCGGCGCTGAAGCGGGTCTATCGCGACCGTCTCAGGGCCTCCGGCGCCCGCCTGCGCTTCGTGCACCTCGACGGGTCCTTCGAACTGGTCGGCGCGCGGATGCGGGCGCGGCGGGACCACTTCATGCCGGCGAGCCTGCTGGAGAGCCAGTTCGCGACGCTGGAACCGCCGGCCGCCGACGAGAACGCCCTGACCGTGCCGATCGAAGAGGATCCCGGCGCCATCATCGCCGCGATCCTCGCCCGTCTCGCGACCTGAGATCAGCGCCGGCCGGGGAACTTCGCCCTGTTGCGGGCGAGGTCGGCGAGGGCACCGGCCCGGACCGCCGCCATGTCGCATTCGCCGATGACGATGCCGTAGCCGCGCTCGGCGAGGGCGAGCGGATCGCGGCCCGGGATCGGGATCGTGCCGAGCACCTTGCCGGCCGCGAGGGTTGCCTCCGCCGCCCGGTCGATGCTCGCCAGCACGTCCGGCTCGGTGAGGCGGCCGAGCTTGCCGAGTGAGCCGGCGAGGTCGTTGGCACCTATGAACAGGCAGTCGGCGCCGGGCAAGGCAGCCATGGCCGCGGCGTTCCGCGAGGCGAGGTCGCTCTCCACCTGAAGGGCGAGGAAGGTGTCCTCGTGGGCGGTGTCGATATAGTCCTCGTCGAAGCCGTAGAGCCCGGAGCGGGCGACGGAGGCCGAATAGCCGCGGCGGCCGCGCGGCGGGTAGAGACAGGAGGCGATGATGCCCTGCGCCTGCTCCACCGTGTCGATCATCGGCACCATGAGCGAATGGATGCCGGCGTCCAGCATCCGCTTGAACATGCCGAAGTCGTGGCTCGGCACGCGCACCATGGCGTCGCCGCCGCCCGCCTCGACGGCGCGCACGCAGGCGAGCGTCTCGGCCATGTCGATGGGCGTGTGCTCGGCGTCGATCAGCACGATGTCGTAGCCGGCGAGCGCATAGGTCTCGCAGACCGCGGGCGCGCCGGAGAACACCCAGGCGCCGAGGAGCTTTTCGCCCGCCAGGGCGCGGCGCTTGATGCGGTTGCGGGTCATGGGGTCGTCCTCCGGTGCGGCGGGTTTCTCTGCTCCGCCAGGATGGCTGCCGCCGCGTCGATGGCGGCGAGATCGGGAATGCTGGTCTGGGCGCCGTGCCGGCCGCAGGCGAGGGAGCCCGCCGCGGCGGCGAACTCGAGGGCGGTCTCCAGGCCGCGGCGCCGATCGAGGGCGGCGGCGAGCGCGCCGCAGAAGGTGTCGCCGGCGGCGGTGGTGTCGACCACATCGACGGGATAGGCGGGGGATTCGTGGCGGATGCCGTCGGCCCAGCAGATGGCGCCCTCCGCCCCAAGCGTGACGGCGACGGCGAGGCCGTGGCGCGCCGAGATCGCGGCGGCGACGGCGTCGGGGTCGCTGCCTTCGAGGTCGAGACCGGCGCCGAGCGCCAGCACCTCGTGTTCGTTGACGACGACGACGTCGAGGAGCGCGGCGAGGTCCGCAGAAACGGGTCCGGCCGGGGCGCGGTTGAGCATGACCCTGAGGCCGCGCTCGCGGGCCCAGCGGGCAGCGGCGAGGATCTCGGGCTCGGGAACCTCCCACTGCATCAGCAGCGTGTCGCGGGGGCCCGGCGCGAGGGACCCGAGGGCGGCGGCGCGCGCCGCGGCGTTGGCGCCGGCCGCGACGACGATCTGGTTCTCGCCGCGCCCGTCGACGGCGATGAAGGCGACGCCGGTCGGCGCATCCACCGGCGCGACGGCGGCGAGGTCGACGCCGGCCGCCCCCAGCAGCGCCAGGGCGGGGCCGGCGAAGCCGTCGCGGCCCACGGCGCCCACCATGGCGACCTCGGCCCCGGCGCGCCGCGCGGCGAGCGCCTGGTTCGCACCCTTGCCGCCGGGAATCACCTCGTAGCCCGGTCCGGCGACGGTCTCGCCGGCGCGCGGCAGGACGGCGACGCGTGCGACCAGGTCGATGTTGATGGAGCCGAAGACGATGATCATGAGGCGCGGCGGAGGACGGGACGCAACGCTTGCGCGCCCGGCGGTGGAGGGTCAAGCCGGCGGGCGACAGGGCGGCCTTGCGCGCGACGGTGTTTTTCATCAGCGCTTTTGATTTGCCCTGGGCCGGCAACCGCCCCATGTGATCGGCCATGACCCCTCCCGCCGCCATCGCCGTGAAGGACCTGGTGAAGGACTACGGACCCGTCCGGGCCGTGGACGGCCTGAGCTTTGCCGTGGCGCCGGGATCGACCACTGCCCTCCTCGGCGGCAACGGCGCGGGCAAGTCCACCACCATCGGCATGATCATGGGGCTGGTGCTGCCGACGGCGGGAACCGTCACGGTGCTCGGGACGGACATGGTGCGGCGGCGCCACGACGTGCTGCACCGGATGAATTTCGAGAGCCCCTACGTGGACATGCCGCACCGACTGACGGTCCGGCAGAACCTCAAGGTCTTCGGCATGCTGTACGGCGTCGAGGACCTCGCCGGCCGGATCGCGACGCTCGCCGCCGACCTCGACCTTTCCGCGCTGCTCGACCGGCCCTCGGGCAAGCTCTCGGCCGGGCAGAAGACCCGGGTGGCGCTGGCCAAGGCGCTGCTCAACGAGCCGGAGGTCATGCTGTTGGACGAGCCGACCGCCTCGCTCGACCCGGACACCGCCGACTGGATCCGCGGCCACCTGGAGCGCTACCGCGACCGCCGCGGCGCAGCCATCCTGCTCGCCTCCCACAACATGGGCGAGGTGGAACGCCTCTGCGACCGGGTCATCATGCTCAAGCAGGGCCGCATCGAGGACGATGCGCCGCCCGCCGAACTCGTCCGCCGCTACGGACGCAGCAGCCTCGAGGAGGTCTTCCTCGACGTGGCGCGGGGCCGCCGGGAGGCCGTATCGTGACCCAGCGCACCCGCATCAAGATCTGCTGCATCTCCTCGCTCGCCGAGGCCGAGTTGGCGATCGCCGCCGGCGCCGACGCGCTCGGCATGGTCGCCGCCGCGCCGCCGGGCTCCGGCCAGGTGGACGATGCGACCATCCGGGCGATCACCGCGGAGGTGCCGCCGCCCATCGCCACCTTCCTGCTCAGCTCGCATCTGACGGGCCTCGCCATCGCCGACCACCTGCGCCACTGCGGCGCCAGCACGATCCAGATCGTCGACCATATCGACCCCTCGGAGATCGCCGTCCTCGCCGTGGCGCTGCCGGCGGTCCGGCGCGTGCAGGTCATCCACGTGCAAGGGCCCTCGGCGCTGGAGCTGATCCCGCGCTACGAGCCCTATGTGCACGCCTTCCTGCTCGATTCCGGCAAGCCCGGCGGCACCATGCGCGAGCTGGGCGGCACCGGCCGCACCCACGACTGGGACGTCAGCCGCGCCTTCGTGAAGGCGACGCGCCGGCCGGTGTTCCTCGCCGGCGGCCTGACCCCGCTCAACGTCGGCGAGGCCATCGCGCGGGTGCGCCCCTTCGGCGTCGACCTCTGCTCGGGTGTCCGGACCAAGGGGCGGCTCGACCCGGTGAAGCTGGACGCCTTCGTCGCGGCGGTGAGGGCCGCATGAGCTTTTCGTTGCGGCGCGTCGGCGCGCTCTGCCTGCGCTACCTCTATCTCCTCGCCTCGTCGTGGCCGCGGCTGCTCGAGCTCGTCTACTGGCCCGTCCTCAATCTCCTGACCTGGGGCTTCCTGCAGACCTACGCCATGGGCGCCACCAACAGCACGCTCTTCGTCGGCGGGGCGCTGGTGTCGGGCCTGCTGCTGTGGGAGGTGCTGTTCCGTGGCCAGATCGGCTTCTCGGTGTCGTTCCTCGAGGAGGTCTGGTCGCGCAACCTCGGCAACCTGCTGATGAGCCCGCTGCGCCCGGTCGAGTTCGTCGCGGCGCTGATGGCGATGAGCCTCGCCCGCCTCGCGGTCGGCATGATCCCGGCGACGATCCTCGCCATCGCCTTCTTCGGCTTCGACCTCGCGCGGCTCGGCATCGGTTTCGCCGCCTTCTTCGCGCTGCTGGTCGTCACCGGCTGGGCGGTGGGCCTCGTCGTCTGCGGCCTGATCCTGCGCCACGGCCTCGGGGCCGAGAGCCTCGCCTGGACCATCATGTTCGTGTTCTGGCCGCTGTGCTGCGTCTACTACCCCTTGAGCGTGCTGCCGGCCTGGATGAAGCCCATCGCCCTCGCCCTGCCGCCGACCCACGTCTTCGAGGGCATGCGGGCGGTGCTCTCCGAGGGGGTGCTCCGGCTCGACCACCTGGCCGCCGCCGCGGCGCTGAACGTCCTGTGGATCGTGGCGGCCGCCTTCGCCTTCGCGGCGTTGCTGGACAAGGCGCGCGAGGCGGGCTCGCTCCTCTCCAGCGGCGAGTAAGGCCCCTTCGCCTTTCGTCTGATGTCACTGCGAGAGCACGTTCACGGCGGGTTAACGGCTTGTGCCACAGGCTTGCGCTTGCACAAGATGTCGCAGGTCCGCTACAAATTTCGGCAGTGCAGCAATCTGATTGGAACTTTGCGGGCTCGCGCGGCATTTCCGATGCCATGACCCGACAGGTCGCCGGACCGGACAGAGGCGAACTGGACCAATCCTCCCGTCCCCGGAGGCCTTTGCGTGCTTTACCACTGGTATGAAGCCACCCACGCCATGCTGTCGCCCTACAGGGCCATGGCGGACGCTACCAAGCTGGCTCTGAACAACCCCGTCAATCCGTTCTCCCACATGCCCATGGCCCGCCAGATGGCGGCCGGCGCCGAGCTCTTCGAGCGGGCGACCCGGCGCTACGGCAAGCCGGAATTCGGCCTGTCCACCACGCTGGTCGGCGGCGAGCGCGTCGCCGTCACCGAGGCGACCGTGTGGCAGCGACCCTTCTGCAACCTCGTCCATTTCAAGCGCGCCCTGCCCGCCCGGCACCGGCCGGACCCCAAGGTGCTCATCGTCGCGCCGATGTCCGGCCACTACGCCACCCTGCTGCGCGGCACGGTGGAGAGCTTCCTGCCGAACCACGAGGTGTTCATCACCGACTGGCTCGACGCGCGCATGGTGCCGCTGGCCGACGGGCGCTTCGACCTCGACGACTACGTCGACTACGTCATCTCCATGCTGCACTTCCTCGGCCCCGACACCCACGTGATGGCGGTGTGCCAGCCGGCCGTGCCGGTGTTCATGGCGGTGTCGCGCATGGAGGCCGAGGACGACCCCTACGTGCCGACGACCCTGACGCTGATGGGCGGGCCGATCGACACGCGCTCCAACCCGACGGCAGTCAACAAGCTCGCCGAGGAGCGCGGCACCGAGTGGTTCCGCCGCAACGTCATCACCACCGTGCCCTTCCCGCATCCGGGCATGATGCGGCCGGTCTATCCGGGCTTCCTGCAGATCAACGGCTTCATGTCGATGAACCTCGACCGCCACGTCGACGCCCATCGCGAGCTGTTCCGCAACCTGGTGAAGGGCGACGGCGACGGCGCCCAGAAGCACCGCGAGTTCTACGACGAGTATCTCGCCGTCATGGACCTCACCGCCGAATTCTACCTGCAGACCATCGAGCGGGTCTTCGTCGAGCATCACCTGCCGCGCGGGATCATGATGCACCGCGACCGGCCGGTAGACCCGAAGGCGATCCGCCGTGTCGCCCTGCTCACCGTCGAGGGCGAGAAGGACGACATCACCGGCGGCGGCCAGACGCTGGCCGCCCACGGCCTCGCCACCTCGATCCCCGAGGACATGCGCCACCACCACCTGCAGCCGGCGGTCGGCCATTACGGCGTTTTCAACGGCTCGCGCTTCCGCGCCGACATCGCCCCGCGCGTCATGGACTTCATGCGCACCCACGCCTACCGCAAGGCACAGGCTGCGAAAGCGCCGGCGAAGGAGAAGGGTTCCACCGGCTCCACGGTGCTCAAGATGATCCGTGGCGGCCGGGGCGGGGCGGCCAAGGGGCACTGATCCCGGCGCGACCCGGTCCCACGGCCGGGCCGCGGCGACAGGCCATGTGGCAGCAGGCGTCGCGGCGGCCCCCGCCGTCGCTGGCCTGAGGCCCGCCGACTCGGATAATGTCGTCGCCATGTCCATCATCCGCAGGCTGTTCCAGCGCGAGCCCGACCCGTCGGCGATCACCGTGTCGCACGAGGGCGTGCCCTATGCGGTGGAGTTGCGCCGGCTGCCGCAGGCGCGGCGCTTCACTTTGAGGGTCCGCGCCGCCACCCGCGACGCCGTGCTGTCCATGCCGGCGCGGGCGAAGCTCGCCGACGCGGTGGGCTTCGCCGAGCGGCACGGCGCCTGGATCGCCACGCGCCTCAGCCGCATCCCCGAGGCCCTCGGCTTCACCGAAGGCACGGTGGTGCCGCTGCGCGGCGTGCCGCACACGGTGGTGCACTGCCCCGGCCGGCGCGGCACGTGCTGGGTGGAGGACGGCGCCATCATGGTCGCCGGCGACGCCGCGTTCCTGTCGCGCCGGGTGCAGGACTTCCTGAAGCGCGAGGCGCGCAAGGATCTCGAGGCGGCGACGCGGCTCTATGCCGAGAGGCTGGGGGTAAAGGTGACGCGCATCGGCATCCGCGACCAGGCGAGCCGCTGGGGCTCGGCCTCCTCCTCGGGCGCCATCAACTATTCCTGGCGGCTGATCCTCGCGCCGCCCTTCGTGCTCGACTATCTCGCCGCCCACGAGGTGGCGCATCTGCGCGAGATGAACCACTCGCCGCGGTTCTGGCGCATCGTCCGCGACCTCTGCCCCGGCATGGAGGCGGCCAAGGCGTGGCTGCGCGCCAACGGCGCCAACCTGCACCGCTACGGCGCGCCCTAGACGATCTGCTTCTGCACGAAGACGAGGTCGAGCTTGCGGCCGAACTTCTCGCCGATCCCGGGCATGCGCCCGACCTCGATGAAGCCGGCGCGGCGGTGCAGCCGGAGCGAGGCGGTGTTGCGGCCCTCGATACCGCCGATCATCACCTGCTTGCCGTCGTCCCTCGCCCGCGCCAGCAGCGCGCCGATGAGGAGGGAGCCGACGCCGGAGCCGCGGCGGTCGTCACGGACATAGACGGAATGCTCCACCGCGTGCCGGTAACCCGACCATGCGCGGAACTGCAGATAGGAGCCGAAGCCGACCACCTCGCCGCCGTCCTCGGCGACGAGGACGGGGCTGCCCGCGGCACGCCGGTCGTTGAGCCAGGCGTGGCGGCTGGCAAGATCGACCGGCTCGTCGGACCAGATGGCCGTGCTGGTGACGATGGCGTGATTGACGATGTCGAGGATGGCCGGCATGTCGGCCTCGCCCGCGTCGCGCACAGTCGCGGCCGAGACCGGGGTGCCACGCGGCGGCGAGAGATCCTTCAGGTAATAGGTCGTGTCGCAGAGGCCGCCGTCGGGCAGCAGGGCGAAGTCGGGGACGAAGCCGAAGCGGGACCAGCCGCCGCGCTCGTAGACGCGCCTGGCCTCCTCGCTCGACGTGTCGAGGATGAGGAGCGTGCGGCCGCGCTTCAGCGATTCCTCCTCGATCCGTCGCAGCAAGGAGCCGGCGATGCCCTGGCGGCGCCCGTCGGAATGGACGAGCATCTTCTTCACCTCGGCCCGGTGCGGCTGGTTCGGCGGCATGTCGAGGCCGAGCTGGGCGGTGCCGATGATGCGGTCGCCGAGGAAGGCGGCGACGAGCACCGTGTCGCCCGCGGCGACGCTGTCGGCGACCCTCGCGAAGAAGGCTTCCCCGTCCGCCTTGCCGAAGGGCTTCATGAAGCTGACGGAGGCGCCGTGGGTGACGCAGTCGACCAGCACCTCGGCGAGGGCCGGGATGTGGCGGCGCGCCGCCGCGGCGTCGAGGATCTCGATCATGATCATCGGCGCAGTCCCGGCGGCATGGTGTGAGGCACCAGAACCACGCAGTAGCGCGCGGGCGCGTCGGTGCGGTTCTCGAAGACGAGCGGCGTGTCGAGCCGCATGACCCGGCTGTCGCCGGGCCCGAGATCCGTCGTCAGCCCGCCATAGGTGAGGGTCAGCGTGCCCTCGAAGACCCAGACGAACTGCTCGACGGGGATGACGACGATGTTGTCGTAGGCGACGCGCTTGCCGGCGGGGAGCATGACCTCGACGATGTCGGTGCCGGAGGCGTTGGGCGGGGCGACGTTGCGGCGGGTGTAGCCCGTTTCGGGGTCGGTGCGCACGGCGGTCGCCGCGGCGCGGCGCACCGGGTCGGGCTGCGGCTGCGGCTTCTCGAAGAGGGCGCCGAGGGTGACGCCGAGGGCGGCGCCGAGCTTGACCAGCAGGACGGCGGTCGCGCTCGCCTCGGCGCGCTCGATGCGCGAGATCATGGCACGCGAGACGCCGGAGAGGGCGGCGAGCTGGTCGAGGGTGAGGCCCTTGGCGGCCCTCAGCTCGCGGACGCGCTGGGCGACGATCTGGTCGAGCTGGTCCGTGGAGGCGGCGGCGCTATCCATGATTGGAGAGTATCATTCTCGGATAATGGAATCAACCGTCTCAGCCGGCGAAGGCCGCGACGGCCTCCTCGAGCCGTGTGAT
>LNFH01000229.1 GCA_001464235.1 Rhizobiales bacterium Ga0077556 | reverse complement strand
GTGCCCGTCTCCACCCGCTATGCGCTGCCCGAAACCGCCTTCCTGATGCAGGACAGCGGCGCAAAGGTGCTGCTCGTCGGCGACGACTTCGTCGAGATGGCGGAGGCGCTCCGGCCGCAGTGCCCGGATCTCGCCCACGTGATCTTCGCCGGCGAGGGCGTGCTGCCCGCCGGCATGATCGCCTACGAGGCGTCGCTCGCCGCGCAGGAGCCCATCGCGGATGCCGGTCGCCGCGGCGAGGACGTCGCCGTGCTGTTCTATACCGGCGGCACGACGGGACGCTCTCGTTCGGCGGCATGGTGCACACCAAGCTGAGCAGCGATCTCGTCGGCCTCCATGCCGGCCCGCTCTACCATGCCGCGGCAGGCTCGCGCGTCTTCACCAACACCCTGCTCGGCGCCACCCACGTGGTCATCCCGCGCTTCACGGTGAAGGGCGTGCTGGAGGCCATCCAGCAGCACCGCATCACCTTCACGTCCATGGTGCCGACCATGATGACGATGATCCTCAACGAGCCCGATCTCGACAGCTACGACCTCTCCTCGCTGCGGGTGATCGGCTACGGCGGCGCGCCCATGCCGGTGGCGACGCTGGAGGCGCTGATGCGGCGGCTGCCGAAGGTACGCTTCGCCCAGGCCTACGGCATGACCGAGCTGTCGCCGGCCTGCACCTATCTCGAGCCCGACGACCACTCGCTGGATCCGGCGAAGATCCATCGCCTCGCCTCCGGCGGCAGGGTCGTCGTCGGCTGCGACCTGCGCGTCGTCGATCCGGATGACAACGACGTGCCGGTGGGCGCCATCGGCGAGATCATCGTCGCCGGCCCGCTGGTGATGAAGGGCTACTGGAACCAGCCGGAGATGACGGCGGAAGCGCTGCGCGGCGGCTACATGCACACGGGCGACGCCGGCTATCTCGACGCCGACGGCTATGTCTACGTCTCCGACCGCATCAAGGACATGATCGTGACCGGCGGCGAGAACGTCTATTCGATCGAGGTCGAGAACGCCGTCCTCACCCATCCCGCCATCCGCGAATGCGCCGTGATCGGCGTGCCGCACCCGCTCTGGGGCGAGGCGGTGCATGCGGTGGTCACCTTCAAGGCCGGGCGCAGCGCCACGGCGGAGGAGATCATCGCCCACTGCAAGACGCGCATCGCCGGTTTCAAGTGCCCGCAGACCATCGAGGTGCGCGAGGCCATGCCGCTGTCCCAGGCCAACAAGATCCTCAAGACGGACCTGAGGCGTCCCCACTGGGAGGGGCGGGCACGGGCGGTCAACTGACCCGGCCGGAACAAGGGAAGGGAGTGCGACGATGGCTGAGGGTTCGGAGGGCACGTCGCGCGGGATCGTCAGCGGCGAACGGCAGCGTGACCCGGAGGCGGTGGAGGCGCGGGTGCGCCGCATCGCCGGCGGGCTCGACCGGTTGGGCGTCGGACCCGGCGACTGCGTCGCCATCCTGATGCGCAACGACATCGCCTTCCTGGAGGCGACCTATGGGGCGGCCATGCTGGGCGCCTATGCGGTGCCGGTGAACTGGCACCTGAAGCCCGACGAAGTCCGCTACATCCTCGACGACTGCGAAGCCAAGGTCCTCGTCGGCCACGAGGACCTGCTGGCGCCGCTCGCCGGCCACCTGCCGCAGGGGCTCGCGGTCTTCTCCGCGCCGGTGCCGCCGGAGGTGGCGGAGCATTTTCCGCCCGCCGACGGGATGGCGCCGCCCGCGGGCGCCCGCGACCTCGACGCCTGGCTCGCGGGAGAGGCGCCCTATGCGGGCGCGGCGCGGCCGGCGCCGATGAGCATGATCTACACCTCCGGCACGACCGGAAAACCGAAGGGCGTGAAGCGCCAGGCGCCGACACCTGAGGAGGCGAAAGCGACGGAGGGCCTGCGCGCCCTCGTCTACGGGCTGAGACCCGGCGTGCGGGCGCTGCTGCCGGGGCCGCTCTACCATTCCGCGCCCAATTCCTTCGGCATCCGCGCGGGACGTCTCGGCGGCGTGCTGGTGCTGATGCCGCGCTTCGACGCGGAGGAGATGCTGCGGCTGATCGAGGCGCATCGCATCGACACGATCTTCATGGTGCCGACCATGTTCGTGCGGCTGCTCAAACTCCCCGAGGAGGTGCGCAACCGCTACGACGTCTCCTCGCTGCGTTTCGTCATCCACGCCGCCGCCCCCTGCCCGGCCGAGGTGAAGGCGGCGATGATCTCCTGGTGGGGCCCGGTCATCCACGAGTTCTACGGCGGCACGGAGACGGGGCCCGTCACCTTCGCGACCTCCGAGGACGCGCTGAAGAAGCCCGGCTCGGTCGGCCGGCTGTCTCCGGGGGCCGAGATCCGCGTGCTGGACGAAGAGGGCCGGGAGATGCCGCAGGGCGGCGTCGGCGAGCTCTTCTGCCGCATCCAGGGCTATCCCGACTTCACCTACCACAAGGCGCCGGAGAAGCGCGCCGAGGTGGACGACCGCGGCTTCATCACCTGCGGCGACATCGGCTATGTCGATGCCGACGGCTACGTGTTCCTCTGTGACCGCAAGCGCGACATGATCATCGCCGGCGGGGTGAACATCTATCCGGCCGAGATCGAGGCGGCGCTGCTCGCCCTGCCGCAGGTGCGCGACTGCGCGGTCTTCGGCATCCCGCACGCCGAATTCGGCGAGAGCATCATGGCGGTGATCGCGCCGCAGCCGGGGGCGGTGATCGACCCGGCGGCGCTGAAGGCCGAACTCGCGACCCGCATCGCCGACTACAAGCTGCCGCGGCACATCGAGATCCGCGACGACCTGCCGCGCGAGGATTCAGGCAAGATCTTCAAGCGCCGCCTGCGCGACCCCTACTGGGCGGCGGCGGGCCGGGCGATTTGAGGGGATTGGGGGCCTTGGTCAGCCTCTAGCGCCTCGCCAAAGCGTCATGCCCGGGACAAGCCCGAGCACGACGCGGAAACGGCGGCCGCCTGTTGGCGTCGTTCTTGGCTTATGCGCCTCGTACCTGGCCCGACGTTCGAAGTGAGGCGGGAGGCGGTAGTCCCCTCTCCCCGCAGGCGGGGAGAGGGTCAGGGTGAGGGGCGGGCATAGCGTCAGGCCCACAGGACCAGCACCTCAAAACCCCAGCATCGCCCTGACGTCCCCCGGCCCGACACCGTCTCGCCGCAGCGCCCGAAATCCCTCCGCCTGGTCGCTCTTCGACAGCTTCTTGCCGTCGGGCCCCAGCACGAGGCCGTGGTGGCGGTAGAGCGGGGCCGGCAGGCCGAGGAGGTCCTGCAGCAGCCGGTGGACGGCCGTCGCCTCGAACAGGTCCTCGCCGCGCACCACATGCGTCACCCCCTGCAGCGCATCGTCGGTGACGACGGCGAGGTGATAGCTGGTGGCGAGCTCCTTGCGCGCGAGGACCACGTCGCCCCAGCGCTGGGGCTGTGCCG
>LNFH01000228.1 GCA_001464235.1 Rhizobiales bacterium Ga0077556 | reverse complement strand
AGCGGGTTGCCGGGCTTGGAGAAGTCGGCATCGTCGGGGAGCAGGACGGGCAGCTGCGCGTCCGGAACCGGCACGGCGCCGCAATCGTCGCAATGGACGACCGGGATCGGGCAGCCCCAGTAGCGCTGGCGCGAGATGAGCCAGTCGCGCAGGCGGAAATTGACCTTGCGGGCGGCGACGGGGGCATTGCCGAGCGTCGTCTTCTCCAGCCGCGAGGCGACCTCGGCGAAGGCGGCCCCGGTGGTCAGCCCGTCCAGAAAGCGCGAATTGATCATCACGCCGTCGCCGTCATAGGCGGTGTCCGTGACGGCGAAATCTTCGCCCGCATCGGCCGTGGCGAATTCGATGTCGCGCTGGTCGCCCGAGGGGCAGCCGAAGATGGCGCCGGTGCCGTAGTCCATCAGGATGAAGTTGGCGACATAGACCGGCACCTCCCACGACGGGTCGAAGGGGTGCACCGCCCTGATGCCGGTGTCGAAGCCGAGCTTCTCCGCCGTCTCCAGCGTCGCCACCGAGGTGCCCATGCGGCGGCACTCGTCCGAGAAGGCGGCGAGGTCGGGGTTGGTCTCGGCGGCGGCCTTCGCGAGCGGGTGGTCGGGGGCGATCGCCATGAAGGCGGCGCCGAACAGGGTGTCCGGCCGCGTCGTGTAGATCTCGAGCTCGGAATGGCCGGCGGGCGCCGTGCCGGGTTTCAGCGCCCAGCGGACCATCAGGCCCTCGGAACGGCCGATCCAGTTCTTCTGCATCAGCCGGACCTTGTCCGGCCAGCGGTCGAGGCCGTCCAGCGCGGTCAGGAGGTCGTAGGAATAGTCGGTGATCTTCAGGAACCACTGGGTGAGGTCACGCTGCTCGACGAGCGCGCCGGAGCGCCAGCCGCGCCCGTCGATGACCTGCTCGTTGGCCAGCACGGTCTGGTCGACCGGGTCCCAGTTGACCTTGGCGGAGCGACGCTCGACCAGGCCCGCCCGCATGAAATCGGCGAAGAGCTTCTGCTGGTGGCGGTAATAGGAGGGATCGCAGGTGGCGAGCTCGCGCGACCAGTCGAGCGACAGGCCCATGCTCTTCAGCTGCGCCTTCATCGTGGCGATGTTGGCGTAGGTCCATTCCTTCGGGTGGACCTTGGAGGCCATGGCGGCGTTCTCGGCCGGGAGGCCGAAGGCGTCCCAGCCCATGGGATGGAGCACGTTGAAGCCACGGGCGCGCTTGTAGCGGGCCACCACGTCGCCCATCGTATAGTTGCGGACATGGCCCATGTGGATGCGCCCCGAGGGATAGGGGAACATCTCGAGGACGTAGTATTTCGGCCGCGGATCGTCGTTCTTCGTCTCGAAGATGGCCTTCTCGTCCCAGACCGCGCGCCATTTCGGCTCGGCGGTGCGGGCATTGTAGCGTTCGGTCGACATGATGGGCGGCAGGTCCGGAAATCAGGGCAAAAGCGAGCGCGGACAACACACGAAAGGGCCCGGCCGGTCAAGGATTTGGCGCGTGTGGGGCGGCTGGCCCCCGGCGCCGCACCATGCTAGCGGAGGCCGCGTTCGAGGAGACCGCCCATGTCCGACGCCGTCAGCCGCCTCGCCGAGGTCCGCTCCGCCATCGCCGCCGCGACGGCCGATGCGAAACGCCCGGAGGGGTCGGTGACGTTGGTGGCGGTGTCCAAGACCTTCCCCATCGAAGCCATCGAGCCGGTGCTGGCTGCGGGACAGCGGGTCTTCGGCGAGAACTACGTGCAGGACGCCAAGGGCAAGTGGCCGGAGTTGCGCCAGCGCTATCCGGATGCCGAGGTCCACATGATCGGGCCGCTGCAGTCGAACAAGGCCAAGGAGGCCGTCGCGCTCTTCGACGTCATCGAAACGCTCGACCGTCCGTCGCTGGCGAAGGAACTGCAGAAGGAGATCCAGAAGGCCGGCGGCACGCGCCGCCCGCGCTTCCTCGTGCAGGTGAACACGGGCGCGGAGCCGCAGAAGGGTGGCGTTCTCCCCGAGGAGGCCGACGCCTTCATCCGCGCCTGCCGCGAGACCTATGGCCTCGACGTCGAGGGCGTCATGTGCATTCCTCCCGCCGACGAGCCGCCAGCGCCGCATTTCGCCCTTTTGACCACCATCGCGAGGCGTAACGGCCTGAAGACCGTCTCCATGGGCATGAGCGCCGACTATCCGACTGCCATCGCCATGGGCGCGACCCATGTGCGGGTCGGCAGCGCCATCTTCGGCGCGCGGGGCTGAGGCCGCTGGCGATCACTCCTTGCCGCGGTTGACGTAGGTGGCGTTGCCGAGGCCGGTGCCGATGGTGACGACGCCCCATTCCGCCACGTCCTGCATGTCCGGCACCTCGCTGAGGCCCTGAACCACCGCGTCGTTGTGCATGACGACGAAGGTTTCGTGGCCCCCGATCTCGGGGATCGCCTTGGCGAGGGCGGCGGGCAGGTTGAAGTGCTCGCTCTCCCAGTTGCCGCCGGGCAGGTTCTGGCCGCCGCGGTCGATGGAGCCGTCCGGGACGATGATGCCGGGGCAGCCGATGCCGATCACCGGCGCGAGCTTCAGGCCTTCCTTGGCCGCCCGGCCGACCAGGTCCTCGAGCATGGCGGCCAGCTTGTCCACCGTCGCGGTGCGGGAGGGCTCGTCGTCGGCGTGGCGCCAGAGGTCAGACTTCCAGACCTCGGCCTTCGAAAGGTCCTTGGCCTTCTTCATGTGGAGCGCCACGACGCCGGCGCGGATATTGGTTCCGCCGATGTCGACGGCGAGGATCGCGTCGTGCCCAGACAGCGTCCAGGCGGGCATGAGGTGGGCGGCGCCGATCAACCCGGCCTCGTCGGGGTGGTGGCGGATCGGCTTCAGGGCGACGTCGACACCGTCCGCCTTGAGCAGGATGTCGGTGCGGGCGATGGCGAACTCGCCGATGCGGCTGTTGCGGAAGCCGCCGCCGACCGCGATGCGGGCGACGTTCGCCCAGGCCTTGGTGCGCCGGAAGCGGCGGATGACGCCGGCGAGCTCCTGGGCGAAGTCCTCGATGGCGCCATGGACGACGGCCGCCGCCTCCTTGTCCTCACCCTGCATGATCTTGTCGAGCTGCTTCTTGCTCAATTCCGCCGTCTCGACGTCGCCGAAGGGGTCGGCGTCGAGCTTGCCGAGCTTGTCGCGCCACTCGTCGAGCTTGGCGGAGAAGGCGCGCTTGCTGGCGCGGTCGCCGATGAAGCCTTCCTTGTCGCGCAGCTCGAGATTGTAGCTGGAGATGGCCACCGACGGGAGCTGTTCGGCGCCGTGGCCGGCGATCGGCTCCCGGTTGCCGTTGGCCTTGCCGGATTGTTTCGTCGCCGCCGCCTTGGCCATCGTCTCGCCCCTCGCTTCTACCGGACCCATCAACGCGCGGCCTCCGGCCTCGTTCCGGGGCGCTGGCGGCGGCGCTGCGGCCGGGGAGGGAACCGAACGCGGCGTCGGGTGTTGCCGGGATATTGGGTCGAATCGAGGGACCGGTATCTCCGTGCGGTTTTTGCTGTCCAGGTCTGGGTTGAACGCGGCTCGGCCCGCATTCCGCATCGCCGGTTCCGGCGCATGCTCGTGACACCCAGCGCCCATCCGGTCCTGGCCGACCTCATGGCGCAGATCACCGCCCGGCCCGACCGCTATGCCCTGTTCTCGGATTTCGACGGGACGCTCGTCGAGATCGCCGAACGGCCGGAAGAGGTCATGGTTCCCGCCGACCTCGCGACCAATCTCGGGCGCGTGCGGACGATGCTGGGCGGGGCTCTCGGCATCATCACCGGCCGCCCGCTGCGGCAGGTGGCGGAGTATATCGGCGCGGCGGGGCTCGAAGCCTCGGGACTGCACGGGATCGAGTTCAATTTTCCTCTGACGGCAGGGGGATCACCCGCGGCCCTGGAGGCGCCCCGCGAGCTCATCGCCGAGGTGGTGAAGATCGTCGCGGCCGAGCCCGGCTTCCGCCTGGAGAACAAGGGCGCGATCCTCACGGTGCATTTCCGCCAGGTGCCGGCCGCCGGCGGGCGCCTGCGGGCGGCGCTCGAAGAGGTCATCGACCGCCTCAACCTCGACCACCACCTCAAGGACGGCAGGGCCGTCATCGAGATCATCCCCAACGGCACCTCCAAGGGCACCGCTCTGGCCGAGTTCATGCGCCGGACGCCCTATGCCGGGCGCATCCCCGTGATGATGGGCGACGACAAGGCCGACGAGGACGCCTTCGCCGTCGCGCAGGCCTCCGGGGGCTTCGGCCTCAAGGTCGCCGGCGAACATTTCAGGGCCGGGGACGAGCCGTTCCGCCATGCCGGCGAGGTCCGTGACTTCATCGCGGCGCTTGCCGCTCACAGCCGATGACAATCAAGGCAAGCTCCATGACAGACGCCTCGACCCATATCCAGCGCCCGGCGCCGCCGCCCATGGCGATCATCGGCAACAGCACCATCGCCGCCCTGATCGACCAGAAGGCGCGGATCCTGTGGACCTGCTGGCCGCGCATCGACGGCGATCCGCTGTTCTCGGCCCTCGTCGGCGGCCCCGACCCGCAGCGCGGATTCCTGTCGGTAGAGCTGGAGGGTATGACCGCGTCGACCCAGTCCTACGAGCGCAATACCGCGATCCTCATCACGGTGATGACGGCGGCCGACGGCTCGGCCATCCGGGTGACCGACTTCGCCCCGCGGTTCAAGCAGTATGACCGCATCTTCCGCCCGCCGATGATCCTCCGGCGCATCGAACCCATCGCCGGCACGCCGCGGGTCCGGGTGAAGATGCGGCCGACCATGGCCTATGGGCGCCACGACGGCCGTCCCATCCCCGGCTCCAACCATATCCGCTACGTATCGGAGGCCGGTGCGGTCCGCCTGACCTCGGACATCCCGGTGGCCTACCTGTCGTCGGAGGCGCAATTCGTCGTCACCCGGCCGATGACCCTGATCGTCCACGCCGACGAGACCTTCCCGAATTCGATCGAGGACGTCTGGTTCGCCTTCCTGCGCTCGACCCGGCAATACTGGCTGGACTGGGTGCGCTACCTCTCCATTCCCTACGAATGGCAGGACGCGGTCATCCGCGCGGCGGTGACGCTGAAGATGTGCTCCTGCGAGGAGACGGGCGCCATCGTCGCGGCGCTCACCACATCCATTCCCGAGGCGCCGGGCACGGGGCGCAACTGGGACTACCGCTTCTGCTGGCTGCGCGACGCCTATTTCACCGTCCACGCCCTCAACAAGCTCGGCGCGACGCTGACCATGGAGCGCTTCCTCGACTACATGCGCTCGGTCATCGCGACGGAGAAGGGGCCCTACCTCAAGCCGGTCTACGCCATCGTGCCGGAGCACTCGCTGCACGAGTGGATCTCCGAATCGCTCACCGGCTTCGACGGCGACGGCCCGGTGCGCATCGGCAATGCGGCGGCCGAGCAGGTCCAGCACGACGTGACGGGGAGCATGATCCTCGCCGCGTCGCAGATGTTCTACGACCACCGGCTGCCGAAGCTCGGCGACGCCGCGCTGTTCCATGAACTGGAGGCCCTCGGCGAGACCGCGGCGGCCATGGCCTTCGAGCCCGACGCCGGCATCTGGGAATATCGCGGCCGGCAATCGATCCACACCCATTCGGCGGCCATGTGCTTCGCCGCCTGCGACCGGCTGGCGAAGATCGCGGAACGCCTCGAGCTTCGGGTGCGGCAGGACTACTGGCAGGCCCATGCGGAGCGGATCCGCGCCGCCATCCTGGAGCGCTCCTGGAACGAGACCGAGGGCTTCTTCGCCGCCAGTTTCGACGGCAGCGGCGCCGACGCCAGCACGCTCCTCCTGCATGAACTCGGCGTGGTGGAAGCGACCGATCCGCGCTTCGTGCGGACGGTCGAGGCCTTGCAGAAGCGGCTGACGCGGCAGGGCTATCTGCTGCGCTACGACGAGCGCGACGACTTCGGCACGCCCTCCACGTCCTTCACCATCTGCACCTTCTGGCTCGCCGACGCGCTCTACGCCATCGGACGGGTCGAGGAGGCGCGCGAGATCTTCGAGGCGCTGCTGGCCCGGCGCAACCACGTGGGCCTCCTTTCCGAGGACATCGATCCCGAGACCGGGGACCTCTGGGGCAACTTCCCGCAGACCTATTCGATGGTCGGCATCATCGTCACGGCGATGCGGCTGTCGCGCGACTGGATTCACTAGCCGCCGGCCCCGTCCGGGGCAGGCCGACGATCACGGTCCGGACCTCCCGTTCCGCGGGAGCCGGCCAGCAAACGGAGGGGGCAAGGCGTTCCGCGACTCGCGGGGCCGGGGCCCGGATCAGGTGCGATGAAGCAATTCACCCGAGGCGCCATCGTCCTGGCCATGGCCGTCGCGGCCCTGGCCGGCCTGTTCGCAGCGCTCGTGCCGCTGTCGAACTCGCTGATCGAGCAATGGGCGCGCCGCGACGTCGAGCTGCGCTCCGAACTCGTGTTCAACTCCATCCGCGACCGGGTGGAGCGTGAGCTCGCCGGGCAGACCCAGGAACTCATCCCCTTCTTCCAGCGTCTGACCACCGACGAACGGATCATGGCGCTGGGGCTCTGCGATGCCGAGGGGCGCATCACGGTGGCGACCCCGCGGATGCCGCGGGACCTCGACTGCCGCATTCCGCCCGCGGCGGGCGCGAGCGAGTCCGCGGCGAGGTTCACCCGCGTGCGCATTGCCGGGGAGCGGGTGCTCATCGGCGTCTTCCCCATCGCCGCCGCCGGCCAGTCCGCCCATCTCGTCATCCTGCACGAGCTCGGTTTCGTCGCCGACCGCATCGTCGAGGCGCGCTGGTATCTGATGATGGTCGGCCTCGCCCTGCTGCTGCTGGTGGGCGCCGTGACCACGCTGATGGTCGGCCTCCTCCAGCGCCGCTACATGCGCGCGGTGCTCTCCAGCATCCAGGACCTGAAGGCCGGCCGCCCGGCGCGCTCGCGCAGCGTCATGGATCCGCGGGTGCAGGAGGAGAGCCGGGAGATCCGCGGCCTGCTGCGCGACTTCCGCGAGAAGATCCGGCAGGAGGACGGCACGCCGGTGGAGTGGTCGCCGTCCACGCTGCAGGACCTCCTGGAGAAGGAGCTTCCGGATGCGGAGGTCTTCGTCGTCTCCAACCGCGAGCCCTACATCCACAACCGCGACGGCGACCATATCGTGGTGCAGCGGCCCGCCAGCGGCCTCGTCTCGGCGCTGGAGCCGGTCATGCGCGCCTGCGGCGGCGTCTGGGTCGCCCACGGTTCGGGCTCGGCCGACCGCGACACCGTCGACCGGGAGGACCATGTCGCCGTCCCGCCGGCCAAGCCCGCCTATCGGCTGCGCCGCATCTGGATCACCGACGAGGAGCAGGAGGGTTACTATTACGGTCTCTCCAACGAGGGCCTGTGGCCGCTCTGCCATCTCGCCTATGTGCGCCCGATCTTCCGCGACAGCGACTGGCAGCAGTATGTGGCGATCAACCAGCGCTTCGCCGACGCCGTGGTGCGCGAGGCGACGCGGCCGGACCCGATCATCATGGTCCAGGACTATCACTTCGCCCTGCTGCCGCGGATGATCCGCGAGCAGCTGCCGAAGGCGACGATCCTCACCTTCTGGCACATCCCCTGGCCGAACGCCGAGGCCTTCGGCATCTGCCCCTGGAAGGAGGAGATCATCGCCGGCCTCCTCGGCTCGACCGTCCTCGGCTTCCACACCCAGGCCTATTGCAACAACTTCTTCGAGACCGTCGACCGCTTCATGGAGAGCCGCATCGACCGCGAGCACCGCTCGGTGGTCTTCGGCGGCGAGGAGACGATGGTCCGGCCCTATCCGATCTCCATCGAATGGCCGCCGGCGGCCCTCCTGTCCCAACAGCCGGTCGAAGCCTGCCGGCGGGCGGTGCGCGAGCGCTACGGCCTCTCCCCCGACATGAAGGTGGGCGTCGGCATCGAGCGCTTCGACTACACCAAGGGCATCCTCGACCGGCTTCTCGCCATCGACGAGCTGCTGACCCGCCAGCCCGAATGGAAGGGGCGCTTCACCTTCATCCAGATCGTGGCGCCGACGCGCTCGAAGCTCGCCAGCTACACGGCGCTACAGGAGGATGCGGTGCGGATCACCGCCGAGGTCAATGCGCGCCACGGCAGCGAGGGCTACCAGCCGATCCACCTCGTCATCCGCCACCACGAGCCGGAGGACGTCTACGAACTGTTCCGCGCCGCCGACATCTGCGTGGTGTCGAGCCTGCACGACGGCATGAACCTGGTCGCCAAGGAGTTCGTCGCGGCCCGTGACGACGAACAGGGCACGCTCGTCCTCTCCCGTTTCGCCGGTGCCTCGAGCGAACTGTCGGAGGCGCTGATCATCAACCCCTACGACGTGCAGGGCATGGCGGAGGCCATCGGCCGTGCCCTGGTGATGCCGGAGGCCGAGCAGCGCGAGCGCATGCGGCTGATGCGCAGCCATGTCCGCGAGCGCAACGTCTACCGCTGGGCCGGACAGATCCTCCTCGACGCCTCGCGGCTGCGCAAACGCCAGCGGGTGCAGGAGTTCGCCAACGGCGATTGAGGGGCGGCGCCGCGAAACCTGACGGCCCGGCACGCGTTGCGTGAGGGGCGCGAGGAGGCTGGCGTGACGACCAAGACCACACAGGCGGGCGAGGGCCCGGTCATCGAAACCGACATTCCCGCGCGCCTCGACCGCCTGCCCTGGGGTCGGTTCCACACGCTCGTGGTCGCCGCGCTCGGCATCACCTGGATCCTCGACGGGCTGGAGGTGACGCTCGCCGGCACGGTCGCCGGCGCGCTGAAGGCGAGCCCCGTGCTGCAGTTCTCCAACCTGGACGTCGGCCTCGCGGGAAGCGCCTATCTCGCCGGCGCCGTGCTCGGCGCGCTGTTCTTCGGCTGGCTCACCGACCGGCTCGGCCGCAAGAAGCTCTTCTTCATCACCCTGTCGGTCTATCTCGTCGCCACTGCGGCGACGGCCTTCAGCTGGAATCTCTGGACCTTCATGCTCTGCCGCTTCGTCACGGGAGCCGGCATCGGCGGCGAATATGCCGCCATCAACTCGACCATCCAGGAACTGGTGCCGGCGCGGGTCAGGGGCTGGACCGACCTCGTCATCAACGGCTCGTTCTGGATCGGCGCGGCTCTCGGCGCCGTCGGGGCCATCGTCCTCCTCGACCCGGCCTACCTGTCGCCGGACTACGGCTGGCGCGCCGCCTTCCTCATCGGCGCGCTCCTCGCCCTCGTCATCTTCCTCATGCGCCTGTGGCTGCCGGAAAGCCCGCGCTGGCTCATGACCCACGGCCGGATCGCCGAGGCGGAGGCCATCGTCGCAGGCATCGAGGCCCGCATGCGCGCCGAGGGCCACGTCATCCCCGACACGCCCCTGCCGAAGGTGCGCCTCAGGGCGCGGGCCTCCACGCCCTTCTCGGACGTGTTCCACACGCTGCTGCACCGCCACCGCGGCCGCTCGGCCGTCGGTTTCGTGCTGATGGCGGCGCAGGCCTTCTTCTACAACGCCATCTTCTTCACCTACGCCCTGGTGCTCACCGACTTCTACGGCATCGCGGCGAACCAGGTCGGCTGGTACATCCTGCCCTTCGCGCTGGGCAACGTCCTCGGCCCCATCGTGCTCGGCCGCTTCTTCGACACCTGGGGCCGCCGTCCCATGATCGCGCTGACCTACACCATGTCCGGCCTGCTGCTGGCCGCGACGGGCTGGATGTTCGCCGAGGGGATGCTGACGGCCCAGACCCAGACGATCGCCTGGATGGTGATCTTCTTCTTCGCCTCCTCCGCCGCCAGCGCCGCCTATCTCACGGTGAGCGAAACCTTCCCGCTCGAGCTCAGGGCGCTCGCCATCGCGATCTTCTATGCTATCGGCACGGGGATCGGCGGCATCGTCGGACCCTGGCTCTTCGGCACGCTCATCGAGACGGGCTCCCGCTGGTCGCTGTTCGGCGGCTACCTGTTCGGCGCCGCCCTCATGGTCATCGCCGCGGGTGTCATGCTGCGATGGGGCGTCGCCGCCGAGCGGCGCTCGCTGGAGGACATCAGCCGGCCGCTCTCCCATATCGACTGACGGAACGCATCCCGTGCATGGCGGCTGCGCAGGAGGCCGGCGGGTCTTTGCATGAGTATTGATGATCGATACAACCGTTCCGGAACACGCTTCGGGCCGCCATCGAGGGGATCATCACCGTGTCGACGCAGCAGGGTTTCGAGCGCCGCTACCAGGCGCCAGAACGCGAGCCGATCATCGAGGTGGACGAGCGGCTGTTCCTGAAGTCTGCCGCCCGCTCCTTCTACGTGCTCGAGGCCTTCGCCCGCAGCCCGCGGCCGCTCTCCCTGGCGGAGGTCGCCAAGGGCGCGAAGATCTCGAAGAGCGCGGCCCAGCGCGTGGTGCAGACCCTGCTCGTCCTCGGCTACCTGGAGCGCTCGCCGACCGGCACCGGCGTCGTCCCGGGTCGGCGCATCCTCGACCGGTCCTTCGACTACCTGCGCTCGAACCCGCTGATCGAGCGGGCGACGCCCATCCTCACCGAACTGCGCAAGACCTGCGGCGAGCGGGTGGATCTCAGCCTCTTCGACGACGTGACGATCCTCTATGCCATCCGCCTGCAGAGCAAGCGCGAGACCTTCTACGCCACGCTCTCGGGGCGCCGCATGCCGACCTTCGCCACCGCCGGCGGGCGCGCCATGCTCGCCTGCCTCGACGATCGCCACGCCGACGACATCCTGCGGCGCTCGAAGCTCGCGCCACTGACGCCGAAGACCATCGTCGACCCGGCGCTGATCCGCCAGCGCATCGAGGAGGCCCGGCGCGACGGCTATGCCTATGTCCAGGAAGAGGCGCTGATGGGCGAGATCGTCGTCGCCGCAGCCGTGGTGAAGGAGCGCAACATGCCCGCCGGCGCCATCCACATCGCGGGTTCGCTCGCCGACTGGTCGGTCGAGGACTTCCGCAAGCGCTTCGCGCCGCTCGCCATCGAGGCGGCCCGCGCCCTCTCCGGCTGAACCACACCCCGATGTGATCGCACCGTGCCGGCCGGCCGCCTTGCTGCACTGCAGCAGCGCCACCAGATCGGCCTTGTCCCTTTCCGCTGCGCGGCCCGTCGAGGCCGCCCCTTCATCCCAGGAGACCATCGATGAGCCAGGATCCGAGCCCGCTGTTCCAGCCCTTCACCCTCGGCGACCTGACGTTGCCCAACCGCATCGTCATGGCGCCGCTGACCCGCAACCGCGCGACGCCGGGCACCGACGCCGCCAACGCGCTCACCGCCACCTATTATCGCCAGCGCGCCAGCGCCGGCCTCATCATCTCCGAAGGCACGCAGGTTTCGCCGCAGGGCCAGGGCTATCTCCAGACCCCCGGCCTCTACAGCCCGGCGCAGATCGCCGGCTGGAAGACCGTCACGGACACGGTCCATGCCGCCGGCGGGCGCATGTTCGCCCAGATCTGGCATGTCGGCCGCGTCTCGCACGAATCGCTGCTCAACGGCGGCGCGCCGGTCGCCCCCTCCGCCATCGCGGCCAAGTCCAAGACCTACATCGCCGGCGGCTTCGCCGACGTGACGCCGCCGCGCGCCCTCACCCTCGACGAGATTCCGGGCGTCGTCGGCGAATATGCCGATGCCGCCGCCAATGCGCTGAAGGCCGGCTTCGACGGCGTCGAGATCCACGGCGCCAACGGCTATCTCATCGACCAGTTCCTGAAGGACGGCGCCAACCAGCGGCAGGACGCCTATGGCGGCTCGCCGGAGAACCGAGTGCGCTTCGGCCTCGAGGTGGTGGACGCCATCCTCAAGGTCTTCCCGAAGACCCGGCTCGGCATCCGCCTCTCGCCGGTGAGCCCGGCCAACGACACCGTCACCTCCGATCCGGCCGCGGTCTTCGGCCTCTTCGTGTCGGAACTGTCGAAGCGCGGCATCGCCTTCATTCACGTCGTCGAGGGCGCCACCGGCGGCCCGCGCGACAACGTGCCCTTCGACTGGGTGGCGCTGCGCAAGGCCTTCTCGGGCGCCTATATCGCCAACAACGGCTATACCCGCGACCTCGCCATCGAGGCGGTGCGTGACGGCAAGGCCGACCTCGTCGCCTTCGGCAAGGCCTTCATCGCCAATCCGGATCTGGTGGAGCGCCTGCGCCTCGACGCGCCGCTCAACGAGCTCGACCGCGCCACCCTCTATGGCGGCGGCGAGAAGGGCTACGTCGACTACCCGGCGCTCGCCGACGCGGCGGAGTGACGACGAGGGACGGGGCGGCGGCCAGCCGCTCCGTCATCTTTGGGCGTCGTCGAAGCGGGCGGCGTGAGGTCTGGCGGTCCCGAAGGGATTCGAACCCCTGACCTTCGGTTTAGGAAACCGCTGCTCTATCCTGCTGAGCTACGGGACCGGCGCGCCCTCTATCTCACGCCGGCGGGCCGGGCGGCAAGACGGGAAGCGCCCTGTCAGCCGCCGAAGAACGAGCTGCGTCGTGCCGGCGCGGACGCCGGCGTCTCCGGGCCGGGATCGTCCGGCGGCCGCGCCATCGGGAACACGGTCTCGGTCGGGACGATCTTCGGCCGCGTCGTCGGCGCGGGGGCCGGGTCGTTGGCGGGCTCGGCCGGGGGCGGGGCGGGAGGCTGCACCGCTGTCTCGACCTGCGGCGCCGGAGCGGGCTCGGGCTCCTGCGGCCTCGCCGCCTCGACAGGTGCCGGCTCCGGCGGGGCCGGAGGAGGCTCGGGGGCGAGCTCGATCGCCGCGGGCGCCATGTCGATGACCGGGGTCGGCGCCACCGGCTGCTCGGCCTCGTGGTGGTCGGCGAGCACGTCGTCGACCTGCAGGACCGGGCCGCCGATTTCGGCCACCGGCACCTTCCATTCGAAGGCGTCGAGGCGCCCGGTGATCGGCGAGGCGGGCAGCCAGACGTCGCTCGCCTGGCCGTCGGCGGTCCAGACGGGGTCGCGGGCGGCGCGGAGCGCGCGGGCCATCCATTCGCGCGCGCGCCCGTGGTCGCCGTGCTCCTTGGCGCTGATCTCGGCCTGCAGCAGGCAGGCGCGCTGGGTCGGCCGGCCGGTGGTGATCTCGTCGAGGGCGCGGCGGGCGACGGCGAATTCGCCGGCGTCGATGGCGGCACGGGCGACCGCCATCAGCCCCTCGGGATGGGAGGGAACGAGGCGGGCGAGGTATTCGACGCGCTTCAGCTCGTCCAGGCGGGAATCGCCGCGGCGGGCATGGGCATAGGCTTCCGCGAGATCGGGATGGGGCGTCGCCTTCCAGGCCGTCTCGATGACGCGGGAGGCCTTGCGGGCGTCGCCGTCCGCGGCGTAGAGGCGCCCGGCCACGACCGCGGCGGGAACGAGGGTCGGCGCGAGGCCGTGGGCCTCGACCGCGAGGGCCTTGGCGGCGGCGGGGTCGCGATCCTCCAGGGCGACGGCCTTGGCGGTCAGCAGCACGGCGCGGCGGCGCTTGGCCTGCTCCTTGTCGATGACGCGGGCGGAATACTGCTTCTCGATGCTGGCGAGCGCCCCGTCCCAGTCGCCGCCGAGGGTCTGGTTCTCGAGCACGGCCTGGGCCGCCCAGCCGGCGGAGGGGGATTCGGCCACCGCCTCCTCGGCGATGGACCGGGCGGCGCCTGCATCGGCGCGACGCTGGGCCTCCACATAGAGGCCGCGCAGGCCGAGAAGCCGCGTCTCCTGCGATCCGAGCATGGCGCGGAAGGCCTGTTCGGCACCGGTCCTGTCGCCGGCGAGCTGCGCCGTCTGCGCCTTGAGGAGCAGGGTCAGCGGCTGGTCGGGGGCGTATTTCTCCGCCTCGGCGGCATGCCGTTCGGCGGTGCGGCGGTCTCCGGCGCCGATGGCGATGATGCCGCGGCTGACCGCCTCGCTGCCCTTGCGGCGGCGCCTGCGGCGCAGGGCCCGGGCAGCCATCGCGGGGCTGGCGATGAGCCAGCGCAGGAGGCCGATCACCGCCATGACCACGGCGGCGCCGACCAGCAGGGCGACGAGGCCGGTGAGGACCTCGAACTCGATCCGCCGGCCGAGCCAGAGGATGGAGACCGAGCCGGGCTGGTCGGCGATCCAGGCGGCGCCGAAGGCGAGGGCGGCGAGCAGGACGAGGAAGAGAATGACGCGGATCATGATGTCTCCTCAGCCTCCGCTCAGGGCGCCGGCGGCCTCCGCCGACAGGCGGCGCAGGCTCGTTTCGGCGGCGGCGCGGGCGCGCGCTTCGGCCGCCCAGTCCGCCCCGAGGGCGCGGACCGGTTCCGGCAGGCGATCGAAATCGGCGAGGGCGCCGGCGAGATCGCCGCGGCGAAGCTTGGCCTCGACGCGGGCGATGACGGTGGGCACGTCGTCACCCGCCGCCTCGCCCACGGGGCGGATGCGCACGAGGGACTGCGCGCTGGCGGTCAGGCGCTCGAGCAGGGTGCCTTCGGCCGCGGGACCGGGAGCCGCGCGCATGAGGGCCGGCGAGAGGGCGCTGAACCGCTGCGCGAGGGCGCCGGTGGTGGCGAGGCCGCGCTCGGCATGGGGCGCCAGGGCTTCGCTCGCCGGTGCCGGCAGTCCGAGGGACTGGGCGGCCTTCAGCTCGGCGGCATAGGGCTGTCCGCGGTCCACGGCGGCTCGCAGGGCGCCGAGGCCGACGACGAGGGCGGCGCGGCGGCCGGCGTCGCCCGCCTCGGTGCGGGCCGCCTCGAGGGCAGCAACCTTCTCGCCGACGGTGGCGCCGGCGGCGGCGGTGGCCTTCACCTCCGCCTGCAGCATCTGGACGCTGCCGGCGAGCTCGGCGATGCGGTTCGACTGCGGCGAGACGGCCGCGGCGATGCGCCGGTCCACGTCGCCCATGTCGATGGCAGGTGCCGCCGGGGCGGGCGGCGTCGCGGGCCGCGCCTGCTGCGCGGCGACGGCCTCCACGGCGGCCTTGAGCGCGTCGATCTCGGTGCGGATCGGCGTGAGGTCCACGGCCGGCGCTGCGGGCGCAGCCGCGGGAGCCCCGCCTTCGGTGGGCACAGGCCGCTGTTCGAGGGCGGCGATGCGGGTCTCCAGCGCGGCACGGGCCTGGTCGAGGGTCTCGATGCGGGCCGGGGTGGCGGCAGACGGCGCGGCTGTCGCCGGCCGAGCCGCGACCTGACGCAGCTGGGCATCGAGCGCCGCGAGACGCTGTTCGAGGGCGGCCGTCTCCTGCCGCGGGGCTGCGGGCCAGTAGCCGGCGACCTGGGCACCGGCAGCGAGGCCTCCGGTCAGAAGCGCGCCGACGAGGCCGGCGGCGACGAGGCGGCCGAAGCCGGGGCCGGCGGGCGCGTCCTCACGGGCTGGCGGGGCCACGGGGGGAACGGGGTCTGGCGGCGGCGGCTCAGTCGCTCGCGGCTCCTCCGCTGCGGGTGGGACGGGCTCCGGTTCCGCGCCGGCGGTGGCGAGTGGCACGGCCGCATCGGCGGGCGCGGTATCCGCCGGGGGCGCTTCGGCCGGGTCCGGTCCCGTCGCCGCGGCAGTCTGGGGGGCGGAGGAGGTTTCGGCGAGGGGCGCCACGTCGACGGGGATTTCGGCGGGCGTGTCGGAAACAGGACTGGCCACGGCCTCGTCGGGAGCAAGGAGCGGACCCGAGGCGGGAACAGCGTCGGCGGTGGTTTCTCCGGCCGGCGCCGCGGGCGTCTCCGTGTCCGGGACCGCCGCGATCTCCTGCGCTTCCAGCGTGATGGTCGGGGCCTTGCCGCGACGCCGCGGCTTCAGGTCGTCGCTCGGGCGGTCGTCACTGGCCATAACAACTGTCTCCCGCTTGCCCCAGGGCATGATCTAGCGCGCTGGCGGACCTCGCCGCAACCCGAGCCAGGTCAAAGGGCGGCCAGAAGGTCGGCCTCGCGCGGACGCTGAGCGGTAATGACGCACGAGGGACGGAGAGGTTCCAGGGCGGCCGCCACCGCCGCCGAGAGGCACAGATGGCGCAGGCCGCCCGCCTCCGGGGCGAGGCCGGCAGCCGTACAATGCGTCGCGAAGAGGTCGGCGGCGCGGGGCGAATAGTGCAGCACGGCGGCGAGGGAGCCGCTGCGCAGGGCATCGCCCACCGCCTGCGGCAGGGCCGCCACCGCCCGCATGCGGTAGACGGTCGCGGTGACGACGGCGAGGCCCGCCGGCGCCAGGGCAGCGGCGAGGTCGCCGGCCCGCTCCTCGCCGCCGGGATGGAGGATGCGGGCGCCGGGAGGAAGATCCGCCGCGGCGATCAGGGCCGCCAGCGCGGTCACGTCGCCCGCCGCGGACCGGATGTCGCGGAAGCCCGCGGCGGCCAGGGCCTCGGCGGTGCGGTCGCCCACTGCGAAGGCCGGAAGCGGGGTGAGGGCGGCGAGCGCGTCCCGCGGCAGCATCGCCGGCGTGCGCGCACTGGTGACGGCGAGGGCGTCGCAGGCGACGCCGAGGTCCGCGGTGACGGGTTCGGCCTCGAAGAGCGGCGCCACCAGCGCGGTGTGGCCGAGGCCGGCGAGAGCGCCCGCCGTGCGCGAGGCCTCGGGCTCCGGCCGCGTCACCAGGACGCGCATCAGTGACTTCCGAAGAAGCCGGGTCCGGCGCGTCCCTTGAGTTCGGCGCCGGCGTCGCGGCCGAGGGCGACGGCGTCGCCCGACGTTCCGGCGCGCGCCGCCACGTGGCTCTCGCTGCCGTCCGGCCGCAGGATTTCGCCGGTGAAGGAGAGGGCGTCGCCCTTGAGGGTGGCGAGGCCGGCGATGGGGGTGCGGCACGAGCCGTCGAGAACGGCGAGGAAGGCGCGCTCGGCGGCGAGCGCCAGCGCGGTCGGCCGATGGTCGAGCGGCGCCAGCAGGTCGCGGGTGCGGGTGTCGTCGAGGCGCGTCTCGATGCCGATGGCGCCCTGGCCCACCGCGGGCAGGAACCGCTCGGAGGCGACGATCTCCGTCACCTCGTGGGCGATGCCGAGCCGGTTGAGGCCGGCCATGGCGAGCATGGTGCCGGCGACGTCGCCGGCATTGAGCTTGGCGAGCCGGGTCTGGACGTTGCCGCGGAAGGTGATCACCTCGAGATCGGGCCGCTCGCGGCGGATCTGCGCCTGGCGGCGCAGCGAGGAGGACCCGACCACCGCGCCCTTCGGAAGCCCTGCGAGGGTGGTCGCTGCGCGGCCGATGAAGCCGTCGCGCACGTCCTCGCGCTTCAGGAAGCAGACGAGCCCCAGTCCGTCGGGCAACAGGGTCGGCATGTCCTTCGACGAATGGACGGCGAGATCGATGCGGCCGTCGATGAGCTGCTCCTCGATCTCCTTGGTGAAGAGCCCCTTGCCGCCCGCCTCCGACAGCGGCCGGTCGAGGATCGCGTCGCCGGTCGTCTTGATGATCTCGACGGCGATGGCGTCCTCGGAGACGCCGTGGGCCGCGCTGAGGAGCCGTCTCACCAGGTGGGCCTGGGCCAGCGCCAGGGCGGAGCCACGGGTGCCGATGCGGAGGAAGGGCGATTGCGCCATGGGAAGGTCCGGTGATACGCGGGACCCGGATCATAGCGAGGGATCGGCGGACAGGAAGTC
Source organism: Rhizobiales bacterium Ga0077556 (assembly GCA_001464235.1). Classification (GTDB taxonomy): domain Bacteria; phylum Pseudomonadota; class Alphaproteobacteria; order Rhizobiales; family Phreatobacteraceae; genus Phreatobacter. The sequence continues at coordinate 3,310 of LNFH01000228.1, read as the reverse complement.
CCCGTCGAACCTCCCATGGTGGAGGACAAGGCCTTCATGCTGGTTCTCGGGATCGAGACCACCTGCGACGAGACGGCGGCGGCGGTGGTGCGCGTCGGCGCGGACGGTCGCGGCACGATCCTGTCCAACATCGTGCGCACCCAGATCGAGGATCATGCCCCCTATGGCGGCGTGGTGCCGGAGATCGCGGCGCGCGCCCATGTCGAGGTCGTCGACCGGGTGACCGCCGAGGCGCTGCGCGCCGCCGGGATCGGTGCGGCCGATCTCGACGCGGTGGCGGCGGCCGGCGGACCGGGCCTCGTCGGCGGCGTGCTCGTCGGGCTCACCACCGCCAAGGCCATGGCGCTGGTGCTGGGCAAGCCGCTGGTGGCGGTGAACCATCTCGAGGCGCATGCCCTGACGGCCCGGCTCACCGACGCCGTCGCCTTTCCCTATCTGCTGCTGCTCGTCTCGGGCGGCCATACCCAGCTTCTCGCGGTCCGCGGCGTCGGCGACTACGCCAAGCTCGGCACCACCATCGACGATGCCATCGGCGAGGCCTTCGACAAGGTCGCCAAGCTCCTCGGGCTGCCCTATCCCGGCGGTCCCGAGGTCGAGCGCCGGGCGCTCGCCGGCAACGGCCGCCGCTTCGCCTTTCCGCGGCCGCTCCAGGGTCGGCCCGAACCGGATTTCTCGCTGTCGGGCCTAAAGACGGCGGTGCGGCTGGCGGCTGAGGACCTCAGGGCCTCTTCGGGCCCGCTCTCGGCGCAGGACGTCGCCGACCTCTGCGCCTCCTTCCAGGCGGCGGTGGCGGACATGGTGGCGGACCGCTGCAAGCAGGCGATCCGGCTCTTCCGCACCCGCCACGGCGAGCCGACCGCGCTGGTCGTCGCCGGCGGCGTCGGCGCCAACCAGGCGTTGAAGGCGGTCCTCCAGCGCACGGCGGACGTGGCCGGCCTGCCGCTGGTGGTGCCGCCGCCGAAACTGTGCACCGACAACGGCGCGATGATCGCCTGGGCCGGGGCGGAGAGGCTGATGGCCGGGTTCAGCGATCCGCTCGACATCGCGCCGCGGGCGCGCTGGCCGCTCGACGCAGGTGCCGTCACGGTCGGCTCGGGGCGGCTCGGGGCCAAGGCATGAGGTTCGGGGGAGGGGCGGCACGATGACGACGGAAACCAGCGTGGCGGTGCTCGGGGCCGGCGCCTTCGGCACGGCGCTCGCCAATGTGGCGGCACGGGCGGGCCGGCGCGTGACGCTCTATGCCCGCGACGCCGCCGTGGTGGCCGAGATCAACGGCCGCCGCAGCAACGCCGCCCGCCTGCCGGGTGCCGAGATCCATGAGCGGGTGACGGCGACGACCTCGCTCGCCGAGGCGGCCTCCGCCGCGATGATCCTGGTCGTGGTGCCGGCGCAGGCGCTGCGGGCGGTGCTGGCCGCGGCGGCGCCGCACATCCGCCCGGGCACCCCGCTCGTCATCTGCGCCAAGGGCATCGAGCGGGGAACGGGGCATTTCCTCTCCGACGTGGCGGCGGCGGAGGTTCCGGCCGCCGTTCCCGCCATGCTGTCCGGGCCGAGTTTTGCCGCCGACATCGACCGCGGCCTGCCGACGGCCGTCACGGTGGCCGCGGCCGACGAGGCGGTGGCGCGGCACATCGCCGCGACCCTCGGCTCGCCGGCCTTCCGCCTCTACCACTCCACCGACCTGCGCGGGGTCGAGATCGGCGGCGCCACCAAGAACGTGCTGGCGATCGCCGCCGGCATCGTCGCGGGCCGCCAGCTCGGCGCCAGCGCCACCGCCGCCATCACGGCCCGCGGTTTCGCCGAACTGACGCGGTTCGGCACCCGTTTCGGCGCGAAGCCGCAGACGCTGATGGGCCTGTCGGGGCTCGGCGACCTCATCCTCAGCTGTTCGAGCCTGCAGTCGCGCAACTTCGCCCTCGGCCACGCCCTCGGCGAGGGCAAGGGACTGGAGCTCGTGTCGGGCAAGGGGGCGCTTGCGGAAGGCGCGCTCACCGCAGAGATATTGGTGGAGAAGGCCCGCGAGGCCGGCATCGACATGCCGATCGCCGAAGCCGTCGATGCCGTCCTCGGCGGGATCATCGACGTCGACCAGGCGATCGTGCAGCTGATGGCGCGGCCGCAGCGGGCGGAGTGACGACGATGCGGGACAACGAGAGGCGAGGGACCGAGCGATGACCAATTTCTTCGACAAGCTGGCGCGCGGCGTGGAGGCCGCGACCAAGGCCATGGGCTCCGACCTCGTCGCCGAGACCCATCCCTTCGACCTCACCCATTCGGTGGTCTTCCCCGTCGCCAAGCTGATGAAGCGGCGCACCGGCGGCGAGCCGATCGTGGTGATCGAGCTCTCCGACGGCAAGACGACGATGACTCTGGCCGAGTTCGACCGCTTCGTCACCGAGCTCGACGCCTTCCGCAAGCTCATCCCCTCGGTCGCGACCGGCCCGAAGATCGAGGGCCAGTTCCGAGCCCTTCAAGTGGTCCTGGGACCAGCAGGTGGCGGCGGGCGAGACGGGAACGTTCTGGGACGGCGTGCGCAACCACGCCGCCAAGCTCAACCTCATGCGCATGAAGGCCGGCGACCGTGGCTTCTTCTATCATTCCAACGAGGGCAAGGAGATCGTCGGCGTCGTCGAGGTGATCCGCGAGGCCTATCCGGACCCGACGGCGGAAGCGGGCGAGCCCTGGGTGGTGGTCGACATCAAGGCGGTGAAGCCGCTGAAGACGCCGGTGAGCCTCGAGGCGGTGAAGCACGAGCCGGCGCTCGCCAATATGGCGCTGCTCAAGCTGTCGCGGCTCTCGGTCCAGCCGGTGACCGACGCGGAATGGGCCACCGTCTGCCGCATGGGCGGCATCGACCCTTAAGGCCGTGCACGGCGCGGCGGACGCACCCGCCGCGGCGAGGCTTCGCATCGGTCGGCAGGCCCGCTATCATGGGCGAAACGCCGTTTCGTCTCCCCGAGGCTCGACCCATGTCCACGTCACCTGCGCCGCGCGGTCCGCTCGCCGGCATCCGCATCCTCGACCTGACCTCGGTCATCCTCGGGCCCTACGCGACCATGCTGCTCGGCGACATGGGTGCCGAGGTGATCAAGGTGGAGAGCCCGGCCGACGGCGGCGACATCATGCGCAAGCCCGGCGCCTGGCCCGAGGCGGCGGGGCCGGGCATGGGCCCGCTCTACATGATGTACAACAAGAACAAGAAGTCGGTGGCCCTCGACCTCAAGCGGCGCGAGGACCAGGAGGCCTGCATCGCGCTCGCCCGCACCTGCGACGTCGTCTGCTCCAACATGCGGATGGACACGGCCGCCCG
>LNFH01000227.1 GCA_001464235.1 Rhizobiales bacterium Ga0077556 | reverse complement strand
TGGATGAGCGGCAGGTTGCGCAGGCCGTCGGGAGACGACGGCAGGTTCGACGACCCCGGTGAGTTGGTGTTGAGGAGGTAGCGCGCCTCGCCCTCGACGCGGGTGTCGCGGGAGACGTCGACGCGGCCGGTGACCACGGCGTTCACCTCGGGCCGGTTGACGCCGGGGTCGGAGAAATAGGCCGAATAGGTGCCGCGCAGCCGTGCCGTCAACTCGTGGCGGGACCAGTCGGAGCGGGCCTGCACCTCGCCGTATGACTGGGTGAAGAGCGAGCCGGAGCCGCCGGAGGGCAGGCGGCGCGGGTTGGAATCATAGCCGAGGGTGGCATCCACCGTCGGCGTGACGATGAAGCTGCCGAGGCGGATGCCGGTGGGCGCGAAGGGATCGGCCTCGGGCTGGACCCGCCGGTCGTACGAGATGACCTCGCCGGTGCGTGGGTCGATGACGGTGGCGCGACCCAGCGGATTGGCGTTGGGCAGCACACGGCCGGAGGGCAACTGGGTGCGCTCGGTGACGATCGGCACGTCCACCGGCCGGCGCGGCTGCACCGGGGTTGCGACGCCGCGCAGGCCGCGGTCGAGGGCGCGTGCGTCGTCGCGGCTCGGGCCGAGGGAGACCGGAGCGCGCGAAATCGCCGGGGTGAGGGGCCTGAGGCCCGTCTGGCGGGTCGTCGCCGCGGGCAGGGCGGGCCGCGGCGGCACGCGGCCGGTGCGGCGGTTCGCCATCGGCGCGGGACGCGACGAGGGACGCAGCGAGGCGGGGGTGGCCGGGGGTGGCGCCGCCACGCCCGTATCCGGCGGCAGGGCGCCCGGGCGGGACGGCTGGGCGGTCCACGGAGTTCGGCGGGACTCGGTCCGCGCCCGCTCGCGCTGGGCGCCGATGGTGCGCGATTCGCCCGGCGGGGCAGGCGGCACGGCCGGGCGCAGGCCCGCCGCCTCGGCATCGCTGGCGGGGGCCGAGAACGTGTCGGCAATGGGCGGATCGACGGGTCCGATTCCCTGCCAGCCATTGTCGCGGCCGACGTCGTCGGTGGTGGTCGGAGGCGTTCCGCTGCGCAGGCGCTGGGCGAGCAGGGGCGAGCTCGTCCCGGCGAGGACGAGCGCCAGGGCGCCGGCACCCAACAGCTTGCGGGCGATGTGACCCAAGACCCGATTCTTCCCCGCCAATTTCCTCAACAAGACGTAAAGAGCCGTGGTTAACGCCGGGTTGATGAGGCCCTGCCCTTCGCCGGGGAGGATGCGTCCCGCAGCGCGTCATGCTAAGGGGACCGGCCTCCGCCAGCCCCGCCGGCGCCGGGTTCCAGCCGGATGGTCCGGCCTTCGACACTGAGCCATGGCATCACACGCATCTCCGCCCGAGCCCCGGTCCACCGCCCTCGCCTCGGCGCTCCGCACGCTGTCGGTGGAGGCCGCGGGCCTCGCCGCGCTGGAAGCGGCGCTCGCCAACGGCCTCGGCGAGCCCTTCGCGGCGGCCGTCGCCCTGCTGAAACAGGTCAAGGGTCGGGTCATCGTCACGGGCATGGGCAAGTCCGGCCATGTCGGCCGCAAGATCGCCGCAACGCTGGCGTCGACCGGCACGCCGGCCTTCTTCGTCCATCCGGGCGAGGCGAGCCACGGCGACCTCGGCATGGTGACGGCCGACGACGCCATCCTGGCCCTGTCGTGGTCCGGCGAGACGGTGGAACTGCGAGACCTCGTCGCCTTTTCGCGCCGCTTCGGCGTCGGCCTCGTCGCCATCACATCGGCGGGCGAATCGGCACTCGGCAAGGCGGCGGACGTGGTGCTCGGCCTGCCGCGGGCCGAGGAGGCCTGCCCCAACGGGCTCGCGCCGACCACCTCGACGCTGATGCAGCTCGCCATCGGCGACGCGCTGGCCGTCGCGCTGCTCGAGGAGCGTGGCTTCACCGCCGCCGACTTCCGCACCTTCCATCCCGGCGGCAAGCTCGGCGCCGTGCTCGCCCAGGTGCGTGACGTGATGCACCAGGGCGCGGCGCTGCCGCTGAAGCCCCTCGGCACGCCGATGAGCGAGGTGCTGATCGAGATGACCGCCAAGGGCTTCGGCTGCTGCGGCATCGTCGATGCCGGCGGGGCGCTCGCCGGCATCGTCACCGACGGTGACCTGCGCCGCCACATGAAGTCCGACCTTCTCGCCATGCCGGTGGAGGCGGTGATGACCCGCTCGCCGAAGACCGCCCGGCCCGACCAGCTGGCGAGCGAGATCCTCGATCTCCTGAACCGCACCAAGATCACGGCGCTCTTCGCCGTCGAGGCGGGGCGGCCGGTGGGCATCCTCCACGTCCACGACCTCCTGCGCGCAGGCGTCGCGTGAGCGGGCCCGAGGAGGCGCGGAAACTCCGCGTCGGCATGGCGCTGATGACGCTCGGCATGCTGCTGTTCGCCACCAACGACGCCATCGTCAAGGCGCATATGGGCTCGCTGACGGTCGCCCAGTCGCTCGGCGTGCGCGGCATCTTCGCCACCCTCGGGGTCGCGGCCTGGCTCGCGGTCTCCCGCACGCGGTTCTCGCTGCGCGGCTTCTGGCACCCCCTCGTGGTCGGCCGGTCGCTGGCGGAAGGGCTCGCGGTCTTCTTCCTGTTCCAGGCGCTCTGGCGCATGCCCATCGGCGACGTCACCGCGGTGTCCCAGTCGATGCCGATGTTCCTGCTGCCGATCGCCGTGCTGGTGCTGGGCGAGAAGGTGAGCCCGGTGCAGTGGCTGGTCGTGATCTGCGGCTTCGTCGGCATCATGCTCGTCGCGCGCCCCTTTTCCGCCGGTTTCGATCCGGCCATCGGCCTGGTGCTGGCGACCACGGTCTGCTTCGTGTTCCGCGACATCACCGTGAAGTTCCTCCCGGCGCACATCGCCTCGGGCACGGTGACCTTCTCGACCGTCAGCGTGGTGATGGTCGCGGCCCTGGCTCTTGCCGCCGTTCAGGGGCTCGAGCCCATGGACCTCCGGCAGACGCTGATGATCGGGCTCGCCGGGCTGCTGCTGGCCGGCGGGCAGGCGGCGATCATCCAGGCCTTCCGCATGGCGCCGGTCTCGCAGGTCGGGCCGTTCAACTACACCAAGACGGCCTTCGCCCTCGTCATCGGCATGGTGTTCTTCGCCGAGAGGCCAGATGCCGTGACCTTCGCCGGGATGGGGCTCATCGTCGCCTCCGGCATCGCCATCGCCGCCGGGCTGGGGCGCCCGAAAGCCTGAAGACGCGCTCAGGCCGCCAGCATGCGCAGCACCACCACGGCGGCGACGCCGGTGGCGATGACCCCGATCAGCGGCAGGCGCAGGGCGGCGAGGATGGTGACGGCGCCCGCGAGCGTTTCCGGCCAGCCGGTGGCGAGCAGGGTCGGGGCGATGACGGCGGTCAGCACGGCCGGGGGGATGGCGTCGAGGGCGGCCTTGGCACGGCCGGCGAGGGCCAGACGCCCGCCGAGCAGGAGCCCGGTGAGGCGGCAGCCGTAGCTCGCGAGCGCCATGCCGAGGATGGCGAGGAGCGTGACGGGATCGAGGCTCATGCCGTCTCGCCCTCCGCGTCGGGGCGCCAGGCGAGAACGGCGGCGGCCATGCCGGCGAAGGCGCCCGCGAGCACGTGCCAGGGCGAGCCCAGGGCGAGATGGGCGGCGGTCGCCGCGGCGGCGCTGGCGACGACCACCAGGCCGGCCCGTGACGTCGTGACGAAGCCGGCGACGAGGCCGATGAAGATGGCGGTGAAGGCGAAGTCGGCGCCGAAGCGGCGGGGATCTCCGAGCAACGGGCCCAGCACCGTACCGGCCCAGGACCAGGCGACCCAGTTGACCCAGAAGACGGCGCCCGACCCGAAGAAATAGGCGGCGGTGATGCGCCGGCTGGCGGCGCGGCGCTCGGCGAGAGCCCAGTTCTCGTCGGCGAGGACGTGGAAGCCGATCAGCCTGCCCCCGAAGGACAGGTGGGCGACCTTCGGCGCCAGCGAGGCGCTCATCAGGATGTAGCGGGCGTTGATCAGGAAGGTGGAGAGGACGAGGGCGGCGATGGGCACCGGGACCGTCCACAGCTCGATCGCCGCGAGCTGGGCGCCGCCGGCGAAGATCAGGGCGGAGGACAGCGTCACCTCCAGCGGCGACAGGCCCTTTCCCGTGGCGACGGCGCCGTAGAGCAGGGCGATGGGCGCCGCGGCGACCATGGCGGGGAGGAGCTCCACGAGACCGTCGCGGAATTCGGAGGCTGGGGATGCAGGCACGTCGGACATCCCACCTGCTTCCCACATGCAGCCGCCGGCTTCTTGAACGAAAACGGCAAGCGCGCGGTTCCGCCCGCGCCCCTCTCAGGCGGCCACGGCGCGGCGATAGGCGGCGGGAGCCACGCCGATGCGGGCCTTGAAGGCGCGGGTGAGGTGCGCCTGGTCGGCGAAGCCGACATCGGCCGCGACCTCGGCGGGGGCCCTGCCGGCGCGCAGCCGGTCCTGCGCCCGACGCACGCGCACGTCGACCACATAGGCATGGGGCGTGATCCCGACGCTGCGGCGGAAGACGCGGATCAGGTGGTCGCGCGAGAAGCCGGCGACGGCGGCGAGTTCGGCGAGGCTCAGGTCCTCGGCGTAGCGGGACTCGATGAGGTCGCGCACGCGCTGCACGGGGCCGGCTTCCTCGCCCACCGGTGCCAGGCCGCCGCCGGCGTGGAGCACGAATGCGCGGGCATAGGCGCGCAGCATCAGTTCCTCGCCCGCGAGGCCGTCGGCGCCGGCCTCGATCGCCTCGTGGGCGGCCGAGAAGAGCCGCGCCCCCTCGGGGTCGTGGACGACCGGGCTGCGGAAGAAGGGGGCCGACGGTGCGGGCCGGCGACTGACGGCTTCGGCGAGGTCGCGCAGGAACGCCTCGCCGGGATAGGTCATGCGGTAGGAATAGCCGCCATCGGCCGGGGCGCCGTCGTGCACGTCCTGCGGCATGACGAAGACGAGATCGCCGGGGCCGGCACAGCCCTTCATGCCGAGTGCCGACACCTTCTCCCAGCCGTGCTCGATCGTTCCGACGACGTAGGTCTCGTGCATGTGCGGGGGATAGACGTGGGTGCGGAACGTGGCGCTCAGGCAGTCGATGCCCTCGAGCCTCGATGCCGCGAAGAAGCGCGCCGTCTCGCCTCTCGCGAGGGGACCGAGGCTCATGGCGGCACGCTGGTCGAGATCGTCCATGCCCGACCCCTAGCATGGCGGGCCCGGCGTTCTTGAAGGAAATCGGCATCGCCGTGGCAGCATCCGGTGCCGCGAAGCGGGCGGTCGCGCCATCCGCCGTCCGGCCGAGCCGGCTTTCGTCTTTGGTCCTCTTGATTTCATCGACCGTGCGTTCAACTATCCGCTCGACCCCGGTCCGGCCCTGCAACGCAGGGAGGCGGGGCGACACAGAACCCGAAAACGGGTCGTGAGAGGGAACGCCGCTGCGCCCGCGGGCGCGGCAGTCGAGGAACAGGGAGGACGCCGGCCGTGGCCAACCACGCCGACGCGCGCGCCGTCACCGACGGTCACGATACGTTTCCGAAGCTCCTTGCGCTGAACGCCGTGCGGTTCGCCGCCCGGCCGGCCATGCGTCACAAGGACCTCGGCATCTGGCGCACCTGGACCTGGGCCGAGGTGGCGGGGGAGGTGCGCGACTTTGCGCTCGGCCTCGGCGAACTCGGCCTGAAGCGCGGCGACAAGGTCGCCATCGTCGGGCGGAACCGTCCGAAGCTCTACTGGTCCATGGCCGCCATCCAGTCCTGGGGCGGCGTGCCGGTGCCGGTCTATTCGGACTCGGTCGCCGACGAGATGGCCTATGTGCTCGAGCATGCCGAGGCCTCGATGGCAGTGGTCGAGGACCAGGAGCAGGTGGACAAGCTGCTCTCCGTCTCCGAGCGGCTGCCGCACCTGGCGCATGTCGTCTACGACGAGCCGCGCGGCCTCAGGGACTACGACCATTCGCGCATGCATTCCTTCGAGGAGGTGCAGGAGATCGGCCGCAAGGCCGGCAGCGACCCGGCCAAGGTGAGGGCGCTGGAGGAGGCGATCGCGCTCGGCAAGGGCGGCGACCTCGCCATCATGCTCTACACGTCGGGAACGACCGGGCGGCCGAAGGGCGTCATGCTGTCGAACGACAACGTCATCGTCTCGGCGAAGAACGGCGGCCTGTTCGACGGCCTGACCGAGACCGAGGAGACCATCGCCTACCTGCCGCTGGCCTGGGTCGGCGACAACATCTTCTCCTACGCCCAGTCCTACGTGCTCGGCTTCTGCGTCAACTGCCCGGAGAGCGCCGAGACGGTGGTGGACGACCGCCGCGAGATCGGCACGTCCTATGCGTTCGCGCCGCCGCGGGTCTACGAGAACCTCCTCACCCAGACCATGGTGCGCATGGAGGACGCCGGTCCGCTCAAGAAGAAGATGTTCGACTACTTCCTCGGCGTCGCCAAGGAATGGGGCGAGAAGATCCTCAACAAGGAGCCCGTGCCGTTGTCCGCCCGGCTGCAATATGCGGTGGGCGAGGTGCTGGTCTACGGCCCGCTGAAGAACCGGTTCGGCCTCACCAACATCCGCGTCGGCTACACGGCGGGCGAGGCGATCGGGCCGGAGATCTTCAAGTTCTTCCGCTCCCTCGGCATCAACCTGAAGCAGCTCTACGGCCAGACGGAAGCCAGCGTCTACATTACCGCCCAGCCGGACGGGGAGATCTATGCCGACACGGTGGGCAAGCCCAACATCGACGTCGAGGTGAAGATCGACGACAGCGGCGAGGTGCTCTACCGCTCGCCCGGCGTCTTCCTCGGCTATTTCAAGGACCCGGAGAAGACCGCCGAGACCAAGACGCAGGACGGCTGGGTGCGCTCGGGCGATGCCGGCTTCTTCGACCCGAAGACCGGGCACCTCAAGATCATCGACCGCGCCAAGGACGTCGGCAAGCTGCGCTCGGGTGCGCTGTTCGCGCCGAAATACATCGAGAACAAGCTGAAGTTCTATCCGAACATCAAGGAAGCCGTCGCCTTCGGCCAGGACCGCGACTTCGTCACCTGCTTCCTCAACATCGACCTCACGGCCGTCGGATCCTGGGCCGAGCGCAACAACGTCTCCTACGGCTCCTACCAGGAGCTGGCCGGCCACCGCGAGGTGCTGAAGACGCTGAAGGCGCATGTCGACGAGGTGAACCGGTCGCTCGCCGAGGAGCCGCTGATGGGCGGCGCGCAGATCCGCCGCTTCCTCGTGCTGCACAAGGAGCTCGACGCCGACGACGGCGAGCTGACCCGCACCCAGAAGGTGCGCCGCGGCTTCATCGCCGAGCGCTACCTGCCGCTGGTGGAGGCGCTCTACGACGGCTCGGCGCGGGGGCGCATCAGGACCGAGGTGACCTTCGAGGACGGCCGCAAGGGAGTCATCGAGGGCGACGTGGAGATCATCGACATGACCATCCACCCGGTCACCGGCGGCGCGTTCAGGGAGGCTGCGGAATGAGGGCGCCGTCCGCTACCGACATCGCCGCCGGCGAGGTCATCCTCGCTGTCGACAACGTTTCGCTCGGCTTCGGCGGCGTGAAGGCGCTGACCGACGTGTCCTTCGACATCAGGAAGGGCGAGGTGCGCGCCATCATCGGTCCGAACGG
>LNFH01000226.1 GCA_001464235.1 Rhizobiales bacterium Ga0077556 | reverse complement strand
CGGTCGAACAGGGCGAGCTCGCCCGCGGACGGCAGGTGGGCGACGTAGCGCTGGAAGTACCATTGCGTGCGCTCCCGCTCGCTCGGCTTGGCGAGCGCAACGACGCGGGCCGTGCGCGGGTTGAGGTGCTCCATGTAGCGCTTGATCGTGCCGCCCTTGCCGGCAGCGTCGCGACCCTCGAACAGCACGACGATGCGCTCGCCCGTCTCCTCGATCCAGCGCTGCGCCTTCAGGAGCTCGCGCTGCAGCTCCAGCATGTGCGCCTCGTAGGGCTTCGTCTGCATGCGGCCGACGTAAGGGTATTCGCCGCTCTCGAAGAGCCGGCGGATGGTCGCCGGGTCGCGCCTCATCTGGGCGAGCTGGTGGCGCCCGCGGGCCGTGCGGCCGGGCGTCGCCTCCGCCTCCGTTTCCCCCGCCGCCTGGGTGATGGCCGCCGCGCCCTCGGGCACGGCAATCGCGGCGGGGGCCGGAGCAGCCGCCGCCTGCGGCTCTGCCGGAACCGTCCCCTCGGGGTGAATGGCATCCTGGCTCATGGCGCTCCCTCCCGTGTTCGCGGGGGTGAGGAGACGGCGAAATACCGCCCGCCGCCATGTCATGGATCAAGCGGCCGACGGCTGCGGCACCGGGCCGCCCTTGAATTGCCATGGTGGAGATGTGAACATAAAGGGAACACGAGAGGTTTCATGGACACCAAGGTCGCCGCCAAGCTCCGCATCCTCGCCGATGCGGCCAAATACGACGCCTCCTGCGCCTCGTCGGGGGCGCCGAAGCGCTCGGGCGGCGTCAAGGGCCTCGGCTCCACCACGGGCTCCGGCATCTGCCACGCCTACACGCCGGACGGGCGCTGCATCTCGCTGCTGAAGATCCTGCTCACCAACTACTGCCTCTACGACTGCGCCTATTGCATCAACCGCCGCTCCTCCAACGTGCGGCGCGCCCGCTTCACCGTGGACGAGGTGGTCGACCTCACCGTCAATTTCTACAAGCGCAACTACATCGAGGGCCTCTTCCTCTCCTCCGGCATCGTGAAAAATCCCGACCACACGATGGAGGAGATGATCGAGGTGGCGAAGCGCCTGCGCCGCGACCACCTCTTCGCCGGCTACATCCACCTCAAGACCATTCCCGAGGCGAGCCCCTGGCTCGTCGAGCAGGCCGGCCTCTGGGCCGACCGCCTCTCCATCAACCTCGAACTGCCGAACCAGCAGAGCCTCGAGGAGCTGGCGCCGGAGAAGAACGGCGGCACCATCCGCGCCGCCATGGGCCAGATGCACGAGCGCATCGTCGAGGCCAATGCCGAGAAGCGGCGCTTCTCGCCGGCCGGCCAGAGCACGCAGATGATCGTCGGCGCCGACGCCACCACCGACGAGGGCGTGCTGCGCACCAGCGACGGGCTCTACCGCCGCTACGCCCTGCGCCGGGTCTACTATTCCGCCTTCAGCCCCATCCCCGAGCCAAGCAAGGTGCTGCCCTTGAAGGCGCCGCCCTTGCAGCGCGAGCACCGGCTCTACCAGGCCGACTGGCTGCTGCGCTTCTACGGTTTCTCGGTGGACGAGGTGGCGGCCGGGGGCGACGCCGGCATGCTCGACCTCGACATCGACCCGAAGCTCGCCTGGGCGCTGAAGCACCGCGAGCGCTTCCCCGTCGACGTCAACACAGCCGACCGCGAACTGCTGCTGCGCGTGCCCGGCCTCGGGACCCGCGTCGTCGACCGCATCGTCGCCGCGCGCCGCCACACCACGCTCCGCCTCGACGACCTCCAGCGGCTCACCCCGGGGCTGAAGCGGGCGCGGCCCTTCCTCGTCACCCCCGACCACAGGCCGACGCGGCTCATCGACCGCCAGGACCTGCGCGCCCGCATCGCGCCGAAGCCGGCGCAGCTCGAACTCTTCGGCTGATCCGTCATGCTCGCAACCGCCTCTACCCTGGTGCAGATCCGTCTTGGGTCGGGAGCCGACCTCGACGGCTTCCGCGCCGCCGCCCGCAGCCTGATCGCCGCCGGAACGCCGCCCGAGGCGGTGGTCTGGACGCAAGGCGGGGCGGCCGATCTCTTCGGCGCGCCGGTTCTTCCCGAGGGGCCGCCCCTGAGCCTGGCGCGCGCCGCGGCCGACCTCGTCCAGCTCGTCGTCTGCCACCGCGATCCCGAGCGCTACGGCCTGCTCTACCGGCTGATCTGGCGCCTCACCCATGGCGAGAGGGCGTTGCTCGAGGTGATGAGCGACCCGCTCGTCCACCGCCTCGCCATGATGGGCAAGGCCATCCGCCGCGACCTGCACAAGATGCACGCCTTCCTCCGCTTCCGCCGCGTCGAGACGGCGGGAGGCGAGCGCTTCGTCGCCTGGTTCGAGCCCGACCACCACATCCTCGCCGCCGCCGCGCCCTTCTTCCGCAACCGCTTCGGCAGCCTCGACTGGACCATCCTCACCCCCGAGGGCCGCGTCAGCTGGACCGGCGGCGCCCTCGTCTTCGGTCCGCCCGCCACCCGCGGCGAGGCGGCGGCCGGCGACGGCTTCGAGGAGGGCTGGCGCGACTATTACGAGAGCACCTTCAACCCCGCCCGGCTCAACACCACGGCCATGCGCGCCGAGATGCCGAAGAAGTACTGGCGCAACATGCCGGAGACGGCGGCGATCCCCGCCATGGTGCGCGCGGCGGTCTCGCGCGTTGACGGCATGATGGACAGGGAGCCCGTCATGGCCAGCAAGCGCAATCCCGACAAGGCCGTCGCCGCCATGCGCGACGCGGGACCGCATTCCCTCGCGGAGCTGAACCGCATCATCGCGGGGTCGGAGCCGCTGGTGCCCGGCGCCACCCGCGCCGTGCTGGGCGAGGGGCCGGTCGGCGCCGCCATCGCCTTCGTCGGCGAGCAGCCGGGCGACCAGGAGGATCTCCAGGGCCGCCCCTTCGTCGGCCCCGCCGGCCAGCTCCTCGACCGGGCGCTGGCAGAGGCCGGCATCGAGCGCGCCAGCGTCTATCTCACCAATGCGGTGAAGCACTTCAAGTTCGTCCAGCGCGGCAAGCGCCGCATCCACGAATCGCCCACCGCCGGCGAGGTGAAGCACTATCGCTGGTGGCTGGAGCGCGAGCTCGACCTCGTGCGGCCGGGACTCGTCGTGGCGCTCGGCGCCACCGCGGCGCTGGCGCTGGCCGGCAAGGCCGTGCCGGTCGGCCGCAACCGCGGACCCTTCCGCTTCGGCGACCGGCCGGGCTTCCTCACCGTCCACCCGTCCTCGCTGCTGCGGGAACCGGATCCGCAGGCGCGCGAGGCCGCCTTCCGCGCCTATTGCGACGACTTCCGCCGCATCCGCGACCTCGCCGCGGCCTGACTGACCGGGAAGCAGCGCCCGATCCCATGCCCACCCGCCCCCTCCCCTCGCGGGCGAGGGGAGGGG
>LNFH01000225.1 GCA_001464235.1 Rhizobiales bacterium Ga0077556 | reverse complement strand
CAGGGTGGGGCCCTTCGTGCGGAGGGTCAGGGTGGGGCCCTTCCGTCACGGTGTCTGGGACGAGGGATGAAAGCCTCGGGCAGCGCAGGAGCGCCGCGGTCGAACCGCCGCCTTCACCTCTCCCCGGCGGGGAGAGGTCGGCCGCAGGCCGGGTGAGGGGGCTTTGCCCTGGCCGATTGTCGCTCTCCCCCTCAGCCGTCTCGCTTATCGCTCGACGACCTCTCCCCGCCGGGGAGAGGTGGACCCGAGCCTCACCCTCGACGGAGGTGGTTGTCCCCCCAGGGCAGAGACGGCCCGTCGGACGAAGCCTTGCGATGTCCCGAAGCCCCCGCCCCCATCTGTCGGCGCATAGGCGCGTGGCGGGGCCGGTTTCGCTCTGCCGTCATCCTCGTTCGCGGCACCGGGGAGGCGGCCTCGTCAGTCGATCGTCACAATGTCGCCGCGCGATTACTGCCGCCGTCCGTGACTGGGTCCCCAAAAAGACGTTCCGTCCGGGGTCTCGTGGCGAAAAAGTGCGGAATGGACTCCGTCTTAACGCGCCATTAGGGATGCACAACAGAGATTGGTTGCACAGCCAAGGGATGTACAACCAATGTCCTTCGTTCGGAACCTGACGATCAGCCAGCGCATTGCCATCGCCGTCGTGGTGCCGCTGCTCGCGGCCATCGGTTTCGGCGGGGACATCGTCTTCGAGAGCTGGCAGGAAGCGGGGCCGGCCCGGCAGATGGCCGTGGTCGCCACCTCGGGCCCCCATTTCGGCGCCGTCGTGCACGAACTCCAGACCGAACGCGGCCTCACCAACACCGTCCTGAGCAACCCCGGCAACCGGAGCGCCGCGGAGGCGCGGGCAGCCCAGCTTCCCAAGGTCGATGCGGTCCTCTCCCGGTTGCGCGAGGCGGTGGCGCAGGCGTCCGCCGATGCGCCGCAGGACTTGGCCGTCGCCCGCGAGGCCCTCGCCCGCGCCGACGACCTCGCGGCCCTGCGCGCCGCCGTCCAGGCCCGTGCCGTGACGGCCGAGCAGGCCGTCGCCCGCTACACCGCGATCGTCGACGCCCTGTTGCAGCCGGTGGAGGGCCTCGCCCGCCACGGCCGGGTGGGAGCCACGGCCCGCGCCGTCGTCGCCTATGCCAGCATTCTCCGCGCCAAGGAGGCGGCGGGACTGGAGCGCGCCACCGGCGGCGGCGCCTTCTCCCCCGACGGCTTTGCGCGGGAGCGGTTCCAGCGCTTCGCCGAGCTCGCCGCCGTCCAGGACAGCTACCTCTCTGTCGCCCGTCGCTACGGCACGCCGGACCAGGGGCAGCGCATCGAGGCGCTCGCGGCCTCGCCCGAGACGGCGGCGGTGCAGCGCATGCGCCAGGTGGCCGCCCGCGCCGCCCTGTCGGGCGACAAGGGCGTCGAGGCGCTGGAGTGGTTCCGCACCTCGACGGTGCGCGTCAACGCGCTGAAGGCGATCGAGGACCAGTTCGCCCTCGATCTCACCGCCATCATCGCCGGGGCCGCGGACGATGCCCGGAACAGGCTCTACATCGCCGCCGGGCTCGTGGTCGGCGTGACCCTGCCCGTTCCATCACCCGGCCGCTGCGCGCCCTGACCCTCCACATGGAGAAGCTGGCCGACGGCGACACCGGCGGCGAGCTGCAGGACGCCGGGCGCACCGACGAGTTCGGCGCCATGACGCGGGCGGTGGCGGTGTTCCGCGACAATGCCATCGCCCGGGAGAGGCTGGAACAGGAGGCCGAGGTGGAGCGCCAGCGCGAGCTGCAGCGCCAGTCGGTGCTCGACGACATGATCGTCACCTTCCGCGGCACGGTCGGCGACGTGGTGAAGACCGTCAACACCGAGATTTCCGGCATACAGCGCACCGCAGCGGCGCTGAAGGGCGTCGCCGGCCAGGCCACCGAGCGGGTCGATCTCGGCCGGGACGCCTCCGCCACCTCCTCATCGGACATGCAGGCGGTGTCTGCGGCGGCGGAGGAGCTGATCAGCTCGATCAGCGAGATCTCGAGCCGCATCCACACCACCAGTAGCTGCATCGGCCGTGCCACGGCCGGCTCGTCCGAGACCGACCGCGAGGTCTCCGGCCTCTCCGACCTCGCCCAGCGCATCGGCACCATCGTCGACATCATCCGCGGCATCGCCGAACAGACCAACCTCCTCGCCCTCAACGCC
>LNFH01000224.1 GCA_001464235.1 Rhizobiales bacterium Ga0077556 | reverse complement strand
ACGATGGCGAAGCCGATCATGGCGCCGAAGGGCACGCGGGCGCGCATGCCGAGATAGGCGAGCGTCGTCGCGGTGACCGCGACCATGCCGGGCTGGATCGCCGATGTTCGAGAGCACCGTCAGCGGCACGCCGCCGGTGAGAGCCAGGGCAATCCCCTTGCCCCAGCCCATGCCGGCGCAGTCGACCACGCCCGCGCGCACGAAGAACGGGGCCATCACCGCAGCGGCGAAAATGAAGCGCAGTGCCGCCATGTCGTAGGCCGAAAGGCCGGACTGCAGGCCCCAGCGCACCGAGACGAACTGGCCGCCATAGATGGAGACGGCCGCGAACATGGCGAGGAGGGCGAGGCGGCGGGGGGCGATGACGGGCACGGCCCACCCTGTGTCGATCCTCCGCACCGCCGCAATGGTCGCGCGTGCATCGCAACCATGTGTCGCGGCCGGTAACGGGCATTGCAGGGTCCCGCCGCACCGCTTCCCGCCGCGCCCGCGCGGACGCAACATGGGCCCCGCCGAAGCGCCACGGCCCGGAAACGCGGGCCGGACACCCTGAACCCCGCCGCCCGAGGGCCGCCACCCGTGCAGGAGCCGACAATGACCCTTCGCAAGTCCCGCCTCGCTCTCGTGGCCGCCGCCCTGCTCGCCGCCTCCGCCGGGGCGCAACCGGCCGCGGCACAGAAGCGCATGCCGCGCTCCGAGACCCAGGAAGGGACGCTCGCACGCATCCACCCTGCCCAGATGGCAACGCTGCTGCGGTCCCGCGGTCTCGAGGCGGAGGTGATCACCGAGAACAACCGCACGCGCATCCGCACCGAGATCGGCAGCCGCCGCACCACGATCCACTTCTATGCCTGCACCGACGACGGCTGCCAGTCGATCCAGTACCGCACGCTGTTCCGCCGGAACGAGCGGTTCACCCTCGCCTTCGTCAACGCCTGGAATTACGAGAAGCGCTTCGCCAAGACCTATCTCGACCGCGACGGCGACCTGGTGCTGGAATGGGATGTCGATCTCGACGGCGGCGTCACCGTCGGCTTCGTCACCGAATCCGTCGCGACCTTCCAGACCATGCTGACGGCCTTCGACCGCTTCACGCCGCGCGAGGACAGCCCCGCCACGCCCGATCCGGGCAATGCCGGCCGCTCCCTGACCCCCGGCGCGCCGGGTGGCGGCCGCTCGACCACCCCCGGACGGCCGCCCGGGGCGCCGGGCCCGCAGCCGAGCGGCAAGGGCTCGACGGGGGATGCGCCGGGCGAGCGCCGGATCTGACCCTGCCGAAACGACGACGGCGGGCCGAGGGGCCCGCCGTCTTCATGTCCGACGCCGGTTGGCCGGGGCTCAGCCCTTGACCTTCAGCGCGCCACGGCCGGCATAGCGCGCCTGCGGGCCGAGCTCCTCCTCGATGCGGATGAGCTGGTTGTACTTGGCGGTACGATCCGAGCGGGCGAGCGAGCCGGTCTTGATCTGCCCGCAATTGGTGGCGACCGCGAGGTCGGCGATCGTGGAGTCCTCGGTCTCGCCGGAACGGTGCGACATGACGGCGGTGTAGCCGGCATTGTGCGCCATGGAGACGGCCGCCAGAGTCTCGGTGAGCGTGCCGATCTGGTTGACCTTCACCAGGATCGAATTGCCGAGGCCCTTGTCGATGCCCATGGACAGGCGCTTCGTGTTGGTGACGAAGAGGTCGTCGCCGACCAGCTGGCACTTGCCGCCGACGAGGTCGGTCAGGATCTTCCAGCCCTCGAGGTCGTCCTCGGACATGCCGTCCTCGATGGAGAGGATCGGATAATCGGCGACGAGCTTGGCGAGGTACTTGGCCTGGGCCTTGGGGTCGCGGGTCTTGCGCTCGCCCTCGTAGACGTAGGCGCCGTCCTTGAAGAACTCGGTGGCGGCGCAGTCGAGGGCGATGACGATGTCGTCGCCCGCCTTGTAGCCGGCCTTGTCGATGGCGGTCATGACGAAGTCGAGCGCGGCCTGGGCCGACTTCAGGTTCGGCGCGAAGCCGCCCTCGTCGCCGACATTGGTGTTGTGGCCGTCGGCCTTCAGCGCCGCCTTCAGCGTGTGGAAGACCTCCGAGCCCATGCGCACCGCCTCGGCGAAGGTCTTGGCCCCCACCGGCATGACCATGAACTCCTGGAAGTCGATGGGATTGTCGGCATGGGCGCCGCCGTTGACGATGTTCATCATCGGCACCGGAAGGACGTGGGAGAAGGCGCCGCCGACATACTTGTAGAGCGGCAGGTCGCGGGAGATGGCGGCCGCCTTGGCGGTGGCGAGCGAGACGCCGAGGATGGCGTTGGCGCCGAGCCGCGACTTGTTCTCGGTGCCGTCGAGGGCGATCATCGTCTGGTCGATCTGCACCTGGTTGGTGGCGTCGAGGCCCGAGAGCGCGTCGAACAGCTCGCCGTTGACGGCGTCGACCGCCTTGGTGACGCCCTTGCCGAGATAGCGCTTCTTGTCGCCGTCGCGCAGCTCCACCGCCTCGTGCGCGCCGGTGGAGGCGCCCGAGGGCACGGCGGCGCGGCCCTTCGAGCCGTCGTCGAGCAGCACGTCCACTTCCACCGTCGGGTTGCCGCGGCTGTCGAGGATTTCGCGGGCGATGATGTCGACGATGGCGGTCATGGCGGCCTCTCTGGCAAGCGGCGGTGGGAATGCCGGCCTTCTACAGCATGGCGCGCCGGGTTCAAGCGGGCTCGGCGGGCATGGCTGCCGGGCGGCGGCGTGCGGGCGGTTTTCCCTCCGGGCCGGCGATCTGCTACACGCCTGCCCGACGAGGCTCCGCGTCCCGCCATGGCGGAACCGGCCGGGGCCGGAACAGGACGACGACCATGGCCGAACTGATGCTGGGCAAGACCGTCGGAATCCCCGCCTCCCCCGAGGCGGCGGAACTCGACCGGGTGCCGAACCCCCACCCCGACACCAATTACGTGGCGCGTTTCGTGGCGCCGGAATTCACCTCACTCTGCCCGGTGACCGGACAGCCGGATTTCGCCCATCTCGTCATCGACTACATCCCCGGCGACTGGCTGGTGGAGTCGAAGTCGCTGAAGCTCTACCTGACCTCGTTCCGCAACCACGGCGCCTTCCACGAGGATTGCACGGTGGCAGTGGGCAAGCGGCTGCGCGACCTGCTCGGCCCGCGCTGGCTCCGGATCGGCGGCTACTGGTATCCGCGCGGCGGCATCCCGATCGACGTCTTCTGGCAGACCGGCGCACCGCCGGAGGGCGTCTGGATTCCCGACCAGGGCGTCGCGCCCTACCGCGGCCGGGGCTGACCGGCAGGCCGACGGCAGGGATCTGCCGCTAGGGAATTGACTTTTCACGACGATTTTCGGTCGTGGTGAGGCATCGCGGTGCCGCGGATCGGTGGACGCACCCCGTGCGAATCTGCGAAAGCTGGCGCGCCATGCTGAAGGCGAAACGCGACCAGGATGCTCCCGATGTACCGGTGAAGCTCGACGGGCTGACCGACGAGCCGCCGCCGCGCAGCCTCGCGCGGCTCATGACCTGGGCCGGCATTGCGCTCTTCGCGGTCAGCGCGGCACTGCTGGCGGCGCGCAGCGAGGCGGGTGGCCAGCGGTTCGCACGGCTGTGGGCGCCCTCCCCGCCGCCCCAGCCTCAGGCCCGCGCCGAGGCGCCCCGGCCGGCCGCATCCGACCCTCTTCTCGTCTACGAGACCCGCCGCCTTGCCGACCAGATCCGCGTCCTCGCCGCCGATCGGGAGGCGCTGATGGAGCGCCTCGCGGTGGTCGAGCGGACGGTGGGAGACGTCACTGCCTCCATCCCCCGAGGCGAGACGACGGGAGCGCCCCGGCCTCCCGTGCGGGTGGTCGCTCCCGCACCACCCGTCGCGGCCGTGGCGCCGCCGGCGCCGGCCGCATCACCGCCAGCCTCGGCGCCGGTGCCGGTCCCCTCACCCACCGCCGGAACGGCGTCGCCCGAGGCCGCCGATTCCACCGCCATCCGGACAGAGTTCGGCGTCGACCTCGCGGGCGACCCCTCCATCGACGGGCTGCGGAGCCGCTGGCAGCAGTTGCGCGCCCAGCACGGACCGGTGCTCGAGGGGCTGAGGCCGGTCGTCGCCATCCAGGAAGGCGGCGGCTCCGGTCTCGAACTGCGGCTGGTGGCCGGCCCGCTGTCGAACGCCAACGCCGCCGCCCGGCTCTGCGCGACGCTCACCCTCGCAGGGGTCAATTGCAAACCGACCGTTTTCGACGGACAAAGGTTGGCGCTGCGCTGAGAGGCGCGCGCGGCCGCCCGCCGGGCGACCCGTCGCATGGACAACCGAAGAGCGGACAGCGGCCTGGCCGTCAAAGTCCGCCGTCAGGGAGGAATCCGCATGGCATCCAGGCCTTTCGCTTGGGAAAAGTCCTACCCGGCCGGGGTGAGCTGGGACGCACCCCTCAAGATCACGACCCTCGGCAGGCTGGTGGACGAGGCGACCGCCGCCTTCGCTGAGCGTCCCGCCTTCGAGTTCCGCGACCAACTGATCACCTACCGTGACCTCGGCGAGCGGGTGGCGCAGTTCGGAGCCGCGCTGCTGCGCGCCGGGCTCGGGACGTCCGACACGGTCGGCCTCTACCTGCCGAACATGCCGACCCATCCGATCAGCTTCTTCGGCGCCGCCAAGGCGGGTGTCCGGCTGGTGCACCTGTCGCCGCTCGATGCCGAGCGGGTGCTGGCCTACAAACTGAAGGACGCCGGGGCGCGCACGCTGGTCACATCCAACATCGCGCCGCTGTTCGGCATGGCGCTGAAGCTGCACGAGCAGGGGCTGGTGGACCGGCTGATCGTCGCCGAGGACGCGGCCTTCGGCGAGTCGGGCCTGCCGACGCTTCCCATCCCGGACAAGCCGGGCATCGTCACCTTCGCCGACTTCGTCGCCGGCGCCACGCCGCCCGCGGCCTGGCCGGCGGTCGACCCCGAGGACGTCGCCCTGCTGCAGTATACGGGCGGCACGACGGGCATGCCCAAGGGCGCCATGCTCAGCCACAAGAACATCACCGCGGCGGTGTCGATCTACGATGCCTGGCAGCCGGCCCTCCCCTCGGGCGATCCGGCCAAGGACAAGGTCATCCTGGTCCTGCCTCTGTTCCACATCTACGCCCTGACCAGCGTCATGCTGCGGCAGATCACCCGCGGCTCCTGCATGCTGCTGCGCATGCGCTTCGACCCGGACCAGACCTTCGACGACTTCGAGAAGCGCCGGGCGACCATCTTCCCGGGCGTGCCGACCATGTGGATCGCGCTGGTCAACCATCCGCGCTTCGCCACGGCCGATCTGTCCTCGCTCATCTACGCCGCATCGGGCGGCGCGCCGCTGCCGGTGGAGATCGCGCGGCGCTTCGAGCAGCGCGCCGGCTTCCGCCTGACCGGCGGCTGGGGCATGACCGAAACATCGCCGTCCGGCACCAATGTGCCGAACTACGGCGTGCCCAAGCCGGGGACGATCGGCCTGCCGCTGCCGGGCCTCGAGATGGACATCTGTGCCCTCGACGACCCGCACAGGGTGCTGCCGACCGGCGAGATCGGCGAGATCCGCATCCGCGGGCCCAACGTCACGCGGGGCTACTGGAACAAGCCGGAGGAGACGAAGGCCTCCTATGCCGACGGGTGGTTCCTGACGGGCGACATCGGCTACATGGACGAGGACGGCTTCTTCTTCATCGTCGACCGCAAGAAGGACATGATCATCTCCGGCGGATTCAACGTCTATCCGCAGATGATCGAGCAGGCGGTCTACGAGCATCCCGCCGTCGCGGAGGTGATCGTGCTGGGCGTGCCCGACGCCTACCGGGGCGAGGCGGCCAAGGCCTTCGTCACGCTCCGCGCGGGCGCGCAACCCTTCACGCTGGAGGACCTTCAGGCTTTCCTGAAGGACAAGGTCGGCCGCCACGAGATGCCGCAGGCGCTGGAGTTCCGGGACTCGCTGCCGAAGACCACGGTCGGCAAGCTGTCGCGTGCCGAATTGCGGAGCGAAATCCGGGCAGTCTGACGGCGTCCGGGCAATGCGCCTCCCCCATGTTACCGTCCGGCTTGCCCGGGGGGACCTTCCGTGCTGACAGTGGATGGGCGGAGCGGCGGGCTCCGTCGGAGCAGCGAGCCATGGCGACACCGAGCGAGGCGAGACGCGCCACTCTGCTGCTGCTCGTCATGCCGCTGTTCTTCTCGTCCAACCTCGTCATCGCCCGCGCCATGGGCGATTCCGTGCCGCCGTTCACGCTGGCGCTGCTGCGCTGGGGCGTGGCGGTGCTCATCCTGCTGCCCTTCACCATCGACGGCCTCAGGCAGAGCGCGACGCTGCTCGCCGCCCACTGGCGGCGAATCGTCCTGCTCGGCTTCCTCGGCATGTGGATCTGCGGCGCCGGCGTCTATTGGGCGCTGGGGCTCACCACGGCCACCAACGGCACGCTGATCTACACGACCTCCCCCATCCTGGTCCTGCTCATCGAGCGCCTCGCCTACGGCAAGGCCCTGCCCTGGCTGCGGCTCGCCGGCGTGCTGATCGCCGTGGCGGGCGTCGCGGTCATCGTGCTGAAGGGCGATCCCTCCGCCCTCGCCCGGCTCGACCTCAATCTCGGCGACCTCGGGATCGCGGCGGCGGCGCTGGCCTGGGCCGTCTATTCGCTGGTGCTGCGCAACGACGGCCTGGCGAGCCTTCCGACCATGCCGCTGTTCACCGCGATCGCCATTGCGGGCGTGGCGACGCTGGCGCCGTTCTCCGCGGCGGAACTGGCGATCGAAGGGGGCTCGCCGCGCACCGTCCACGACTGGGCGGGTGTCTTCGGCCTGGCGCTGTTCTCGGCGGTGGGGGCCTTCTCGCTCTACCAGTACGGGGTGAAGATCGTCGGCCCGGCGGTGACGTCCTGCTTCCTCTATCTGCTGCCGGTCTACGGCGTGGGCATGTCGGTGCTTTTCCTCGGCGAAGCGCTGCACCTGCACCATCTCGCCGGCATGGCGCTGGTGCTCGGCGGGCTCGTTGCCGCGACGCTCCCGCAAGATCTCGTCGCCGGGGTGAGAAAGTCGCTGCGAAGCAAATTTGCAGTGCCGGAGAGCCGTTCTCCCCCCTCCTCAACGCCGTAATTTGGGCTATAAGGCCGGGCATTGTTTCGGCTTGCTTCACTCACGCTCACTCCGCCCGGAACACCCGCCGATCACCCACGACATGCCGAGCCGCCGCGACCTTCTTGCATCCCTCCTGGCCGCGCCGGCAGCTTTGACGCTGACCCGATCCGCGAATGCCCAAGGCTCGCCGCTGCAGGCGGCGGCCGCCGCCGTGTCCGACGGCCAGCCGATCTCGCGCGACGCGCTGCTCGCCTTCGCCCGCGAAGTGTCGCGGGTGCCCTACCAGGCGCCGCGCGCCGACGTGCCGCGCGCCCTGACCCAGCTCACCCTCGACCAGTACCGCCAGATTCGGATGAAGCCCGACCAGAGGGTCTGGGCCGGCGAGAACCGGGGCTTCACCCTCGACCTGCTGCCCACCGGCAACGTCTTCACCAATCCCGTCAGCATCCGGACGGTGGACGGCGGCATCATCCGCGACAAACGCTTTGCCGGCGACCAATATGATTTCGGCCAGGTACCGCCGCTGCCGGCCGACGCCGCGGTGCCCTATTCAGGCTTCCGCGCCTACACCGCCCTGAACGGCGAGACGCCGACCGACGAGGCGCTGATCTTCCAGGGGGCGAGCCTCTTCCGCTCCCTCGCCAAGGGGCAGGTCTTCGGCGTGATGGCCCGCGGCCTGACGCTCAACGTCGCCGAGGCGCAGGGCGAGGAATATTCCGCCTTCCGCGCCTTCTGGATCGAACGGCCGGGCCCCGGCGCCTCCAGCATCGTCGTCCATGCGCTGCTCGATTCGGACAGCGTCACCGGCCTCTACCGCTTCGCCGTCCGGCCCGGCGACGCCACTGTCTGCGACGTCGAGGTAACGCTGTTCCCGCGCGTCGACCTGCAGCATGTCGGCATCGCCCCGATGACCGCCAACTACCTCTTCGCGCCCAACGACCGGACGGGTGTCGACGACGTGCGCGGCGGCGTCCACGACGCGCAGGGCCTGCAGATCTGGAACGGCAACGGCGAATGGATCTGGCGGCCGGTGACCAACCCGGAGACGCTGCAGGTCGCCGCCTTCGTCGACCAGAACCCGCGCGGCTTCGGCCTCCTGCAGCGCGACCGCCGTTTCGAGGCCTTCAACGACCTGGACGCCCGCTTCGAGCGCCGCCCGAGCGTCTGGATCGAGCCGCTGGGCGAATGGGGCCAGGGGCAGGTGCAGCTCGTCGAGATTCCCGTCAACGACGAGATGAACCGCAACATCCTCGCCTACTGGCGCCCGCGCACGCCACTCGCACGGGGCGCCGAGCATTTCTTCACCTACCGCATGCACTGGTGCTGGTCGCCGCCCGAGCGTCCGGCCTTCGCCTTCGTCTCCTCCACCCGGACCGGGCGGGGTCAGGGCGGCGGGCGGCGGCGGCGATTCCTGGTGGACTTCTCGTCCGAGGACTTCGCCGATCCCGCCAAGGCCGCCGGCCTTCGGGCCAACCTCACCAACCAGCGCGGGCGCATCGGCAACGTCGACGGACGGCTCGTGCCGGAACTGAGGCTGTACCGAGTCGCTTTCGATCTTGACCCGGAGACGGGCAATCAGGTGGAACTCAGGCTCGTGCTCGAGCGCGAGGGACAGGCCCAAAGCGAGACATGGCTCTATCGATGGACGCCCTGACAGACCGGCCCGTGGCCCCGCCCGCCCAGCGGGAGCGCACGGCCATGCCGGCGCAGGCCCCCCTCGCCATGCCGGCCCAGTCGCTGCGGCGGTGGACCGACGCCGAGCGCCGCCCTCTCAAGGCCCCCGGCCTGTGGCGCACCCCGTGGTTCTCCCGCCTCGTCGCCTTCGGCGGCATGGCGGTGATCACGGCCGCCGGCGGCTGGCAGATGTACAAGGTGGTCGAGGCCGGCGGCGTGACGCTGCTCGAGTGGGCCTTCCTCGCCTTCTTCGTCGTCAACTTCTCCTGGATCGCGCTGGCCTTCACCACGGGATTGCTGGGTCTCGCCGACCTGCTGGTCCACGGCCTCAACCGCAAGCCCGACCTGCCTCCGGCGCTCAAGGAGCGGACGGCGGTCGTCATGCCGATCTACAACGAGAGCCCGGCGCGGGTCTTCGGCACGCTCCAGGCCATCGCCGAGGACGTGCTCGCCACCGGCCACGGCGCCTCCTTCGACTTCTTCTTCCTCTCCGACACCACCGATCCTGACATCTGGATCGCCGAGGAGCGGTCCTACGTGGCGCTGCGCGAGCGGCTGCCCGACATCGCCATCTATTACCGCCACCGGCCGAAGAACACGGCCCGCAAGGCCGGCAACATCGCCGACTTCGTCACGCAGTGGGGCGGCAACTACGCCCACATGATCGTGCTGGACGCCGACAGCCTGATGACCGGCGAGACGATCGTGGCGCTGGCCGACGCGATGGAGAAGGACCCGGACGCGGGAATCATCCAGACCCTGCCGCGCCTCATCAACCGCAACACGCTCATCGCCCGCCTGCAGCAGTTCGCGGCGCGGGTCTATGGCCCGGTCTGCGCCGCGGGGCTCGCCGTCTGGTCGGGCCGCGACAGCAATTACTGGGGCCACAACGCCATCATCCGCATGGAGGCCTTCGCCTCCTCGGCCGGCCTGCCGGACCTGCCGGGCAAGCCGCCCTTCGGTGGCCACATCCTCAGCCACGACTTCGTCGAGGCCGGACTCATCCGCAGGCGCGGCTATGCGGTCTACATGCTGACGCGGCTCGACGGCTCCTACGAGGAGAGCCCGCCCTCGCTGATGGACCTCGCCATCCGCGACCGTCGCTGGTGCCAGGGCAACCTCCAGCACAGCCGCGTCATCGGCGCCAAGGGCCTCCACTGGGCGACGCGCCAGCACCTCGCCACCGGCATCATGAGCTATGTGTCGAGCCCGCTCTGGCTCATCCAGCTCCTCATCGGCCTGTTCCTCGCCCTGCAGGCGGCGTTCATCCGGCCCGAATATTTCACCAACCAGTTCACCCTGTTCCCGGCCTGGCCGGTCTTCGACTCCGAGCGCGCCTTCAAGCTCTTCCTCATCACCATGGGGATCCTGCTGGCGCCGAAGGTGTTCGGCTGGTTCGTGACGTTGGTGAACGGCCCGGCCAGGCGCGGCTGCGGCGGCGCGATCATGCTGACGCTCTCGACGCTGCTCGAGATCATCCTCTCGGCGCTCATCGCGCCTGTGATGATGCTGATCCAGGCGAGCTCGGTGTCCTCCATCATGTCCGGTCGCGACACCGGCTGGAAGACGCAGCGCCGCGACGACGGCTCCATTCCCTTCCGGGCGATCGTCGAGCGCCACTGGCGTCACACCGCCCTCGGCGTCATCGCGGCCATCGCCGCCTTCTCCATCTCGCCCTACATCTTCGCCTGGATGTCGCCGACGATCATCGGCCTGTGGCTCGCCATCCCGACCTCCTGGGCTTCGGCGTCCGCCACGATCGGCTGGAGCCTGCGGCGCCTGAGCCTCCTCCTCATCCCGGAAGAGCATGCGCCGCCTCCCATCGCCGAGAGGGCCTTCCAGCTCGGCAAGGAGTTCGAGGCCCTGGCGCTGGAGGACGGCAAGGCGCTCGACCTCGTCCATGGCGACGCCTCCTTCCGCGACCTGCACCAGCACATCATCCAGGTGCCGCCGCCGCGGGTGCGCGGCAAGGTCGACACCGACCGCGTCATCGCCGAGGCCAAGCTCACCGACGCCCAGTCGATCGAGGATGCGCGGCAGTGGCTCTCCGGGCGCGAGGCCATGCTCGTCCTGCACGACCGCGCGCTGATCGCGCTGCTCGCTGCCCTGCCCCACGCCCAGCAGGCGGAGCCCGAGCGGGCGGCGCAAAATTAGGCGCCTTGCCTCTGCGCCCGCCTATTCGGGGGGCACGTTCCACGGCCTCGTGCCGCATGATCCGTGGCCGGCTACCGCTTCCCGCCGCAAGGCGCCATGGCACCGCCCTTGCATGACGAACGGCAGCTCGACCAGCCGCCAATGACGCCGGCTCCCTCGCCTTTCGCACGGGAAACGGATGTCACAGGACTTCAGCGCGGAACAGAAGCGCTTTCTCGAAGGATTTGTCGCAGGAGCGGCCGCATCCCAGGTGGTCGGCGCAGCCGCGCCCGCCGCAGCCGTGCCGAGCGGCCCCGACGCACCCCATCTCCTCGCACAGGACGCCCAGGTGAAGGCCGGGGGCAAGCTCGCCGATCCGGAGAAGTGGAAGCGCGACGAGCACCCGTTTGACGCCTGGCAGCGGCTGACCGCCGAGGCGGCCACCGGCAAGCTGCCGGGCCCGGCCGACAATTTCCGCTGGCGCTATTTCGGCCTGTTCAACGTCGCCCCGGCGCAGGACAGCTTCATGCTGCGCATGCGCCTGCCCAACGGCATCCTGAAGGCGCATCAGCTCGCCGGCTGCGCCCGCCTTGCCGAGACCTATGGCGGTGGCGTGCTGGCGGTCACCACACGCGCCAACCTGCAGATGCGCGAGATCCGGCCGGAGAACGCCAAGCCGCTGCTGGAAGAGCTGATGGACCTCGGCATCGTCGCCCG
The DNA here is from genome assembly GCA_001464235.1 of Rhizobiales bacterium Ga0077556. Taxonomy (GTDB): domain Bacteria; phylum Pseudomonadota; class Alphaproteobacteria; order Rhizobiales; family Phreatobacteraceae; genus Phreatobacter. Next base: position 5,700 of record LNFH01000224.1, on the reverse strand, counting down.
TGGCTCGGGCGCCGACAACATCCGCAACGTGACGGGATCGCCGCTCGCCGGCATCGACCCGCAGGAACTCCTCGACACCCGGCCGCTGGCCCGCGACTGGCACTTCCACATCCTCAACAGCCGCGTACTCTACGGCCTGCCGCGCAAGTTCAACGTCTCCTTCGACGGGGCGGGCCTGTCACCGGCGCTCGAGGAGACCAACGACATCGGGTTCCAGGCGGTGCGGGTGATGGACGGCGCGGCCGCGCCGGCCGGCATCTGGCTGCGCATCGTCCTCGGCGGCATTTCCGGCCACCGCGACCTCGCCCGGCCCACCGGGGCCTTCTGCCGGCCGGAGGAGGCCACCGCCATCGCCGACGCGATCATCCGCGTCTTCATCGACCACGGTGACCGCACCAACCGCAACCGCGCGCGGCTGAAATACGTCCTGGACGCCTGGGGCTTCGACCGCTTCGTCGCCGCCGTCGAGGAGAAGCTCGGCCGCCCGCTCGTGCGCATCGCCGAGCAGGATGTGGCTCCGCGGCTCCCGACGGACCGCTACGCCCATGTCGGGGTGCATCCCCAGAAGCAGCCGGGCCTCAACTGGATCGGCGTCGTGATGGCGGTCGGCAAGCTGACGCGCCTCCAGGCAGAGGGGCTCGCGGCCATCGCCGCTGAATGCGGCGACGGCGACGTCCGCCTGACCGTCTGGCAGAACCTCATCCTCTCCGGCGTGCCGGATGCACGCGTCGCCGAAGTGGAGGCGCGGATCGCCGCACTCGGGCTGTCGACGACCGTCACGCCGATCCGGGCCGGGCTCGTCGCCTGCACCGGCAGTGCCGGCTGCAAGTTCGCCGCCGCCGACACGAAGCGCCATGCGATGGAGATCGCGGACCACGTCGAGGCACGGGTTGCCATCGACGTGCCGGTGAACATCCATTTGACCGGCTGCCACCATTCCTGCGCCCAGCACTATATCGGCGACATCGGCCTGATCGGCGCCCGCGTGCCGGTGAACGCCGACGGCGACACGGTGGACGGCTATGACGTCGCGGTCGGCGGCGGCTTCGCTGAGAACGCCCGCATCGGCCGGACGCTGTGGAAGGGCGTCAAGGCGGAGGACGCCCCGCGTCACGTGGAGGCGCTGCTCCGCGCCTACCTCGCCCACCGCGGGGGGGCTGCCGAGGGGTTCCAGGCCTTCACGATCCGGCACGAGGCCGAGGCGCTGGAAAGCCTCGTCGCGCCCTATCTCTCGCCCCTGAAGGAGGCCGCGGAATGAGCGTCGTGCCGCCGCCTGCCGCCTTCTCGCTGATTCCCGAGACCGCGCCCTTCAGCCCGGAGCAGCGGCAGTGGCTCTCCGGCTTCTTCGCCGCCGCCCTCGCGCCGCTGGTGCCGGCGGGCGGCGCCCTGCCCGCTCCGGCCGCCGCCGCGACGGCCGACGGCCTCGCGTCCAACGACAATGCGCCCTGGCACGACCCCGCCATGCCTCTCGCCGACCGCATGGCGCTCGCCGAGGGCAAGCCCATCGCGCCGCGGCTCATGGCGGCCATGGCGCAGCAGGACTGCGGCCAGTGCGGCTACAATTGTGCCGACTACGCCAATGCCCTGGCAGTGAAGACGGAGGAGCGGCTCAATCTCTGCGTGCCCGGCGGCAAGGAGACGCTGCGCATGTTGAAGGCGCTGGCGGCGGACATCGGCGCGGCCGCTCCGGCGGATGCGCCGGAGCCTTCCGCCGCTGCTCCGGCGCTGGCGCCTGTCCCCGGCCGCTCGCGGGAGGCGCCCGTGGCCGTACCCTTCCTGTCGCGCCGCCGGCTCACCGGCGAGGGCTCGCAGAAGGAGACCTACCACGTCGAGTTCAGCCTGGCGGAAGCGGGCCTCGATTACGTCGCGGGCGACGCGCTCGGCGTCTTCCCCACCAACGAGCTCGGTCTCGTCGACCAGATCATCGCCATGCTGGGTGCCTCTCCCCTCGCCGAGGTGCGGGGGCGGACGCTGCGCGCGGTGCTTGTGCAGGAGGTATCGCTGTCGCCCGCCCCCGACAGCCTGTTCGAACTCGTCTCGTTCCTGACCGGCGGCGCGCAGCGCGAGAAGGCCCGGGCGCTCGCCCGTGGCGAGGATCCGGACGGCGATGCAGCGAACCTCGACGTCCTCGCCGTGCTCGGCAAGTTCCCGGCGGCGCGGCCCCATCCGGAGGCCTTCGTCGAGGCGCTGGAGCCGCTGCAGCCGCGGCTCTATTCCATCTCCTCCTCGCCGAAAGCCGTGCCCGGCCGGGTGAGCCTCACGGTCGATGCGGTGCGCTACGTCATCGGCAAGCGGCGCCGGTTCGGCGTCGCCTCCACCTTCCTCGGCGATCGCGCGGCCGAGGGCGGCCCTGTCCGGGTCTATGTGCAGCGCGCCCACGGCTTCGGCCTCCCGGCGGACCCGTCCCTTCCCGTCATCATGGTCGGGCCCGGCACCGGCGTCGCGCCCTTCCGCGCCTTCCTGCAGGACAGGGCGGCGGATGGGGCGCCCGGCCCGAACTGGCTCTTCTACGGCCACCAGCGGCAGGCGAGCGACTTCTTCTACGCTGATGAACTCGCGGCGCTGAAGGCATCCGGCGTGCTGACGCGCCTGTCGCTCGCCTGGTCGCGCGACGGAACCGAGAAGATCTATGTCCAGGACCGCATGCGCGAGACCGGCGCCGAGCTCTGGCGCTGGCTGGAGGCCGGCGCCCATTTCTACATCTGCGGCGATGCCAAGCGCATGGCCAAGGATGTGGAGGCGGCTCTCGTCGACGTCGTCGCCGCCCATGGCGGCCACAGCGCCGACGCGGCGGTGGCCTATGTGCAGGCGATGAAGAAGGCGGGGCGCTACCAGGCCGACGTCTACTGAGCGGGAACGGCCGCCGAAACCGCCCCATCGCCTTGACAAGGCGGCAGCGACCTGTCACATCGGCCGCAACCAGCCGGCGGCGACGCGGCGGGCATATGCCTGCTGTTCCCAAGGCCCGACCCGTTCACCGACCTTTCGAGGACTTGCCATGGCCAAGGCCGCCACCATCAAGATCAAGCTGATCTCGACCGCCGACACCGGCTACTTCTACACCGCGAAGAAGAACTCGCGGACCATGACCGACAAGCTGACCAAGAAGAAGTACGATCCGGTCGCGCGCAAGCACGTCGAGTTCAAGGAAGCCAAGATCAAGTGATCGGGCGGTCGGCAACGCCGATCGACGTTTCGGACGGCCCCTTCGGGGGCCGTTTTTCGTTTGTGAGGTGATGTGCCGGGGAACGCAGGCTCAAACCCGACCGCGGCCGGCCTGCCCCATGGGTTCAGCCGTGCTGCCCGAACTTGGCGTACCAGATGACGAGGCCGACGAGGAGCAGCAGGCCGACGAAGGCCAGGACCGCGACCGTCTGTTGGGTGGCAGTTGCCGGGGACTTCTTCGGGCCGATGTCGTCGTGCTGTGGATCACTCATGGCCGCCCCGTCTCCAAGCCCCCACCATGGCCGATCGTCGCTTCCGCCGGCAAGCGCGGCGACTGACGGATCGATGCAGGTCCGGAGGAGGCCCGTCCGGGGCAAGGTGGCCGGTCGGGCCAACGGCAAAGCGGAGAGGCCATCCGCGCCGAACCCGACCGGCCGACCCTACGGTTCCCAGGAGATGCGGCGGACCTGAGTGCACGCAGGGTTTCGATCAGGCCGACGCTGAACTCCTCGAGAGGAGGTCACAGCCTGATCTGCCCCAAACCCTAGTCCCGGGCCGGCAGGTCTTCAACGGTTTCACAGAAGAACTGGCGGTAAACCGTTCCTTAACCTGAAGAAACAAGGTTTACCGTCAGGGTAAACGCTAGCCGCGTCAGGCCGCGTCGAGCACGACCCGGTTGCGGCCGTCGCGCTTGGCGCGATAGAGCGCCTGGTCGGCGCGCTTCAGGATCACATCGGCATCGAGGTCGCTGCCCTGGCGCTGGGCCATGCCGATGGAGACGGTCACGTCGATGGCCCGGGCGCCCTTGTTGATGGGGAACGGATCGCCGGCGACGCGGTTGCGGATGCGCTCGGCGACGATGGAGGCGACGCCCGCGTCGGTGTCCGGCATGATGACGACGAATTCCTCGCCGCCGAGGCGGCAGACGAGGTCGATGCCCCGCACGCTCTTGCGCAGGCGCTGGGCGAACTCGCGCAGCACCTCGTCGCCGGCGTCGTGGCCGTAGGTGTCGTTGACCGCCTTGAAGTAGTCGATGTCGAGGACGAGCACCGAGAGCGGCTTGCCGCGCATGGACGCCTGTTCCACCAGGGTGCCGAGATGGCTTTCCATGTAGCGGCGGTTGTGGAGCCCCGTCAGCCCGTCGGTGATGGCCATTTCCATGGACTGCTGGACGTTGTCGCGCAGGCGCGCCGTGTAGCGCTTCTTGCGCACCTGCGTGCGCACGCGCGCGGCCATCTCGTTGCGGTCGATGGGACGCATCAGATAGTCGTTTGCGCCGATGTCGAGGCTGCGCAGGAGCCGCGCCTCGTCCTCGGGCTCGGCGACGACCAGCACCGGCAGGCCGCGGGTGCGGTCGAGGGTGCGCAGCTGCGAGCAGAGGCGCAGCGGGTCGAAGTCGGACAGGCCGAGCGAGACCATGACGAGGTCGTAGTCGCCCTCGGCGGCCCGGAACAGCGCCTCCTGCGGCCGGGTCTCGACCTCCACCTTGTGCTGCGTGCGCAGCGCCTGGGCGATTCGCTCGTGGGAGGACGCGCGGTCGTCGACGACGAGGATGCGGCCGTCGAGCCCGCTCTCGGACACGGCCTCGAGAAGCGGGTCGCGCATGCCGATCTCGCGCGAGGTGACGGCGCGCATGCGCAGCTCGTCCTGCATCATCTTCAGCCGGACGAGAGAGCGCACGCGGGTGACGAGGGCGAAATCGTTGACGGGCTTGGTGAGGAAGTCGTCGGCCCCGGCCTCGAGGCCCTTCACCCGGTCGGCCGGCTGGTCCAGCGCGGTGACCATGATGACGGGGATGTGGTGGGTCGCCGGATTGGCCTTGAGGCGGCGGCAGGTCTCGAAGCCGTCCATGCCCGGCATCATCACGTCGAGGAGGACGATGTCGCACTGGGCGCGCTCGCAGATGGAGAGCGCCTCGGGGCCGGAACTGGCGGTCACCACGTCGAAATATTCGGCCGAGAGCCGCGCTTCCAGCAGCTTCACATTGGCGAGGATGTCATCGACGACCAGAACGCGCGCGGTCATGGCAGTGTGTCCCCCTCACGCCGCGCCGAGAAAGTGGCGGACGGTCTCGATGAACTTGTTCACGGAAATGGGCTTCGACAGATAGGCCTCGCAGCCTCCGGCCCGGATGCGCTCCTCGTCGCCCTTCATGGCGAAGGCGGTGACGGCGATGACCGGGATATGCCGAATCGTCTCGTCCTCCTTGATCCAGCGCGTCACGTCGAGGCCGGAGACCTCCGGCAGCTGGATGTCCATGAGGATGAGGTCGGGATGGTGCTCCCGGGCGAGCGAAAGGGCTTCCGTCCCGTTGCGGGTCTGGATCGTCCGGTAGCCGTTGGCCTCCAGGAGATCGTGGAAGAGCTTCATGTTGAGCTCGTTGTCTTCCACGATCATGACGGTTTTCGACATCGATCACTCGCACTTCCCGAACGGTCGCGGATGGTTGCCGGACCTTGACGGATAGCCCACAAGCTAGCGCCAAATCCTTTCAAAAGGACAAACCATGACGTTGCGTCCGCATGAACGAAACAG
>LNFH01000223.1 GCA_001464235.1 Rhizobiales bacterium Ga0077556 | reverse complement strand
CTCGTCCCGCCCTACCGGGCCGTGAAGGTCACCGGCGCCCTGTTCCATACCCAGGGCGGCCTCGCCGTGGACGGCGCGGCGCGGGTGCTCAGGGCGGGCGGTGCGCCGCTGCCCAATCTTTTCGCGGCAGGGGGCGCCGCCGTGGGGGTGTCGGGACCCGAGGCCTCCGGCTATCTTTCCGGCAACGGGCTTCTGACCGCGGTGGTGCTGGGACGCATCGCCGGCGGCGAGGCGGCCCGTCTCGCCCGCGCCGAACCCTGAGAGCCACCCATGCCCGTCGACATCGAGGCCCTGAAGCCGCTCCTCGCCCGCGTCCGCGCGACGCCTCCGGCCAAGGTCGCCGACGGCTGGATGGAAGCGGCCTGCCCCGGCGCCACCGCGGCCGACAGGGAGCGCATCGCCGCCGCCCTCGCCGCGGTTCCGGAGCCCAGCTTCGGCCGCGACGCCTCCCGCATCCAGGCGCTGCAGAAGATCCTCCGCAAGGAGAAGCTCGCGGCCTTCCTCGTGCCGCGGGCCGACGAACACCAGGGCGAATATCTGGTGGCCCGTGCCGAGCGGCTGCAGTGGCTCACCGGCTTCACCGGGTCCGCCGGCTTCGTCATCGTCCTGCAGAAGGAGGCCGCGCTCTTCGTCGACGGCCGCTACACGCTGCAGGCGCCGGCCGAGACCGACGCCTCGGTCATCGAGTGCCGCCACTTCAAGAAGCCGCCGGCCATCGAGTGGCTGGCAGGCAAGGTGAAGACCGGGGACCGCGTCGGCTTCGACCCGCGCATCACGCCGGTGAAGGAGGCCGAGCGCTGGCGCGACGCGCTGGCCAGGCGTGGGGCCGAACTCGTCGGCCTGGACCGGAATCCGATCGACGCCATCTGGGCCGACCAGCCCGGCGATCCCTTCTCCGCCGTCCATGTCCAGCCGCTGAAATATGCCGGCGAGGCGAGCGCCGACAAGCGCGCCAGCATCGGTCAGGAGATCGCCGCGCGCGGCGCCAAGGCGGCGGTGCTCAATCAGCTCGATTCCATCGCCTGGCTGCTCAACGTGCGCGGCGGCGATACGCCGGCGACGCCGCTCGTCCAGAGCTTCCTCATCCTCGCCGACGACGGTCATGCCACCTGGTTCGTCGACCAGGCGAAGTTCACCCCGGGCCTTGCCGCCCATCTCGGCAACGGCGTCACGGTGCGGCCCATCGAGGCCTTCGGCGACGGCCTGACCGAACTGGCTGGCAAGGCCGTGACCATCGAGCCGGAGACCGCCACCGCCTGGATCGCCGACCGCCTGACGGCGGCAGGCGCGACGCTGGTTCATGGCCAGGATCCGTCCGTGCTGCCCAAGGCCCGCAAGAACCCGGTGGAGCTCGCCGGCACCCGCAAGGCCCATATCCGCGACGGCGCGGCCGTGGCCCGCTTCCTCCACTGGATCGACCGCGAGGCGACGGGGCAGGGCGAACTTGCCGTGATGGCGAAGCTCGAGGAGATCCGCGGCGTCGACCCGCTGCACCGCGGGGCGGGTTTCACCACCATTGCCGGCGCCGGCTCCAACGGCGCCATCGTCCACTACCGCTCATCGCCCGCCACCGAGCGGACGGTGGAGAAGGGAACGTTCCTGCTGGTGGATTCCGGCGCCCAGTACATCGACGGCACCACCGACATCACCCGCACCATTGCGATCGGCACCGTCCCGAAGCGGCTGAAGGATCACTACACGCTGGTGCTCAAGGGCCATATTGCCGTCGCCACCGCGCGCTTTCCGAAGGGCACCGGCGGCATCGCCATCGACGGCTTCGCCCGCCGCGCCCTCTGGCAGGCGGGCCTCGACTTCGATCACGGCACGGGCCACGGCGTCGGTGTCTATCTCGGCGTGCACGAGGGACCGGCGCGCATCTCGCCCCTGTCGCAGGTGCCGCTGGAGCCGGGCATGATCCTGTCCAACGAGCCCGGCTACTACGAGACCGGCTCGCACGGGATCCGCCTCGAAAACCTGGTGGTGGTGACGGAAAGCAGCCTGCCGGGTTTTCTCGAGTTCGAGACCATCACCTTCTGCCCCTTCGACCGGCGGGCCATCGTCATCAGCCTGCTGACCGGGGCCGAGCGTGCATGGCTCGACGCCTATCACGCCCGCACTTGGCGGCTGCTGCAGTCGCGCCTCTCGGGCCCCGACCGCGCCTGGCTGAAGCGGATGACCGCGCCGCTGGGGAAATGACGGCGCAGATCGCGATGTAACGTAACGGAATGGCGGATTTTTGCGGTCTTTTCCGAAAGAGAGAGGTTTTTGAGTACCTTTTGTTAATCGCATTTCCCCAATGGTTTTGGTGATTGAACCAGCCGGGGTCTCCATGCGATTTCTCTCCCGCCTCCCTCTCGCCGCCAGGGTCGCCGCCCTGTCGGCGCTCATGATCGCCGCCGTCGCGCTCGGCGCGGGCTTCTACGCCGTCTCGCAGATCAACGCCCGGATGGCCGAGATCGTCGAAGGCCAGGTGCGCGACCGCAGCATCCACATGAGCCGCGCCGCCGAACTGGCCCTCCCCGGGGGCAAGATGGAGCGGGCGGGCAACACCACCGGCCCGGTCCTGCGCATCCGCGCCACCGCGATGCCCGCCCAGGGCGATCACAGCATCGTCGACCACGCGGCGGACGGCTCGTCGCTCTTCGTGCGCGATGCGGCGACCGGTGACCTGATCCGCTTCTCGTCCTCCGTCCGCGACGCGCAGGGGAACCGGGTCATGGGCTCGCGCATCCCCGCCACCTCGCCCATCGCCCAGGCCGTCGGCCGCGGCGAGGTCCTGACCGACTACATCACCATCGGCGGCATCGCCCGGATCGCCCGCTACGTCCCGATCATCACTCCGGACAACCGCGTGCTCGGTGCCATCGGCGCCGGCATCAGCCAGGCCGACGCCGACGCCTCGGCGGCGAGCATGCGCAGCGGGGTCATCATCGCCCTCGCCCTGCTGGCCGTCCTCGCCACCGTCGGCGTCTTCTTCATGCTGACCGTCTTCCTCAAGCCCGTGCGCGAGGCTGCCGACGCCATCAACGGCCTCGCCGAGGAGCGCCATGTCGACATGACGCGCCATGCCGGCCGCCAGGACGAGATCGGCCTCATCGCCCGGGCCGTCGAGGGGCTCGCCCGCAGCCTCGCCGAGCGCGCCCAGATGCGCGCCGCCGAGGCCGAGCGCGGCACGGCCGAGCAGGCCCGCCGCACGGCCATGGAAAAGGCCGTGTCACAGTTCGACGCCGCCATCGGCACGGTCATCGACCGCGTCGCCTCCCGCGCCGTCGCGGTGACCGGAGCCACCGGCACGGTCAACGCCGCCGGCGAGGCGGCGGAAGCCGGCGTCCGCGAGACCGTCCAGGCCACCGAGGAAACGCTGCACCGGGTCACCGGCATCGCCGGCGCCACCGAGGAGCTGAACGCCGCCATCGTCGAGATCCGCCGCCAGACGGAGGAGGCCATGAACGTCTCCACCGAGGCGACGCAGGCGGTGGAATCGGCCGCCGCCGACGTGTCGGGCCTCGCCGCCATGGGCGAGAAGATCGGCGCGGATCCGCGCCATCGCCGAGCAGACCAACCTGCTGGCGCTCAACGCGACCATCGAGGCCGCCCGCGCGGGCGAGGCCGGCAAGGGCTTCGCGGTGGTCGCCCAGGAGGTCAAGCAGCTCGCCTCGCAGACCGCCCGCGCCACCGAGGACATCGCCGCCCAGGTCGCCTCCATCCAGCAGGCGACCGGCCGCAGCGTCTCCTCCATGGCCGGCATCACCGAGACGGTGGTGCGCATGCGGCGCGCCAGCGATGCCATCTCGACGGCCATCGACCAGCAGGCCCAGGCGACCCAGGAAATCGGCGTCAGCGTGGAGGGGACCGCCTCGGTGGCGCAGACCGCCGGCGCCTCCATCGGCACCGTGTCGGAGCGCCTCAGGGCGACCGGCTCGGCCGTCGGCGCACTGAACGATGTCGCCAAGGGTCTCGAGACCGACATTGCCGGCCTGCGCCAGGCGGTCGGCGCCTTCCTGAACGAGGTCAAGGCGGCCTGATCCGCCGCACCCCTCGCGCGCATTCTGGATGGCCGGGCCCCTTGCCCGGCCATCGCCGTTTCGAGGGGGGTGCCTAGCGTGCGAAGGCCTGCTCGACCGCGGCCGCCATGCGCAGCAGGCGGCGGTCCTGTCCGGCGAGCGCCGTCATCATGAAGCCGACCGGCAGGCCCTTCGTCTTGGGGCAGGGGATGGAGATGCCGGTGAAGGTGAAGATGTTGCCGACCGTGGTGTTGCGCAGCACCAGCCCGTTGGCGGTCCAGAACTTGTCGTCCGAGGCGATCAGGTCGGAGATCTTCGGCGCCCGGATCGGCGTCGTCGGCAGGATCAGCGCGTCGACGTCGGCGAGGCGGTCGCGCATCCGTGCCACCAGCTCCGCCCGCTTGTTGACGAGGCGGATGTAGTCGGGCGCAGACGCCTTGGCGCCGATGCGGATGCGCGCCAGCACCCGCGGGTCGAAGTCACGCGCCCGCTCCTCCATCCAGTCCGCGTGGATGGCGGCCGCCTCCATGGCGACGAAGGGGGCTCGCGCCATCGCATCGGCGAGCTCCTGCAGCAGGTCCTCGATGGAGATGTCGGTGATCTGGGCGCCCGCCTTGCCGAGCCGGGAGGCGGCGGCTTCGAAGGCCTGTTCGACCTCCGGCTCCATCTGGCCGAAGAGGCGGCCGCGCGGGATGGCGAGCCTGAGGCCGGCCAGCGGCGCGGGCGTCACCGTCCAGGGCTGCTCGCCGGCCAGCACCGCGTCGGTGGCGGCACAGTCGGCCACCGTCTTCGCCAGCGGGCCGATCGTGTCGAGGGCATAGGAGAGCGGGAAGGCGCCGTCGAGGGGAATGCGCCCATAGGTCGGCTTGAACCCGACGCAGCCGTTCAGCGCCGCGGGAATGCGGATGGAGCCGCCGGTGTCGGAGCCGAGGCCCATGCGCACCGTGCCTTCAGCCGCCGAGACGCCGGCGCCCGAGGAGGAACCGCCGGGCACGCGGCTCTTGTCGGCGGCATTGCCGGGCGTGCCGAAATGCGGGTTGATGCCAATGCCGGAGAAGGCGAACTCGCTCATGTTCGTCTTGCCGACGATGACGACGCCCGCCTGGCGCAGGCGCGCGATGGTCGGCGCATCTGCGGCGGCGGGCGGCTGCGACTTCAGGATGACCGAGCCGGCGGTGGTCACCTCGCCGGCGACGTCGAAAAGGTCCTTGATCGAGATGACCCAGCCGTCGAGCGGCGACAGCTTCACGCCCGCCTTCGCGCGCGCATCGGCGGCGTCCGCCTCCGCCCGCGCCCGCTCCGCATAGACCCTGGTGAAGGTCACGCGTCCGTCGGAAGAGGGGTCGTCGATGCGGGCGAGCGAGGCTTCGAGCGCATCGCGGACGGCGGTGGACATGGGAGGCACTCCGGCAAAGGTGAGGGCGCGACTTTCGGCAATGGCGGGGGGTGCGGTCAAGGCGGGTCTGCCGCATGGGCAGGTGGCGGGGGATGCCGTCCCCCGCCGGCTTGCTCACACCGGCTCCGTTCCACACCACTCCGCCACGAACAACGCCATGGACTTCGTCGCCTTGCGCAAGGATTCGATGGAGAAGCGCTCGTCGAAGCCGTGCACCCGCTCGGCGGAGGGGCCGTAGTTCAGCGTCGGGATCTCGTCGAACAGCGCATAGACGCGCCCGTCGAGATAGGCTGGCGTCACGCTCTCCTTGAGCGGTTCGCCCCAGGCGCGCTGGTGGGCGCGGCCGAGCACGGCCTCGGCCTCCGAGCCGGGCGCGAGGATGTAGCCCTCGGTGGTGAAGCCGTTGAACACGACCCGCGGCGGGTTGTTGGCGAGGAAGCGGTCCTCGCGCGC
>LNFH01000222.1 GCA_001464235.1 Rhizobiales bacterium Ga0077556 | reverse complement strand
GGCTTCGTCCACGGCGTGCTCAACACCGACAACATGGTGGTCACCGGCGAGAGCTTCGACTACGGCCCCTGGCGCTTCCTGCCGCGCTACGAGCCCGGCTTCACCGCCGCCTATTTCGACCAGACGGGGCTCTATGCCTTCGGGCGCCAGCCGGGGGCCGTGGCCTGGAACCTCGAGCGTTTCGCCGAGTGCCTGACGCTGGTCGCCCCGGTCGGCGACCTCGAGGATGCGCTCCGGGGCTATGCCGGCGCCTTCCATCAGGGCCTCAGGCGGGCGCTCTGCGCGCGGCTGGGGCTACGGACGACGAGCTCGCCGCCGCCTTCTTCCAGTTCCTGCTGAAGTCGCAGGCCCCCTTCGAGCGCACGATGTTCGACTGGCACGGCGGCATCGCCCGGCGCGCCTTCGCCATGGCCGGGCCGCAGGCGGCGGTCTACCAGGGCGAGGATTTCGCCCGGCTGGAGGCGGCGCTCGCAGCCCACGAGCCGGTGCCGCCCTCCCCGGCCGCGGCGGCCTATTTCGAGGGCGAGGGCCCGGCGACCCTGCTGATCGAGGAGGTGGAGGCGCTGTGGGCCCCCATCGCCGAGCGCGACGACTGGAGCCTCTTCGCCGCCAAGCTTGACCAGATCGAGCGCGCACGCGAGGCTCACGCCATCAGGCCCCGGCGCTAGGAGGGCCCAACGGGAGGGCACGGCCCTTGAGCGAGACGGACGCGAGGGCCTTTCTCTCCTACGCCCAGAACCGCGAGGACTACCACCTCGACGTCGGCGGCGGCCACGCCATCGCCGACAACGTCTCCTTCTGGTTCTACGAGCGCGGCTGGCGCGGCATCGTGGTGGAGCCGCAGGCGGAGATCGCGCGCGCCTACCGCCATGTGCGGCCGCGCGACGTGGTGGTCGAGGTACTCTGCGGCAGAAGCGTCGGCGAGGCCGACTTCTACCAGGCGGACCGCTTCCACGGCCTCTCCACCACCTTGCCCCGGCATGCCGAGGCGGCTGCGGCCGCAGGCGTCTCCTCCGCGCGGCTGAAGCGACCCATGACGACCCTGGCGGCACTCTGCGAGGCGCATGCGCCCGGCCGCATCGACTTCCTCAAGGTGGACGTGGAGGGCGCCGAGGCCGAGGTGCTGGCCGGCAACGACTGGACGCGATTCCGCCCCCGCGTCGTGGTGCTGGAGGCGGTGGCGCCCTGGACCATGGCGGACAGCTCCGCCGATTTCGCGCCGCTGCTGGCATCAGCCGGCTATCGCGACGTCTTCTTCGACGGGCTCAACCGCTTCTATCTGCGCGAGGAAGACGCGGCGCTCGCGGCGCGGCTGCCGGCCGAGGCGGCGCCCTGGGACGCGATGCGCCATCTCGGCGAATACGGTCCGGCCCATCTCGACCCGGCCCACCCGGACCATGCGCTCGCGGCGCGGCTCGATCCCGGCCTCTTCCCGCGCCTCAACGGCCTCGACCCCGCGATGCTGGCGGCGGCGCTGCCGGAGGGCATGTCCCCCGACAGCGAGGCGACGCGGGCGGCTCTCGCCCGCATCGCGGCCCTGTTCGACGGCGGCTACGTCGTCGAGGAGGCTTAGGCCTTAAGGCGGCTGACGAGGCTCCACGCCATCGGCATGACGGCGGCGGCGAGCGCGGTCTTCACCAGCGTGCCGAGCGCGAAGGGCCAGAGGCCGGCGGCGAGCAGCTTCTCGCCATAGCCGGTGAAGGTGCCGAGCCAGAGGAGGCCGGGCACGAAGACGATCACGTTGGCGAGGGCCATGGCGGCAAGTGTCGTCGGCCATGCCTTGTCCCAGCCACGGTCGGCGGCGGCGCCGATGATCGCGGCCATCACCAGGAAGCCGGCGAGGAAGCCGCCGGTCGGGCCCATGAACGGGGCGATGCCGACCGACCAGCCGGCGAAGACCGGCGCGCCGAGGAGGCCGGCGAGGAGATAGGCGCCGACGGTGGCGACGCCGAGGCGCAGGCCATAGGCGGCGGCGACGACGGAGATGGCGAGGGTCTGCAGCGTCAGCGGCACCGGCCAGAAGGGCACGCTCGCCTTGGCGCCGAGCGTGATCAAGCAGACGCCGCCGGCGACCAGCGCGAGCGAGCGCAGGGTCGTTCCCGGCAGGGCGGCCGAGCGGGACGGCCAGAGGGTCGTGGCAATGGTCGCGTTGGACATGGGTGAAATCCTTTGTGGGGGCTATGCCGTTGGGTCAGCTTGTCATTCGGCTGCCGACGTGGTGGCTTCACCCCCATAGCCCGTGACCTGCGGCATCGGCAAGTCGCCGGCCCACCCCGTTTCGACAGAGGCAGAATGGCCGAGGATATTCCCTTCGAGCGCGACGACGCGGCCGTGCCCGGCCGGGCGGAACGGCTCTCGCCGCTGATCCGCCGGGTTCTCTGCGACAATCCCGGACCCTTCACCTTCAAGGGCACGGTGACCTATGTGGTCGGCACCGGCCGCGTCGCCATCATCGACCCGGGCCCCGACGATCCGCGCCACGTCGCCGCCGTGCTGGAGGCGGTGAAGGGGGAGACGGTGGAGGCGATCCTCGTCACCCACACCCACCGCGACCACTCGCCGGCCACGGCCGCCGTCAAGGCCGCGACCGGCGCGCCGGTCTATGCCGAGGGGCCGCATCGCGCCGCACGGGCGCTGAACCTCGGCGAGACCAATGCGCTCGACGCCTCGGGCGACAAGGATTTCCGGCCGGACGTCGTTCTGGCGGACGGCGACGTCGTCTCCGGCACCGGCTGGACCATGGAGGCGGTGTTCACCCCCGGCCATACCGCCAACCACATGGCCTTCGCCCTGCGCGAGGAGGAGACGCTGTTCTCCGGCGACCACGTCATGGCCTGGTCGACCTCCATCGTCGCGCCGCCGGACGGATCGATGGGCGACTACATGGCCTCCCTCGACAAGCTGAGGGCGCGCGGCGAGACGCTGTTCTGGCCCGGCCACGGCGGCCCGGTGCGCGAGCCGGCGAAGTTCATGCGGGCCCTGTCGCACCACCGCAAGCTCAGGGAGGCGGCGATCCTCAAGCGGCTGGCGGTGGGCGACCGGTCGATCCCCGAGATCGTCGCGGCGATCTACGAGGGGCTCGACCCCCGGCTGAAGAGCGCGGCGGGCCTGTCGGTCTTCGCCCATCTCGAGGACCTGGTGGGGAAGGGCCTCGCCACCAGCGACGGCGCCCCGTCGCTCTCGGGTGCGTTCCGCCCGGCGTGAAGGTTGGCGGTGGGGTACGAGGCTCGGAATGCCCCACCCGCACCCTCCCCGCGCTGCGTGCAGGGAGGGGACCATGACGTCGCGCGACGCGCGGTTTCGGCGGCGCCAGGCACGACGGAAGAACAGGGGCGTGACGCGGTAGTCCGCCTCCCCTCGCCAGAGGGGAGGGTCAGGGTGGGGCCCCTTTATTCGAACGGATACCGCCCATCCACGACTTGACCACCGCGGCAAGAGAATTCGTGGATGCCCGGGACAAGCCCGGGCACGACGGCGGTGGTTCCGGTAGAGGCGCCGATTTGAAGCGCTTCCCCTCACACGAAGTCGAGCGGCAGCGCCGTGACCTCCTTGATCTCCTCCATGACGAAGCTCGCCGAGACGTCCTGCATCTCGATGCGGGCGGTGAGCTTCTTGTAGAGGCGGTCGTAGGCGGCGACGTTGGGGACGCGGGCGTGAAGGATGTAGTCGATCTCGCCGGCGGTGCGGTAGACGCCGAGAAGTTCGGGAATGTCCTGAACGGCGGCGTGGAACCGCGCCGCCCAGTCGGCGTCGTGGCGGCTTGTGCGCACGGCGATGAAGACGGTGAGCTCGAGGTTGAGCTTGGCGGCATCGGCGAGGACGACGCGGGCGCGGATGACGCCCTCGTCCTCGAGCCGTTTCAGCCGCCGCCAGCAGGCATTGCGCGACAGGTTCACCTTCTCGGCCAGCTGCTCCATGGAGAGGCCGGCGTCCTGCTGCACCAGCCGAAGCAGGGCCTTGTCGGTGGAATCGAGGATGAGCGGTGAGGATGACATCCCATCATGTTACCCGATTTTGCAACAGCGTCCACCAGACCGCCGCATTAACCCAAACGTTTGGGACATCATCCCGCGAGAGTGGGGTTACGATCATCCTCATTGTGCGACTCGAGCCCTCCCGCGCCGGAGCCCCCGACATGATCGAACGTGCCAAGACCGCCTTCCTCGCCCATCCCCGCTCGGTGAACGAGAGCTATTTCGAGCACATGGGCGCGGCGCTGCGCTATTCCGGCACCTTCGCCTTCTGCGCCTTCTGCGCCCTGGTCCACGCCTTCTTCCCCTTCCTGTTCGAGAAGACCGCCTCGACCATCGTCAAGAAGATGGTCGCCAACATGAACGCCCGCATGGACGCGCCGCAGGGCCAGGTGGCGCCGGGCACGCAGGCGGCGGAGTAGGGGCTTTATCCCGCGGCGGATCTGGCTTATCGCGGCAGCCTGCCTGACGGAGCCCGATCCATGTCGCTGAGCGATCCCATCCTCGTCGAAGTCCTGCGCGGTGACAGCGTCGAGTGCGTCCATCGCGGCGCGGCGGTGGTCTGCGACGCGGCGGGACGCGTGGTCTTCTCCCTCGGCGACATCGACCGCGCCATCTACCCGCGCTCTGCCATCAAGGCGCTGCAGGCCCTGCCGCTGGTGGAGAGCGGCGCCGCCGACCGCTACGGGTTCGGCGACGCGGAGCTGGCGCTCGCCTGTTCCTCCCACGGCGGCGAGGAGCGGCACGTGGCGACGGCCGCCGGCATGCTGGCCAAGGCCGGCCTCGGCGAGGCGGACCTCGAATGCGGCGCGCACTGGCCCTCGGGCGCCGCGGCGACCCATGGCCTCGCTCGCTCGGGGGGCAAGCCCTCCGCCCTGCACAACAACTGCTCGGGCAAGCATTCCGGCTTCCTCTGCTTCGCCTGCTCGCAGGGCATCCCGACGTCCGGCTATGTCGGCATCGACCACAAGGTGCAGCGCTTCGTCGCCGAGGCGGTGGGCGAGGTGACCGGCCACAGGCTCGACGCCGACTCGGCGGTCGGCACCGACGGCTGCTCCATCCCGACCTTCGCCGTGCCGCTGACCAAGCTCGCGCACGGGTTCGCCAAGCTCGCGACCGGCGAGGGCGTCGGTCCGGAACGGGCGAAGGCCTTCGCGCGGCTGCGCGCGGCCTGCGCCGCAGAACCCTTCATGGTGGCGGGCTCGGGCCGCTTCTGCACCGACGTGATGGGGCTCCTCGGAGCGCGGGTCTTCGTGAAGACCGGCGCGGAGGGCGTCTTCTGCGCGGCGCTGCCCGATCAGGGCCTCGGCATCGCACTGAAATGCGTCGACGGCGCCTCCCGCGCCAGCGAGGTGATGATGGCCGCGCTGATCGCCAGGCTCCTGCCCATGAACGAGGCGGAGGCTGCCAAATTCCGCCGCTTCGTCACGCCGGTCATGAAGAACTGGAACGGCATCACCGTGGGCGGCCTGCGCCCGACCTTCTCGTAAGCATCTGATTTCGTTTCGTCATTCGGAACGAGGGCGGACCGGCGGCGACACGTGGCCCCAGTTCGCAGGAATTCCAAAAAAGACTCTTGCCAGCGTTTCGGGACGCGGTATCGTTCGCTTACGAATGATCTTCCGAAGAACAAAACAACGGAAGCTTCGGTCAGAGGTGGAACGGGCGGTCCCCGCCGCCCGCATCTGAGGGGAGATTTTTATGTCGAAGCTCGATCTGTCGCGCCGCACCGTCGTCGGAGGCCTCGCGGCCACCGGTGTGGCCCTGACCGCCGGAACCGGCTCCGCCCAGGGCGCCCCGGTGAAGGTTGGCGAACTCAACTCCTACAGCCGCATGGCCGCCTTCGCCGTTCCCTATCGCAACGGCATGCAGCTGGCCGTCGAGCAGATCAACGCCGCTGGCGGCCTCGCCGGCATGGGCGGCCGTCCGCTCGAGATCATCTACCGCGACGACGGCGCGACCCCGGGCGATGCCGTCCGCGTCGCCGAGGAACTGGTCACCCGCGAGAACGTCTCCTTCATCGCGGGCGCCTTCCTGTCCAACGTCGGCCTCGCGCTCGCCGACTTCGCCAATCAGAAGAAGGTGCTCTATCTCGCCACCGAGCCGCTGACCGACGCGCTCACCATGGGCAGCGGCAATCCCTACACGTTCCGCGTCCGTCCCGGCACCTACATGCAGACCAAGATGCTGGTCGACGCCGCCAAGGGGAAGGGCGTGAAGCGCTGGGCCGTGGTGGCGCCGAACTACGAGTACGGCCAGTCGGCGGTCGCCGCCTTCAAGCGCCTGATGGGTGCGGCGGTGCCGGGCTTCGAGGTGGTCGCCGAGCAGTTCCCGGCGCTCGGCCGCGTCGATGCCGGCGCCACCGTCGGCGCCCTCGCCCAGAGCCGCCCGGACGGCATCTTCAATGTGCTGTTCGGCGCCGACCTGACCGCCTTCGTCCGCGAGGGCAACACCCGCGGCCTGTTCGAGCGCCGCACGGTTGTGAGCCTGCTCACCGGCGAGCCGGAATATCTCCTGCCCCTCGGCGACGAGACGCCGGACGGCTGGATCGTCACCGGCTATCCGCCGGAGCAGGTCACGACCCACGGCCACCAGGCCTTCGTCACCGCCTACAAGGCGAAGTTCAACGACACGCCGCGCCTCGGCTCGGTGCTCGGCTATGTCGTGCCATTCATGATCCGCGACATGTTCAACAAGGCGAAGTCCACCGAGACGGCGGCGATGATCGAGGCCTTCAAGGACCTCACGACGCAGACCATCTGCGGTCCCGTCACCATGCGCGCCATCGACCAGCAGTCGACGCTCGGCGCCTGGGTCGGCGAGACGACGCTGCAGGGCAAGCTGCCGACCATGAAGAACTTCCGCTACGTGGACGGCGCGGAGGTCATGTTCCCCGAGGCCGAGGTTCGCGCCGCGCGCAAGATCTGACGCATGTGACGGGGCTCCCCGGCTGAGGGGAGCCCGCTTCCGCATCCATCCCCGGGCCCGTCGCCCGTGCCGTTTCCCCCGATGGGCCGCGCCCCTGCGCGACCCCATTCAGACCGCTTGCGCCGAGAGCCCCCCGCCGATGGATCTCTCCTTCTTCGTCATCCAGGCCCTGTCGGGATTGGCCAGCGCCTCGGCGCTGTTCGTCATCGCCTCGGGCCTGACCATCGTCTTCGGCGTGACGCGCATCGTGAACTTCGCCCACGGCTCGTTCTACATGCTCGGCGCCTACATGGCGGTGACCATCGTGCCCTGGCTGCTGCAGTTCGACCGCTCGCCGACCCTGTTCTTCGTCGGCGTGATCGCCTCGGCGACGGTGGTCGGCATTCTCGGCGTCATCATGGAGGTGGTCCTCCTGCGCCGCATCTACCGGGTGCCGGAGCTGTTCCAGTTGCTCGCCACCTTCGGCGTCGTGCTCATCGTGCAGGACGTGGTGCTGAAGATCTGGGGCCCCGTCGACATCACCGGCCCGCGCGCGCCCGGCATGCGGCACGGCATCGAGATCCTCGGCCAGCGCTTCCCCGCCTATGAGATGTTCCTCATCTTCGTCGGACCCGCGGTGCTCGGCGCCCTCCTCCTCATCATGCACAAGACGCGCTTCGGCGTGCTGATCCGCGCCGCCACGCAGGACCGCGAGATGGTCGGCGCACTCGGCGTCAACCAGGCCATGCTGTTCACCGGCACGCTGTTCCTCGGCGCCTTCCTCGCCGGCCTCGGCGGGGCGCTGCAGATCCCGCGCCTGCCGGCGAATACCGGCATGGACCTCTCCATCATCACCGAGGCCTTCGTCGTCACCGTCATCGGCGGCATGGGCTCGGTGCCCGGCGCCTTCATCGCCGCGCTCATCATCAAGATGCTGGAGGCCTTCGGCATCCTCATCTTCCCGAAGATCACGCTGGTTCTGGTCTTCCTGCTCATGGCGGTGGTGCTGGTGGTCAAGCCCTGGGGCCTGATGGGCAAGCCGGAGGTCGCCTCGGGCCGCGCCGTGCTCCCCGAGGGCATCCTCAACCTCAAGGGCTTCTCGCGCACCGAGACCGTCGTCTGGATCGTGCTCACCATCGCGCTCCTGCTGATCCCGGTCTTCGGCGACACCTACAAGGTGAAGGTCGGCATCGAGATCATGGTCTTCGCCCTCGCCGCCTTCTCGCTCAACCTTCTCATCGGCAACGGCGGCATCGTCTCCTTCGGCCACGCCGCCTATTTCGGCGTCGGCGCCTATGCGGCGGGCCTCCTCGTCACCGGGCCGATGAAGGCGCCGATGGAGCTGGCCCTGGTGGTCGCGCCGATCGCGGGCGGCCTCGCGGCAGCCCTCTTCGGCTATTTCATCGTCCGCCTCCACGGCATCTACCTCGCCATGCTGACGCTGGCCTTCGCCCAGATCACCTATGCCATCTGCTTCCAGTGGGTGGAGGTGACGGGCGGCGACAACGGCGTGGTCGGCGTCTGGCCCTCGCGCTGGGCGGCGAGCCGCGAGGTCTATTTCTACGTGGTCGCCGTGCTGGCGCTCTCCTCCATCGTGGCGCTCCGGCACCTGTTCTACACGCCCTTCGGCTACACGCTGCGCGCCGCCCGCGACAGCGCCACCCGGGCGGATGCCATCGGCATCGACGTGAAGACCCACCGCTGGCTCGCCTTCATCGTAGCGGGCGCGGCGGCGGGCCTCGCCGGGGCGCTCTATTCCTTCTCCAAGGGCTCGATCGACCCGACGATGATCTCCATCGGCATGTCCATCGACTTCCTGATGATGATCCTCACCGGCGGCATCCAGACGGTGATGGGCCCTCTCGTCGGCACCGCGGTGTTCCACTCGGTGAAGGACTTCTTCATGCCGCTCACCGACTTCTGGCGCTTCTTCCTCGGCGTCTCGATCATCGCCATCGTGCTGATCTTCCCGAAGGGCGTCGTCGGCGCCATCGAGGGCCTGCGCGAGCGGATGGGACGCGGGGCGCCCGCGCCCGCCGCGCCGGCGATCGCGAAGGAGGCCGCGTGATGACGACGCTCCTCGCCGTCACCGGCCTCGAAAAGCGCTTCGGCGGCGTCACCGCCGGCAAGAACGTCACGTTCAGCCTCGCGGCCGGCGAGATGCTCGCCATCATCGGGCCGAACGGGGCGGGCAAGTCGACCACCTTCAACATGGTCGGCGGGCAGTTGAAGCCCGATGCCGGCACCATCGTGCTGGCGGGAGAGGACATCACCGGCAAGCCGCCGCGCGAAATCTGGCGCCTCGGTGTCGGCCGTACCTTCCAGATCGCCCAGACCTTCGTGTCGATGAGCGTGGTGGAGAACGTGCAGATGGCGCTGATCTCCCACCACGGGCAGACGCGCTCGGTGACGGCGGCCGCTCGGCTTCCTCGCCCGCGTCGGCATGGCCGACATGGCGGACCGGCCGGTGAACGAGCTCGCCTATGGCGACGTGAAGCGGGTGGAACTCGCCATCGCTCTGGCGTCCGAGCCGAAGCTCCTGCTGATGGACGAGCCGACAGCCGGCATGGCGCCGAAGGAGCGCACCGCGCTGATGCAGCTCACCGCCGACATCGCCCGCGCCCACGGCATCGGCGTGCTCTTCACCGAGCACGACATGGACTCGGTCTTCGGTCATGCCGACCGCATCCTCGTGCTGGTGCGCGGCGAGATCATCGCCACCGGCACGCCCGACGAGGTGCGGTCGAACCAGCGGGTCAAGCAGGTCTATCTCGGCGAGGCCGGGTCGCAGGCGGCGCTCAAGGCGCGCCGGCAAGCGGCGGGGGTGCAGTGATGTCGGTTGTCAGACAAGGCCCCACCCGCACCCTCCCCTCGTCGCTTAGCTCCGAGGGGAGGGGGACTTACACGTCCCGCTTCGCCTCTTCGGTTGGGCCTGGCACGACGCAGATGACGGGATGCGACGTCAGAGCCCCCCTCCCCGAGCGCCAGCGCGGGGAGAGTGCGGGTGGGGCATTCCCCGTCCTCGCCTGCGGGAGGACGCAGTGATGTCCGCATCAGCTCCCTCCACAACCATCCTCGAAACGCGCGGCATCGCCGCCGCCTATGGCCACGCCCAGGTGCTGTTCGGCGTCGACGTGACGCTGCGCGCCGGCGAGGTCGTGGCGCTGATGGGCCGCAACGGCGCAGGCAAGTCCACCACGCTGAAGGCGATCATGGGCGTGGTGCCACCACAGGCCGGCACCGTCACCTTCGAGGGCCAGGACGTGACGGGTTGGCAGCCCTACCGCATCGCCCGGCTCGGCCTCGGCTATGTGCCGGAGGACCGGCGCATCTTCACCGACCTCACCGTCTACGAAAATCTCGAGGTCGGCCGGAAGGCGGCAGCGGGCGCGCCCGGCAAGGAGCCGTGGTCGCTGGACCGCCTCTTCGCCATCTTCCCCAACCTCGCGGAGATGAAGGGCCGCCGCGCCTCGGCCATGTCGGGCGGCGAGCAGCAGATGCTGACCATCGCCCGCACGCTGATGGGCAACCCGCACGCCGTGCTGCTGGACGAGCCGTCGGAAGGCCTCGCCCCCGTCATCGTCGAGCAGATGGCCGATGCCGTGCTCGCCATGAAGGCGCAGGGCATCGCCGTGCTCTTGTCGGAACAGAACCTCTACTTTGCCTCCGCCGTGTCGGACCGCGCCTATGTCATCGAGAAGGGCGCCATCCGCTACGAGGGGACGACGGAGGACCTCGAAGCCAACGACGAGATCAGGGAAGCCTATCTCAGCGTGTGAGTGCAGGCCCCGGCGGAGGGATTGTCCGCCACGCCCGCCGACCGGGACTCTCCGTCATCCCCGGCGAGCGAAGCGAGGGAAGGGGATCCAGGAGTCCCGAGGTCCAGTCCATCGGCTCCTGGACCCCCTTCCCTC
>LNFH01000221.1 GCA_001464235.1 Rhizobiales bacterium Ga0077556 | reverse complement strand
GCCGCCCCGGTGCTGGCGGCGGCTGAGGAAAAGGGCTGGACCATCAGCCACATCCTCGTGACCCACCACCACCCGGACCACGTGCAGGGCATCGAGGCGGTGAAGGCGGCGACCAAGGCTCACGTCATCGCCAATGCGGCGGACGCCCATCGCATCCCGCTGGTGGACGAGACGGTGGCCCCCGGCGGCAAGGCGCGCTTCGGCGCGCTGGAGGCCGACGTCATCGACACGCCCGGCCACACGGTCGGCCACATCTGTTCTCCGGCGACACGCTGTTCTCGCTGGGCTGCGGCCGCCTGTTCGAGGGCACGCCGCAGCAGATGTGGGAGGCGCTGAAGGTGCTGCGGGCGCTTCCCGACGACACCGCCGTCTATTGCGGCCACGAATATACCGGCTCGAACGCAAAGTTCTCGCTCACCGTCGATCCGGACAATGCGGCGCTGAAGGCGCGCGCCGAGGAGGTGTTCCGGCTGCGCGAGGCCGGCCAGCCGACGCTGCC
This sequence comes from Rhizobiales bacterium Ga0077556, assembly GCA_001464235.1. Classification (GTDB taxonomy): domain Bacteria; phylum Pseudomonadota; class Alphaproteobacteria; order Rhizobiales; family Phreatobacteraceae; genus Phreatobacter. The sequence goes on along the minus strand of LNFH01000221.1, from coordinate 8,324 downwards.
GACCACCATCGGGCAGGAGAAGGCGACGAACCCGTTCCTGCGCGCCGACGATGCCGCCATCGCGGCCGTGCTCGGCATGCGGGGGCGGTTGCCGGCGGAGGTCTTCGCCGAGCTGCGCGAGCGCAAGAACAAGGCCTGAGGCGGGCGGGTGTCCCTAGAAGTCGACGGCGATGCCGCCGACCTCCCAGTCGTCGTAGCGCACGGGATCGGCGCCGCCGCGCCCGTGCACCTCAGGATTGGCGGCGAGCTCCGCCGCCTTGGCGTCGAATGCGGCGCGGCGCTCGGCGGCCTCCGCCAGGGCGCGTTTCGCCGCCTCCGACAGCACCTTCACCGGGGTCTCGATGCGGGCGGTCGGCTGGTCGATGGCGACGGCGGTGGTAAAGACGGGGTTCTCGCTCATGGCCGGACATTTGGCACCGGCCCGGCCATAGTCAAGGCCGCCTCCGCGCCCCGGCGTTGACCGGCGGGCGGGCGTGACTATAGTCCGCCGCGCGTTGCCCCTATGGCGGAATTGGTAGACGCGCTCGACTCAAAATCGAGTTCCGCAAGGAGTGCTGGTTCGATCCCGGCTAGGGGCACCATTTTGAACATCATCGACTTTTCGTTTTTGTCAGGAATGATCGCATTCCGCTCTTGAAGCGTCGTGGCGCCATCATGTCGCCACAGCGAGCGAAATTGCCCGACACTGCAGTGACGTGTTGCAAACAATCAGCCGGAATGGGTGGCACACGAGGATCCCCCGCATTTCCACTTCGGACATTCTGCGGTCCATCCCGCAGATGTGGGCATCGGTTGGCCTTCGCAGGAGCGAAGCCGGATCGGCCGAGGTCAGATCTCAAGCGCCCCTGGTCGATGGTCACGCGAGCGGTGGGACCAGAAGGCGCCCCGTCTGATGCGGCTTGCCAGAGAACGATGATCCGACCCCACCCGTCGCGTCACGTCGGCGGCGGCCCATCGTCGAACATTGGGGCTGACACTGGCGCAGCAGGACGTGCCGGGCGGGCGTCGCGTCGATGTCGTGGCCGAGGTCAGGTCCCGGCGGCGAGCGGCATGCCCGAAGACGCCGGCTCAACCGAAGCCGGCGGGAATGCCGACGTGCTCCGGACCTGCCTGCGCGACCTGCGCGAGGAACGCTCGCGCCGCCGGGCTCGGATCAGGAAGATGCCCGAGCGCGAGGGTCCGATGAACACGGGGAACGAGCGGCTTGATGAGAACGCCGCGCAGTTCGGGCTGAAGTCCCAAGGTCGGCACGATGCTGACACCCAGCCCCTCGGCCACCATGGCCAGGATCGCCCCTTGTTCCCGCGCCTTCGAAGGCGACGCCAAGAGTGAACGTCAAACCGCAGATGGTCAGGCCGAGCGAGGGCCGGGCCGGTGCCGTCATCGCCGTCTTCAACGCCCAGCTCTCTATGGTGCCGCTGCGTAAGCCTCGGTCGGCATGCGTCGCGAACTGATTCAGGCCGCCGCTGCGGCGGCCTTCAGTGCGAGATCAGGACCGGCATGGACAAGGATGCCAGGACACCGCGCGTCGCCCCGCCGACGACGAAGTCCCTGAGCCGCGAATGGCCGTAGCCGCCCATCACCAACAATCCCGCTCCGGCGTCGCGGCAGGCCTCCTGAAGCGCAAAGGCAATCGGCCTGTTGCCCGCCGAGACGACTTGGGCGCCGGCAGCGAGGCCGCGACGGGACAGGCTGTCGACGAGACGGTCGGCGATGCCAGCCTCCATCTGCTTCTCGTCCCCCGCTGTCAGAACGGTGACGCGGGCACCGGCGGCGAGGAAGCGGCCGGCATCGGCGAGTGCCCGGGCGGCAACCCGGCTTCCGTCCCAGGCCACGGCGATGTGGCCGATGCGGGCCGGCTCGTGATCCTCGGGAACCAGCAGGACCGGGCGCCCCGATCCGAAGATCACCGCCTCGGCCACCTCACGCAGGGTCAGATTGTGCTCCGACCAGGGAATGATGGTGAGGTCGCGATAGCGGGCCTCCTCCGCAGCACCCGCCACGGCTTCCGTCGGCGCCGCGACACGGGTCTCCAGGCTGAGGGCGAGGCCATGGATCCGGGCGCTCTCCTGCACGCCGTTCGCCAGTCGCGCCGCATGTTGCTGGCTGTCATTCTCGACCTTCTGGATCATCTCCGACGCGCTGATGATCATGGTACCGAAGGTCGATGCGGCGCGGGGAAGGTTTGCCGCGTAGACGGTGGCGTCCACATCCGCGCCGATGGATCCCGCCATGCCCACCGCCGCCTGCGCGGCCCGCACGGAGGTGGCGTCGGGATAGGTGAGCAGCGGCAGGTAGGCGAGCGTCTTCATGAGAGACATCCTTCTCCGGTCCAGAACGCCGCGATTTTGGCAGAGCGGTCCGGGCTGGGATTGACGTGGGACAATCGCCGGCCGCGGCATTTCATCGCGACAGCGCCCTCCGCGGGCTTCGAGGCGCCGGCTCTTGATGCGGAACAACGACGCCACGGCGCCGGGCCGCGAGCGTCGCCCGGCCAGGACGTGAGAGCCAGCGAGAAGGAGACGGGGCGACGATGTCCAGCCATGACGACGAGACGAACCTCGGCGATCCCCACGCCCGCTCCGTCACCGACTGCCTCGCCGTTCTCCGAGCGAGCCCGGGCGGCCTCACTGCGGCCGAGGTCGCACGGCGGCTCGCGGCCCACGGGCCCAACCGCCTGCCCGCCGGCACGAGCCTGGGGCCGCTGCGTCGGCTGCTCGCCCAGTTCAACAACGTGCTGATCTACGTCCTGCTCGGCGCCGCCGTCGTCACGGCCGGCCTGCAGCACTGGATCGATACGGCGGTGATCCTCGCGGTGGTGATCGCCAATGCCGTGATCGGCGTCATCCAGGAGGGCAAGGCCGAGGAGGCCATGGCCGCGATCCGGCAGATGCTGGCTCCGCGGGCGGCGGTGCTGCGCGGCGGGGCCCGGGTGACGATCGACGGCGCCGACCTCGTCCCAGGCGACATCGTCCTGCTCGAGGCCGGCGACAAGGTGCCCGGCGACCTCCGGGTGATGGAGGCGCGAGGACTTGCGGCGCAGGAGGCCATCCTCACCGGCGAATCCGTGCCGGTGGAGAAGACCGAGGAACCCGTCGCCCCCGATGCCGCACTCGGCGACCGGCGCTCGATGCTGTGGTCGGGCACGCTGGTCACCCAGGGGACAGCGCGCGGGCTCGTCGTCGCGACCGGAGCCGGCACGGAGATCGGGCGGATTGGCGGCCTGCTGGCGGGCGTCGAGCAGCTGAAGACGCCGCTCGTCGCTCAGATGGACCATTTCGCGCGCTGGCTGTCTCTTCTCATCCTGCTCGTCTCCGGGCTGCTCCTCGCCTACGGCTATTTCGTCGGGCACCGCGACTTTTCGGAAATGTTCATGGCGGTCGTGGGCATGGCGGTTGCCGCCATCCCCGAGGGGCTGCCGGCGGTGTTGACCATCACGCTGGCCATCGGCGTGCAGGCCATGGCGCGACGCCATGCCATCGTCCGCCGCCTGCCGGCGATCGAAGCGATCGGCTCGGTCTCGGTGATCTGCACCGACAAGACCGGCACGCTGACCCGCAACGAGATGGTGGTGGCCGCGGCCGAGACCCCTGCCGGCGCATTCACGGTCAGCGGCGAGGGCTATGCGCCCGAGGGCGCCATCACCCCGGATGGCGACCTGTCGGCGCTCGCGCGCGCGGCGGCGCTGTGCAACGACGCGGCCCTTCGGGAGAAGCAGGGGCGCTGGATGGTCGAGGGCGACCCGATGGAGGGCGCCCTGCTGGCCTTTGCCGGCAAGGCCGGCATCAGCACGCGCGACCGGCGGCTCGACGCCATCCCCTTCGACAGCCGCCACCGGTTCATGGCGGTGCTGAGCGAGAGCCCCGCGGGGCGGATCGTCCACGTCAAGGGCGCCCCCGAGAGGGTCCTCGGCATGTGCCGCGACATCGATCGGCAGCATTGGCATGAGCGGGCCGAGGCCCTGGCGCGTCGCGGCCTGCGGGTCCTGGCCCTGGCCGAACGGGTGGAGACGGCGGACCGTATCGCGCCGGGCAGCCTTGAAGACGGCCTCACCTTCCTCGGCCTGGTGGGCCTGATCGATCCACCACGTCCCGAGGCCATCGCGGCGGTCGCCGAATGCCGGACGGCCGGCATCCGGGTGAAGATGATCACCGGCGACCACGCCGGGACGGCGGCCGCCATCGCGCGCCAGATCGGCCTCGACAATCCGGACAGGGTGCTGACCGGCGCCGATCTGGATGCCCTGGACGACGGGCGGCTCGCTGAGGAGGTGAAGCGCACCGACGTCTTTGCCCGCACCTCCCCCGAACACAAGCTGCGGCTGGTGACGGCCCTGCAGGCCCATGGCCTTTCCGTGGCGATGACCGGCGACGGGGTGAACGACGCGCCGGCCCTGAAGCGCGCCGACGCGGGCATCGCCATGGGCATGAAGGGGTCCGAGGCGGCGAAGGAGGCGGCCGACCTCGTCCTGGCCGACGACAATTTCGCCTCCATCGCCGCGGCGGTGCGCGAGGGCCGCACCGTCTGGGACAATCTGAAGAAGGTCGTCAGCTGGACGCTGCCCACCAATGCCGGTGAGGCGATGACGGTCATCCTCGCGCTGCTCCTCGGGCTCGCCCTGCCGGTGACGGCGGTGCAGATCCTTTGGGTCAACCTCATCACCGGCATCACGCTCGGCATCGCGCTCGCCTTCGAGCCGACCGAGGCGGGCACCATGGCGCGCCCGCCCCGCCCGCGCGAGACGCCGATCCTGTCGGGCGCGCTCGTCTGGCACGTGGTTCTGGTGGCGGGGCTGTTCGTGGCCGCGGTCTTTGGCATCTTCGCTTACGCGATCGACCGCGGTTACCCACTGGCCCTGGCCCAGACCATGGCCATGAACATGCTCGTGGTGCTGGAGATCTTCCACCTCTTCTTCATCCGCAACATCCACGGGACCTCGCTCACCTGGGCCGCGGCCAGGGGCACAAAGGTGGTCTGGACGGTGGTCCTCGTGATCAGCGCCGCGCAGTTCGCGGTGACCTATCTGCCGGCCTTGCAGGCGGTGCTCGGCACCCGGGCTGTGCCCTTCGCCGACGGCCTGCTGATCGTGGCGGTCGGTGCCGCCTTCTTCGCCATCATCGAGATCGAGAAGCAGATCAGGCTGGCCTTGGCGGGAGCAAGCCCAGCCCGGTGACGACCATGCCGGAACGCATGCTGATCGAACATTCGACTTCGCCGGCGCATATCGGCGATTGACCACTTTCCCGAATGCCGATGGGCCAGTGCGATGGTGCTGAGGTTTCCTGGCGGACCAACAAAAAGCCGCCCGGCGGACCGGGCGGCTGAGACAGCTACAGCGGCATAGCCTGCGATCAGGCCGCCTGGACCTTCGCGAGGAAAGTGTCGACCTGTGCCTTCAGGCGGCTTCCCTGGGAGGACAGTTCCTTGGCGGCGGACAGGACCTGGCTCGATGCCGAGCCGGTTTCCACAGCGCCGCGGTTCACTTCGCTGATGTTCGTGGCCACCTCCGACGTGCCTTTCGAGGCCTCCTGGACGTTGCGCGCAATCTCCAGGGTGGCGGCCCCCTGTTCCTCGACCGCAGCCGCGATGGCGGTGGAAATCTCCGAAACCTCTACGATGCTCGTCCCGATGGTCTGGATGGCCGTCGCCGCCTCGCGCGTCGCCTGCTGCATCGACACGATCTGCGCGGAGATGGCCTCCGTCGCCCTCGCGGTCTGGCTGGCGAGGGCCTTGACCTCGGTTGCGACCACAGCGAATCCCTTGCCAGCCTCGCCCGCCCGGGCCGCCTCGATCGTGGCGTTCAGGGCGAGGAGATTGGTCTGGTCGGCTACGGCCGTGATCAGCTTGACCACGTCCCCGATGCGGCCCGCCGCCTCCAGGAGTTCGGTGACCTTGGCATCGGTCGCGTGGGCGAGATTGACGGCATCCTTCGCCCGGCGCGACGATTCCTGAACCTGTCGGCCGATCTCGCCGACCGAAGACGACATTTCATCGGTGGCCGCGGCGACCGACTGGACGTTGCTGGCCGCTTCCTCCGACGCCGACGCCACCATGGTGGAAAGCTGCTGCGTCGAGCCCGCCGTCTGCGTCAGGGTCGATGCGGCGGCCTCCAGTTCGGTGGACGCGCTGGTGACGGTGCTGACCACTTCCCCTACCTGTTTCTCGAAGGCGGCGACGGCTTCCGCCACAACGCCGGCACGGCGTTCCTTGGCGGCCCGCTCGGCCTCCTGCTCGGCGGCCAGACGCCGGCTCTCGACGAGATTGGCCTTGAAGGTCTCGAGAGCTCCGGCGAGGCGGCCCACTTCGTCCTTCCGGCCGAGCTCCGGAACCTCCGCCTGGGCATCGCCTCCTGCGACCTTGAGCATGGCACCCGTGATGGCCCGCAGGGGGCGCGACACCGTGCCGACAACGATCGCCGTCATGAGTCCGCCACCGATCAGAAGCCCCAGCACCGCCACGGCGATCAGGGTCCAGAATGCGCGCTGATAGACAATCTCGGAACGATCGAGCATCTCCTTCTTGCGCCCCTCGCTGCGGCCATCGAAGGTCCGCAGAGCCTCGCGGGCCTGGTCGACGAGCACCTGGGCGTCGCGCGCCGTCTGCGCCGCCCCTGCGATCTCGCCGCCGCGCGCCTTGCTTCTCAGCTGGCGGTGCAACATCTCGATCCGTGCTGCGAGCTGCCGTATCGCATCGAGCTCGGCACGGGCCGCCGGCAAAGCCGCCGTCGCGGTGAGTTCGTCCAGACGGCTGAGGAATAGCCTGTAGTCGCCATCGGCGCCGGTTTCGTATTTCTGCCTCTGCTCGGCAGTCAGATCCTGGGCCTGGGCCCGAACGTCGGTCACGTAGGATAGCAAGTATCCCGCCGCACGACCCGAAACAAACAGAGTTTCGCTTGCTTGATGCAGGTTTCCTTTTGCATCCCGCATCTGGTTCAACGATGCGAAGGCTGTGACGGCCAATATCACCATTGCAACGCCGAGAATAGCGCCTGCCAATAGAACTTTGGCCGCAATCGAAATGCTTCGAAACCAGGTCATCATCTCAACACCTGCCGGATTTTGTGGCGTCGGGGCCATCGAACTTATTCACGGCGCCGTGATAAGGGCAGTTGGTTAAAAGTGCCGCAAGGGAATGACAGACAGTCGCCGGCATTGGCCAAACGCGACAATGTGTAGCAATTTTGAATGATCGGGTGGCCCGGTCCATTTGCCCCGTTGGTTTAGGGGGACCCACGATCGGGCAATCGCGTCGCCGGAGCGGTGTCGCCGCCCTCACCTTGGAGACGCGGACCGCCTCGCTCAACCACGAGCCGGAGGCCTGGGCTCTGGAGAGCGGACCGCCTGCCGACGCAAGTGCTGCTCGCGGAAGAAAATGAACAGGCCCGCCGCGATGATGATGGCCGCGCCGATGAAGGTCGGCATGTCGCTCACCTCGCCGAAGACGAGATAGCCCATCAGCACGCCCCAGATGATGAGAGAGTACTGGTACGGCACGACGACAGCGGCTGGCGCCAGTTTCAGCGAGATATTGACGCAGGAATTGCCGAGCAGGGAGCCGAGTCCCAGCGCAGCCATCAGGGCAAGGTCGATTGGTCGGACTGGGTTCCAGCCCTGCACCGCCAGCAAGGCAAGGCCGACGACGAGCGCCGCGACGAGCTGCCAGCCCATGAGGACACGCGCGTCCGTCGCCGCCAGCTTGCGGGTGGCAACCATGAAGCAGGCATAGGCGAAGCTGCCGGTGAGGGCCGCGAGCGCCCCCCACGAAAAGCTCTCCTGCCCAGGCTGGATGGCGATGACGACGCCGATAAAGCCGACGATGACGGCGAGCCATCGCCGCCAGCCCACATGCTCGCCGAGCAACCAGGGCGACAGCGCCGTGACGTAGATTGGGCCAGCGAGATAGTAGGTCATCACGTCGGCGAGCGGCAGGAAGGTCAGCGCCCAGAAAAACAGCGCCGATTCCGCCGCCGACAGGAAGCCGCGTACCACCTGCAGCCCGATCCGCGGCTGGGTGCGCAGCGGCTGGAGTCCTGCCGGCGCGAGAAGCCCCCCGACCACCGACAGTCCGACGACGGCGCGCGCCAGCATGAGCTGGCCGACGGATGCTGTGGCCAGCAGCCACTTGCCCAGCGCGTCATTGGCAGCGAAGAGGAAGAAGCCGAGCAGCATCATGGCGATGCCGAGGGCGTGGTTCTGGTGGGGTGGCGCCATGGCCTCGCGGCTCGGAGCGATCGGCGCGGGAACGCCGGATCAGGGCGGGCACCAATAGGCAGGCTTGGCACGAAAGGGAATGGCCACAGACGGACAGATGCCCGGCCCCTACGG
>LNFH01000220.1 GCA_001464235.1 Rhizobiales bacterium Ga0077556 | reverse complement strand
CGCGGCACGATGCTGTCGATCTCCAGATACTCCTCCACCGTGTGGGCGTTGCCGCCGACCGGTCCGACGCCGCAGATGGTCGGCGTGCCGACGCTCGCCGTGAAACCGGAATCGGCGCAGCCGCCGGAGAATTCGCCGTCGAGCGTCGAGAGGCCTGCGTCGCGCGCGGCAGCCTGATAGGCGGTGAAGATGGCCTTGGCCTCCGGCGTCTGAACCACCGGCAGGAACTCGCCCTTGATCTCCAGCTTCGCCGTCGTGCCGGGAACCGTCGGGGTGTCGACGATGCGCTGGATGGCCGCGAGGGTGGAGGCGCGGTCGGCCCCTCCGCATGGGGCGCCGTCGTGTTGACCGACTGGCCGCCCGAGACGAGGCCGACGTTGAGGGTGATCCCCCTGGCGAGATCGGTCAGGGCATGGATCTGAACGATCTTGTGAGCAATCTCGCCGATCGCACTGATGCCACTGGTGAAATTGCCGCCCGAGTGAGCCGCTTTCCCGTAGACGTCGAAGCGCATGAAGACGCCGCCCTTGCGCCCCGTCGTGACGTTGCCGGAGGGCCGCCCGGGCTCGGAATTGTAGACGGCGCGCGCGGCGCGGCCCTCGCGCTCGATGATCGGCCGCGAGGAGGGCGAGGCGATCTCCTCGTCGGAGGTGATCAGCACGCGGATCGGGCAGGGCATGCCGCCGAGCGCCTTGAAGGCGGCGGCGACGAAGACGTTCATGACGAGGCCGGCCTTCATGTCGGCGACGCCAGGCCCATAGGCGCGGCCGCCCTCGATGCTGAACGGGCGCCTTGAGACTTCACCTTTGGGAAAAACCGTATCCCTATGACCCATCAGCAGAACCGGCTTCTCGTTGGAACCGGGTTCCGCAACCATCGCATGGATCGCGTCGCCATAGACGTCGTGGTGCTCGCGCCAGGCGGAGATGCCGTGCTCCTCGAAGAAGCGCTCGAAGCGCGCCCCCACCGCGTCCACGCCCGTCTTGTCGTAGGAGCCGGAATCGATGTCGACGACCTCCCGCAACAAGTCGACCATGGCGTCCTTGCGCGCGGCGAGCCATTCGGCGATGCGGGTTTCGGTGGATGTGCTCATGGGATCCTCGGACTGTGCGGCGGCGGCGGCCCCGCCATTCTTCCCGCGTGCCGCCGCGCGAGGCAACCGGCCCCCGGCATGCGACCCATGAGCGGCGCCCCGCGGCGCACGACGCCGGACGGGTGGCGGGGAGCGGCCCGGCGCGTTCCCTTGCGCCCGCCTCCCGGCTTCGCTAAGCCTCCCTCGTCCTGTCGCGGCGGAGGCCCATGACGAAACGCATCGCCCTCTACACGGGTTCGTTCGATCCGGTCACCAACGGCCACCTCGACGTCATCCGCCATGCGTGCCGCCTCGCCGACGAACTGGTGGTGGGCGTCGGCGTACATCCGGGCAAGGCGCCGATGTTTCCCGCAGACGAGCGCCTCGCCCTTCTCGATGCCGTCTGCGCGCCGATCGCCGCCGCCGAGAATTGCGCCTTCCGGACGATCACCTTCGACGACCTCGCGGTCTGGGCGGCGCAGCGGGTCGGCGCCAGCCTCTTCATCCGCGGCCTGCGCGACGGCACCGACCTCGACTACGAGATGCAGATGGCCGGGATGAACGCCGTCATGGCGCCGGGTGTGCAGACGATCTTTCTGCCGGCCTCGCCCACGGTTCGCCCCATCACCGCCACGCTCGTCCGTCAGATCGCCCTGATGGGAGGCGACGTGACCTCCTTCGTGCCCCCCGCCGTGGCCCAGGCGCTCGCCGCCAAGGTCCAGCGCCGCGCCTGAGCGCGCGCACCCCCGTTCCAACCGGAGAGACGTCCCGTGAAGCGCCGCACCTTCCTCGCCAGTTCGCTGGCCATCGCCGCCGCCGGTCCCGCCGCCGCCCAGGCGATCCGCCTTCCCGCCGGCGCCGACCCGGAGAACACGCTCGTCATCGAGTTGAAGGACGGGCCGGTGATCATCCGCCTGCGCCCCGACCTCGCGCCGAAGCACGTCGAGCGCATCAAGACGCTCGCCCGCCAGGGCTTCTATGACGGTATCGTCTTCCACCGGGTCATCGAGGGCTTCATGGCCCAGACCGGCGATCCGCAGGGCACGGGCATGGGCGGCTCCAGCCTGCCCAACGTGCCCGCCGAGTTCTCCCGCGAGCCCTTCGTGCGCGGCACCCTCGGCATGGCCCGGTCGCAGAGCCCCAACTCGGCCAATTCCCAGTTCTTCATCATGTTCGCCGAGGGCTCCTTCCTCAACGGCCAGTACACCGTCTTCGGCAACGTCGTCTCCGGCATGGAGGCGGTCGACAAGATCAAGCGCGGCAATCCCGCCGCAAACGGCACCGTGACCCAGCCGGACCGCATGGTCCGTGTCCGCGTCGCCGCCGACATCCGCTGACGTTTCCGCATCACCGAACACAGGAGGCCTGGATGGCCCTGGATCCCGAAAACACCATGATCCTCGAGACGACCAAGGGACGCGTCGTCATCGCCATGCGCCCGGACCTGGCCCCCGGCCACGTCGACCACATCAAGAAGCTCGTTCGCGAGGGCTTCTATGACGGCATCGTGTTCCACCGCGTCATCGACGGCTTCATGGCCCAGACCGGCTGCCCGCACGGCACCGGCACCGGCGGTTCGAAGTACCCGGACCTGAAGGCCGAGTTCAACGCCGAGCCCCACGTGCGCGGCACCACCTCCATGGCCCGCGCCCAGAACCCGAACTCGGCGAACTCGCAGTTCTTCATCTGCTTCGACGACGCCCGCTTCCTCGACAAGCAGTACACCGTCTGGGGCAAGGTCGTGGACGGCATGGACAACGTCGACGGGATCAAGCGCGGCGAGCCGGTGCGCGATCCCGACAAGATCGTCGTCGCCAAGATCGCCGCCGACGACACCGCGACCTATGGCGAGGTCGTCGCCAAGTTCTGATCCCCCATGCTAGGGGACGCGGCGCCCGGAGCGATCCGGGCGCCGTTTTCATGTCCGCCGGAGCCGCCCGCCGCCATGCGCGTCGACCTCTTCGACTTCGACCTGCCGGCGGAGCGCATCGCGCTCCGGCCCGCGAGCCCGCGCGACGCCGCGCGGCTGATGGTCGTCGCGCCCGGCGGAACCATCGAGGACCGCGTCGTCCGCGACTTGCCCGACATCCTCGGGCCGGGCGATGCCCTCGTCTTCAACGACACGCGCGTCATCCCGGCCCAGCTCGAGGGTCTGCGTGAGCGGGCAGGGCAGGTGGCCTCCATCTCCGCGACGCTCCATCGGCGCCTCGCGGACAACCGTTGGCTCGCCTTCGTCAAGGGCGCGAAGAAGCTGCAACCGGGCGACATCGTGCGCTTCGGCGAGACGCCGGAGGCCTGCCTGCTCTCCGGCGTCCATGCCACCGTCGCCTCCAAGGACGACAACGGCGTCGTGCTGGAGTTCGAATTCGCCGGCGCCTATCTCGACGAGGCCATCGCCCGCATCGGCCACATCCCGCTGCCGCCCTACATCGCCTCGAAGCGGCCGGAGGACGCGCAGGACCGCGCCGACTACCAGACGGTCTATGCCCGCGACGAGGGTTCGGTCGCAGCCCCCACCGCAGGCCTCCACTTCACGCCCGATCTGCTCGACCGCCTGAAGGCGCGCGGCGTCGGGCTGCACTTCCTCACCCTCCACGTCGGGGCCGGCACCTTCCTGCCCGTGAAGAGCGACGATACCGCCGACCACCGCATGCATCCCGAATACGGGCTGGTGACGGCCGAGACGGCGGACGCCCTCAATGCGGTGCGCGCGGGTGGCGGCCGCATCGTCGCGGTCGGCACGACCTCGCTGCGCCTCCTGGAGAGCGCCGCGGCCGAGGACGGCACCATCCGGCCCTTCGCCGCCGAGACGTCCATCTTCATCACGCCGGGCTATCGCTTCCGCGCCGTCGACGTGCTGATGACCAATTTCCATCTGCCGCGTTCGACGCTCTTCATGCTCGTCTCCGCCTTCTGCGGCCTCGACACCATGAAGGCGGCCTATGCGCGCGCCATCGCCACCGGCTACCGGTTCTATTCCTACGGCGACGGCTCGCTTCTCTTCCGCGAGGATGCGCGATGACAGGCTTCTCCTTCGCCATCGCCGCCCGCGACGGCGCCGCCCGCACCGGCGTCGTCTCGACGCCGCGGGGGCCCATCCGCACGCCGGCCTTCATGCCGGTCGGCACCCAGGCCACCGTCAAGGGCATGTACATGGATCAGGTGAAGGCGCTCGGCGCCGACGTGATCCTCGGCAACACCTATCACCTCATGCTCCGGCCGGGGGCCGAGCGGATCGCCAAACTCGGCGGCCTGCACCGCTTCGGCGGCTGGACCGGCCCGATCCTCACCGATTCCGGCGGCTTCCAGGTCATGTCGCTGGCGAAGCTCCGCAAGCTCACCGAACAGGGCGTGACCTTCGCGAGCCATGTCGACGGCTCGCGCTTCGAACTGACGCCCGAGCGCTCCGTCGAGATCCAGGGCCTGCTCGGCGCCGACATCCAGATGCAGCTCGACGAATGCGTGGCGCTCCCCAACGAGCGCGCCGCCATCGACAAGGCCATGCAGCTCTCGCTGCGCTGGGCCGAGCGTTCGAAGCGCGCCTTCGAGGCGCAGCCCGAGGGCAGGGCGCTGTTCGGCATCGTCCAGGGCGGCGACCAGCCGGACCTGCGCATTGCCAGCGCCCGCGCCCTCGCCGCCATGGACTTTCCCGGCTACTCCATCGGCGGCCTCGCGGTCGGCGAGCCCCAGGAGGTCATGCTGGCCATGATCGAGGCGGTGATGCCGCATCTGCCCGACGAGAAGCCGCACTATCTGATGGGCGTCGGCACGCCCGACGACCTGCTCGCCGCCGTCGCCCGCGGCGTCGACATGTTCGACTGCGTCATGCCGACCCGCAACGGCCGCCATGGCCAGGCCTTCACCCGCTACGGCAAGGTCAATTTCCGCAACGCCCGTCATGCCGAGGATCCGCGGCCCCTCGACGAGACCTCGACCTGCCCGGCGGCGCGCGACTATTCCAGGGCCTACCTGCACCACCTCGTGCGCACCGAGGAGATGCTCGGCTCCATGCTGATCACCTGGATCAACCTCGCCTATTATCAGGAGCTCATGGCCGGCGCCCGCGCCGCCATCGCCGCGGGGGCCTATGCCGACTACAGGGCGGAGGTCCGCGAGGGCTGGGCGAGGGGCGACATCGCGCCGTTCCAGGCGTGACCCGGCAGGGCTGAAGCACCCGCGCCGTCAGGTGATGGTGAAGTCCGACGGCTTCCACGGCATCTTCGGATAGCGCGGATCCATGGTCTCCAGCGTGTCGCGGACGATGGCCGCGACGATGGCGTTGCGCGCCCACTTCCGATCCGCCGGCACGATGTGCCAGGGCGCGTGCTCGGTCGAGCAGCGGGAGAGGGCGGTCTCGTAGGCCTTCTTGAAGGCGCCCCACAGCTTGCGGTCCTCGAGGTCGCCGGCGTTGAACTTCCAGTTTTTCTCCGGCTCGTCCAGCCGCTCCTGCAGCCGCTCGGCCTGCTCGGCCTTGGAGATGTGGAGCATGAACTTCAGCACCACCGTGCCGTTGTCGGTCAGCAGCCGCTCGAAGTCGTTGATCGCCCGGTAGCGATCCTCGATCGCCTCCTTCGGCGCGAGGTTGCGCACCCGGCCGACCAGCACGTCCTCGTAGTGGGAGCGGTTGAAGATGCCGATCGTGCCGCGCCGCGGGGCGGCCATATGCACCCGCCACAGGAAATCGTGGGCGAGTTCCTCCTCGCTCGGTCGCTTGAACGCCGTCACCGTGACGCCGAGCGGGCCGGTGGCGTTGAAGACGCCGCGGATCGTGCCGTCCTTGCCCGAGGTATCCGTGCCCTGGAGAATGACGAGCAGGGCGCGCTTGCCCTCGGCGTAGAGCCGGTCCTGCAGCCGGTCGATCGCCTCGGCATCCTCCGCCAAGCGGGCGCGCACCTTGTCCTCCTCCCCGAGGAAATCGACCGCGCGCGGGTCGATGTCGTCGAGGTCCACCGCGCTGCCGGGGGTGACGAGGAGATGGGAGAGGTGCTTCGGGCAGGAATGCGACATGGATCACCGGCGGGGGAGGGGGCCGCATTGTTCCCGCGTCCCGGCCCCCGGTGCAAGCGCTGCATCCACCGGGCGCGCCTGCCGTGTACCCCTCCACGCGGCGCGCCTTCGCGCGGCCCGAGGAGACCCGATCATGCGCAAGACGATGATGACGGCCATGGCGGCAACGCTGCTGGCCATCGGCGGCGCCGCCGCGTCCGAGGACTATGCCGCCTGGCCGCTGCTGCGCGATCCGTTTCCCAGCACCGGCGGCGGCGGCATCATGATCGGCGGCTACGATCCCGTGGTCGCCGACGGCAAATGCACCACGGCGTTCACGGCCACGACGCCCGACGGAACGGTCTATCGCAACCGTGTTGAGTTCGATGCGGTGCCGGCTGCCGGCGGCATCCTCTGCACCAACGGCCGCTGGCGGGCGGACGAGGGCGGCGCCACCGGCACCACGCCGTTCCGCGTGTTCATCAAGGACGGCGTGCGGCGCATGGCGCCCGAGTGACCTTCTAGGCCCGCTCGATCCTGAGCCGTCGCCGCCGCCTCTGGATCGGCGCGATGATGGCGCGTCCGCCGAGCCAGCCGACGAGGAAGCCGACCGCCGTCATCACCAGACCCTCGGAGGTGACTGGCACCGCCGGTTCGAAGTTCTGCGCGGCGCGGCGGGCGATCTCCGGCTCATAGCTGCGCGCAGAAGGGCCCGGCGCTCTCGTAGGACTGGAGCTGTGCTTCCAGCCGCGCGGCCCGCGCCGCGTCCGCCCGGATCTGCTCGCCGCGCTGGCGCACGAAGCCGTCGGGATTGCCGAGGAGCCTCTCGAGGCCCGTGTCGCGGTTCATCTGCATGCGCGCGGCGTCCGCGTCGAACGCGCGAATGATGCGGTTGAGCTCGTCCACGGCGCCGCCCAGGCGCTGGCGATACTGCTGCGCGAATTCCGGCACCTGCGAGGCGAGGACACCGAGGAGCAGCGCGAGGAAGAAGACGATTCGGCGAAGGATCATGCGCAAGTCTCGGTTGGCACCGGGCCGTCTGGAAAGGGCAGGGCGCGCGGACAGGCCGGTGTGCCCTGTCGAGTGAACAATGACCGCCGTCATGCGTTCCGGTTCTACCGCCACAAGCGGCGCGATGGCTGCCCCGCAGCCGTGCCCACAATCGAGGAGATTCCCATGACGACCAGACGCATGTTCTTCGGAGCGATCGCTGGCATCGCCGCCGTCGCGACGGCCGGTGGCCTCTCGGGCGCCGCCCATGCCGCCCCGCTCGACGTGGCTCCGGCTGCCGCCGCTCCCGTGGAAATGCAGTCCGAGCAGACCCCGCGCGGGCGCGTGCTCCGGCGCGGCAGCCGCGGCGCCTATCGCCGCGAGCGGATGATCCGCCGCAGTCGCCGCCGCTATTGGCGCCGTCGCGCCTATCGCCGCGGCTGGTAACGGCGAAATCGGGCCCGCGTCGCAAGATGCGGGCCCTTTTCCATGCCGGTGGGGAGGACCGCGGGAGATCACCGCGTCGCGATGTCGCCCGCAATTGACTTCGCCGCGGCAATCCGCCAAACCCCCCGCCGGATGGGCGGGTAGCTCAGCGGTAGAGCACGTGACTTTTAATCATGTGGTCGAGGGTTCGATCCCCTCCCCGCTCACCATCCGCACCCCGTTCCGCTGAGCCCTCGACGCCTAGAGCGAGAAGCCGCCGTCGACGATGTGGATGGCCCCCGTCGTATAGGCGGCCTCGTCGGACGCGAGATAGACGGCGAGCATCGCGACCTCCTCGGCCGTCCCGAGCCGGCCGATCGGCTGGCGGTCGATGAAGGCCTTGCGGGCGTCCGCCTCCGACTGGCCCGTCGAGGCCGCCAGCGCCTTGATGCGATCGTCGAGGGACGGGGACTGGATCGTGCCCGGGCAGATGGCGTTGGAGCGCACGCCGCGGCGGATGTAGTCGATGGCGACCGACTTGGTGAGGCCGATGACGGCGGCCTTGGAGGCACCGTAGGCGTAGCGGTTGAGCACGCCGCGCACCGACGAGGCGCCGGACGCGATGTTGACGATCGACCCCGAACCCTTCTCCAGCATGCCCGGCAGGAAGGCGCGGATCGTCCGGTGCATCGACTTGACGTTGAGGTCGAAGGAGCGGTCCCAGTCCTGCTCGCTGGTGTCGAGGACGGTGCCGTGATGCACCCAGCCGGCGGCGTTGACGAGGATGTCGACGGGGCCGGTCTTCGCCGCCAGCGCCTCGACGGCGCGGGTCGACGTGACGTCGAGCCTGAGCTTCTTCGCCTTCGCGATCCCCTCCAGCTTCGCCCGGTCGATGTCGGTGGCGATGACCTTCGCGCCCTCGGCCACGAAGGCCATGGCGATGGCCCGCCCGATTCCGTGACCCGCCGCGGTGACGACCGCCACCTTGCCCGCCAGCCTCTTCGCCATGCGTCTCTCCCGTCTTTGCCGTTCTGTGCGGCTCAAATCGGTTGAAGTGGTGGCATGGCGCCGGATGGCCTGTCCAGCGGCGAGCTATCCTGCAAACCGCTGGGAGAGTTGCGTGTCGAAGGTCTTGAGGTCACCCAGGACCCGTTCGAGCAGGGCGGGATCGCGCAGCCTGAGGGCGGAATCGATGACGTCGATGGCGGCGCCGATGGCCTCGGCCTGCCGGCGGAACTCGCCGTTGCCGGCGGGGTCCAGCGCCGCGAAGGACTCGCAGCGGCGAAGTGCGAAGCGATAGACGGCGGCCTTGGCGATGATGTCGCCGCGGGTCTCGCCGCGGGTCAGGTCGGCCGGCTGGCGCCGATGGGTCATCAGCGCCTCGGCCGCCTCGCTCGATTCCTCGAGGCATTCGACGAGTCCGTAGAGGCCGATGCCCCGGCGAAGGCCGATCCATTCCCGCTTGAGCGGCGCCAGTTCCTCCAGCGCGCTGTCCTGCCGCCCCTGGGAGAGGACCTCGGCCGCCCTCCGCAGCCGGGCGCGCCCGCCCTCCATCACCTCGGCGAAGAGATTGATCCGTGCCGCCACCGGCGGCGGGTCGGCCGCGGTCGCCGCCGCCGTCTCGTCCCAGAGGGCGATCAGCGCCTTGAGGGCGGTCTCGGCCTCCTCGGCGCGGCCGCTCCGGAGGCTGACGGTGGCGGAGCGGTAGAGGACCTGCGCCTGGGTCAGGCCCTGGATCAGCACCGCGGTCGTGCGGGCCTCGGCCGAGGTCACGGCCGCGACGATGAAGAGCGCGGCCAGCGCGGCGATGAGGCGGGAGGGGATGGATGTGGTCACGGCCTCTACCTTACCTCAAGTCATCCGCGTCCCGCCAGCAGCGCGTCGACGCTCGCCCGGTCGGGCATGCCCTTGCGCCCGCCGAAGGCGGTGCACTTGAGGGCCGCCGCCGCATTGGCGAAGCGCACCGCCCGGTCGAGCGGCTGCGCTTCGGCCAGGGCGACGGCGAGCGCCCCGTGCCAGGTGTCGCCGGCCCCGAGCGTGTCGACCGCCGTCACGGGAAAGGCCGGCACGTGCCGGACCCTGCGCCCGTCCATGTACCAGGCGCCGCGGTCGCCATCCGTGACGAGATACACGTTGGCGGCGCCTTCGGATGCATGGGCGAGGGCTCCCGCGAGGTCGTCGATGCCGGTGAGGTCGCGCAGGGCCGGCGCGGAGAAGCCCACATGGCTGGCAAGGGTCAGCACCTCCGGCCGGTCCGGCCGCCGGTCGGCATCGAGGACCGACGGCAGGCCCGCGGCCCGCGCCAGCGGCAGCAGCGCCATGGCCGCCTCGATCCAGCGCGTCTCGGCATAGGTGGCGTCGGCACCGGCGAGGACGCCGGCGTCGATCCAGCCCGTGTCGGAGGGGATGTCCGGGTCGGAATAGCTCACCACCAGGCGCTCGCCCTTGCGGTCGATGACCACGGCCGACACAGGCGAGCGATGGCCGGGGCAACGGCGCACCAGCGTGCAGTCGACGCCGTCCCGCTCCAGCTCCTCGATCATCATGGCGGCGAAGGGGTCGTCGCCGAGCCGCGCGATCAGGGCGACGGAGGCGCCGAGCCGGGCGCAGGCGGTGGCCGCGTTTCCGGCGAGGCCGCCGCCGGAGGTGACCATGCGGCTCGAGCGGAACTTGAGCGGGACGGTCGGGATCTCGTCCAGCCCGTAGATGATGTCGAGCGTGGTGATGCCGGCGCAGACGATGCGCGTGGTCCGCGGGGTGGTCATGCGCCGGGTCTCGTCCCGACATAGAGGGCGCTGGCGGCGATGGCGATGCCGGACAAGGCGATGGCGATCGGCGGGGCGGTGAGCCAGACGAGCCCCCAGGACAGCGCCATGGACCCGATGGCGATGGCCTTGATCCGGGGCGCGATGGCGCCGCGCTCGCGCCATGTCTTCACCGGCGGCCCGAGGCGGGGATGGTGGAGCAGCCACCATTCGAAGCGCGGCGAGGACCGCGCGAAGCACCAGGCCGCGAGGATGAGGAAGACGGTTCCCGGCAGGCCGGGCAGGATGAGGCCGATCACGCCGATCACCGTGAACAGGCAGCCGGCCAGGAAGACGAGAAAGCGGAGGGGGCGGGCAAGCATGGTCAGCCGGCCTTGATGAGGCGGATCGCCTCGTTGCGACCGAACAGGTAGAGCAGATCGCGCAGCGCGGCGCCACGGGCGGAGGCGAGTTGCGGATCGGTCTCGATCACCAGCCGGGCGTCGCTGCGCGCCGTCTCCATCAGCGGCGCGTGATGCTCGAGCCGCGCCAGGCGGAAGCCCGGCATGCCGGACTGCTTGGTGCCGAGGAGATCGCCTTCGCCGCGCAGGGTCAGATCCTCCTCGGCGATGCGGAAGCCGTCTTCCGTCTCGCGCATGATGTCGAGGCGGCGGCGCGCCGTCTCTCCGAGGGGCCCCTTGTAGAGCAGGATGCAGGTCGCGGCCTCCGCGCCGCGGCCGATGCGGCCGCGCAGCTGGTGAAGCTGGGCGAGACCGAAATGCTCCGCATGGTCGATCACCATGATGGAGGCGGCGGGGACGTCGACGCCGACCTCGATGACGGTGGTGGCGACCAGGAGCCGCGTTTCGCCGGCGGAGAAACGCGCCATGGCGGCGTCCTTGTCGGTGCCCTTCATCTGCCCGTGGACCATGTCCACCGCCGCGCCGAACCGCTGCTGGAGCAGGGCGAAGCGCTCCTCCGCGGCGGCGAGGTCCGGCGTGTTCTCGTCCGGCTCTTCCGCCTCGGCGACCAGCGGGCAGACCCAGTAGACCTGCCGGCCCGCCTCCAGCGCCCGGCCGATGCCGTCGACCACGTCGCCGAGCCGGTCCATGGCGATGACGCGGGTGTCGACCGGCTTGCGGCCGGCCGGTTTCTCGCGCAGTTGCGAGGACTCCATGTCGCCGAAATAGGTCAGAACCAGCGTGCGCGGGATCGGCGTCGCCGTCATGACGAGGAGGTCGACCGCCTCGCCCTTGGCCGCCAGCGCCAGGCGCTGCTGCACGCCGAACCGGTGCTGCTCGTCGATGACGGCGAGGCCGAG
>LNFH01000219.1 GCA_001464235.1 Rhizobiales bacterium Ga0077556 | reverse complement strand
CGCAGCTCCCGCCATGCCATCGACATAACCTCCGCCCCAACGACGAAAGTGTCAGGCATCTCTCCGAACAGGTGTCAGGTATGTCTCCGGTACGAACAACAAGGCCGGGCATGACGGTGAGGTCGGTGTCTGTTTTCTGACGCACCAAGGGTACACGCCCCGCCCCACCCTCCCCTGGAGGGGGAGGGTCGGCGGCCGTCAGGCCGACGGGGTGGGGTGGTGCGACGTCGGCCGGACCGGTCACCCCTCCCCGATCGCGCGCCTCTGTCGCGGTTTTCTCGAAGATCGAGGGCTGAACCAGCCGCTCTGGGCTCGTCATGCCCGGGCTTGGCCCGGGTATCCACGAATTCTGGAGTTGCGGAGATCAAGTCGTGGATGCCCGGCACAGGGCCGGGCAAGACGGCGCGAGAGTGATTTCAGTCTTCTGGACTATCGCAACGCGGCCGGCTTTAGAGCCCCTGCCCCTCGCGCAGGATGGCCTCGGCCTCCGGCGTCGGCTGTCCCTGGCTGTCCAGCAGCACCAGGCCCGGCAGGATGGAGATCGGCGCGCGGGAGCCCTTTGTGCCCGTCACGATGAGCCGCACGGCCGCAGCGCCCGGCCGCGGATGGACGGGGCGGACGGTGATGCCGCCGAAGCGGCCCTTCATGGCGGCGAGCAGCGCGTCCGGCCGGTCGGCGCGGTGGATCAGCGTCACCGTGCCGCCGGGGCGCAGCACGCAGACGGCCTTGCGCAGGAAGCCGGAGAGCAGCTCGTCGCCGCCAGTATGGGCGAGGCGCTTGGCGGCGCCCGGCGAGGGTCGGTGGCGCGGAGCATCGTGGAACGGCGGATTGGTGATCACGCGGTCGATCTCGCCGACGAGCAGCGCCGTCTTCTCGCGTGGCGCCCCGCGCACCATGGCGTCCATGACGATGACGCGCGTCCGGTTGCCGAAGCCGTTGGCGGCGGCGTTCTGCTCGGCGAGCGCCGCGAGGCCCGGATCGATCTCCACCAGGGTGAGAAAGCATTGCGGCACGCGCGCCGCCAGGCAGAAGGCGGCGGCGCCCACGCCCGCGCCGAGGTCGAGGATGCGATCGCCCGGCGAGGCCGGCACGGCGGCCGCGAGCAACACGGCGTCGTGTCCGGCGCGATGTCCAACCCGCGGCTGGGTGATCGCCACGCGGCCCCCGAGAATCCGGTCGGCCGTGGGTTCGAAAAGAGGGTCGTCAAGCAGAGTCATATGCGCCTTATTGCATACACGTGCGCTGATTAGAATATTTCAATTCTAGCGACAGTTGCTGAATCAACAGATTTACCGGGCCCGAAAGGCCACTAAGGCGCCCCCTGTCGCAAGGTATCGCCCCATCCTGCCGCAACGACGGCCGCCCGGGCCCGCGCAACATCGGCTTCCGGTACCAGAATACGCAGGGGAAAAGCGGTGATTCGCGCTTCCACGGCGGAAACGTGACGATCGGCGACGAAGACGACGATGCCCTCGCCTTCCAGGAGCGCCTCCACCGCGCTCACCAGGACCGGATCGGCGGTGCGGATGATCTCTTCCAGGACGGCCTCCCATCGGCTGTGCGACGTTTCGTGAAGCGGCCGCGGCTTGAGATGCCGCCTCCACCTGCCTATTGTCCGTCACGAATTTGCCCGCATCCTGCGGGCTGGCAGTGGAGCATGGCGTGGCAGTCGTTGTCCCCTTCGAAAAGGACAGGGCCTCCATCGAGGCATTGGTGGGCGCCACGCGGGCGGACATGGAACGGGTCAACGCGATGATCCTGTCGCGGACGGGGTCCGAGGTCACCATGATCCCGGAGGTGGCCAACCACCTCATCTCCTCCGGCGGCAAGCGCCTTCGGCCCATGCTCACCCTCGCCACCGCGGCGCTCGCCGGCTACCAGGGCGAGGGACACGTCAAGCTCGCCGCCGCGGTGGAGTTCATGCACACCGCCACCCTCCTCCACGACGACGTGGTGGACGAGAGCGACATGCGGCGCGGCCGCCCCGCGGCGCGCATGGTCTGGGGCAACGAGGCCTCCGTGCTCGTCGGCGACTTCCTGCTCGGCCAGGCCTTCAAGATGATGGTGGAGGTCGGCTCGCTGCGCGCCCTCGACATCCTCTCCACCGCCGCCGCCGTCATCGCCGAGGGCGAGGTGATGCAGCTCGCCGCGGCGAAGAACACCGCCACCACCGAGGACGAGTATCTCGCCGTCATCCGCGGCAAGACGGCCGAGCTCTTCGCCGCCGCCTGCGAGGTCGGCCCCGTCATCGCCGCCAAGCCCAAGGCCGAGCAGGCCGCCGCACGCGCCTACGGTATGAATCTCGGCATCGCCTTCCAGCTCGTCGACGACGCCCTCGACTACGGCGGCAAGGCGCAGAAGCTCGGCAAGAACACCGGCGACGATTTCCGCGAGGGCAAGATCACCCTGCCCGTGGTCCTCGCCTTCCGCCGCGGGTCGGAACAGGAGCGCGCCTTCTGGAAGAAGGTCCTGGTCGACGGCGTCATCGAAGAGGGCGACCTCGAAACCGCCACCG
Source organism: Rhizobiales bacterium Ga0077556 (assembly GCA_001464235.1). Lineage (GTDB taxonomy): Bacteria > Pseudomonadota > Alphaproteobacteria > Rhizobiales > Phreatobacteraceae > Phreatobacter. The sequence continues at coordinate 5,745 of LNFH01000219.1, read as the reverse complement.
GCTTCATGGCCCGCCACGGGGCCCTGGCCGACACGATCGAGCGGGCCCGCCATTACGGCGACATGGCCAAGGACGCGCTCGCCCTCTTCCACGACAGCCCGATCAAGGACGCCCTCGTCCAGGCCGTCGACTTCTGCATCTCCCGCGCCCATTGATGGCAGATCGCGCACGGCTCCGCCGCCCCTTCATCTCTCCCCGGCGGGGAGAGGTCGACGCGCCCAGCGCGGGGGGTGAGGGGGAAAGCCCTTCCCGGGTCTCACCAAACCCCCTCACCCGGCCTGCGGCCGACCTCTCCCCGCCGGGAAGAGATGGAGCGGTGCGACCTGCGCCCTCCTTGAGATCGGAAGAGGCTGGCGTTCATGAGTGACGACGGCGCCCTCGTCCTCTTCTCCGGCGGCCAGGATTCGGCCACCTGTCTCGCCTGGGCCCTCGACCGCTTCGGCCATGTGGAGACGGTCGGCTTCGACTACGGCCAGCGCCACGCCGTCGAACTCGCCTGCCGCGCCGGCATCCGCGACGGTCTCGGGCGCGTCGACGCCGGCTGGGCGGCACGCCTCGGCCCCGACCACACCCTGGGGCTCGCCGCCCTCGGCGAGGTCTCCGACACCGCCCTGACCCGCTCCGTCGCCATCGAGATGACGGACCAGGGCCTGCCCAACACCTTCGTGCCCGGCCGCAACCTCGTGTTCCTCACCTTCGCGGCGGCCCTCGCCTATCGCCGCGGCCTGAAGCACATCGTCGCCGGCATGTGCGAGACCGACTATTCCGGCTATCCCGACTGCCGCGACGACACGATCAAGGCCCTGCAGGTGGCGCTGAACCTCGGCATGGAGAAGCGCTTCGTGCTGCACACGCCGCTGATGTTCATCGACAAGGCCGAGACCTGGCGGATGGCCGAGCGACTCGGCGGCACGGCGCTGGTCGAGCTGATCCGCGCCGACTCGCATTCCTGCTACCTCGGCGAGCGCTCAACGCTCCATGACTGGGGCTACGGGTGCGGCACCTGCCCGGCCTGCGACCTGCGCGCCGCCGGCTGGCGGCGTTATCGGGGTGGCGTGGCCTAGCCCAGCATCGTCGGCTTCACCCACCAGTCCGGACGGGCGGCGGCAATGACCTTGCCCGCAGCCGCGGCAGCACGGCAGGTGTCGTAGAGCCCGAAGACGGTCGCGCCCGAGCCCGACATGCGTGCCAGCCGGCAGGCGGGGCCGGCGCGGAGCATCGCCAGCGCCTCCTCGATGACCGGGGCCAGCGCCAGGGCCGGCGCCTCCAGGTCGTTGCGCGAGCCGGCGAGCAGCGGCAGGAGGGCCCGCCGGTCGCGAGCCGCGCCGTCCTCGATGACCACAGCCGGATCGCCCTGCCCCGTCGCCCCCGCCGCGAGGCCGAGCCGGCCGAACACGGCGGGCGTCGGCACGGCGACGCGCGGGTTGACCAGCAGAGCCGGAAGCCGCGGCAGGGCCAGCGGCGGCCCGAGATCGTGCCCGGTGCCGCGCATGAAGCGGGCGGCAGGAAAAAGACAGACCGGCACGTCGGATCCCGCCAGCCGCGCCGCCTCCATCAGGCGCGGATCGTCCGGCGCGAGATCGGCCGCGCGGGCGAGAAGCCGCAGCGCCGCCGCGGCGTCCGACGAGCCGCCGCCGAGACCCGCCGCCACCGGCAGCCTCTTCACGAGGGTGAAGGTGCCGCCGGGCAGGCCCGGCACGCGCTCGGCGAGGAGCCGCGCGGCCTTGAGCACGAGGTTGTCGGCGGCTGGCCCGGCCTCGGCCGACGTGCGGCCGCGCATCACCAGACATACGCCCTCCCCGCCTGGAGAGAAGCGCAATTCGTCGCCGGCTCCGGCGAAGACCACGAGGCTTTCGAGATCGTGATAGCCGTCGGCCCGCCGTCCCCTGACGGCGAGCGTCAGGTTCACCTTGGCGGGCGCGCGCGCGACGAGGACGGGCGGCATGGGCCGGCCGGGCGGGTCAGTTCGGCTTGGGAGCCGGCCCCTCGCCGGTGTTGCGGCTGGTCTGCACCGGGCTGTCGGTCAGGCCGTTGGCGATCTTGTCGAGGATGCGCGGCAGGTCGTCCGGCTCCGGCTTGAGGTCGCGGGCATGGTTCCACTGGAACCTCGCCTCCAGCTCGCGGCCGGCCTTCCAGTAGGCGTCGCCGAGATGGTCGTTGATCACCGGATCCTCCGGCTTCAGCTCGATCGCCCGCTCGAGCTCGGCCACCGCCTCCTCGTAGCGGCCCATGCGGTAATAGGCCCAGCCCAGGCTGTCGACGATGTAGCCGTCCTCCGGCGTCAGCTCGACGGCCTTGCGTACGAGCGCGAGGCCCTCCTCGAGGTTGATGCCCTGGTCGACCCAGGAATAGCCGAGATAGTTCAGCACCTGCGCCCGGCCGCGGGCATTGTTCTCGGGGATGAGCTCGAGCGCCTTCTTCAGGTCCGCCTCGGCCTTCGCCCACTGCTTGGTGCGCTCGTAGGCGATGCCGCGGAAGTAGAAGTAGATCCAGTGCTGCGGGCCGGGATCGGAGATCAGCGCCAGCGCCTTGGAATAGGTCTCGGCGGCCTCGCCGAACATCTTGCGGGCGCGCTGGATGTTGCCGAGCGCCTGCAGCGCCTCGAGGTCCTGCGGGTTGCGGGCGATGAGCTCGGCCAGGGCCTTGCGCGCCTCGTCCGTGCGATCGAGCTGTTCGAGGTTCAGCGCGCGCTGGATCTGCGCGTTGCGGTAGAGCGGCGAGCTCTCCGGCATGGCCTCGAAGACGGCGATGGCCCGGCGCGGCAGCTTCAGGAACTCGTAGAGGTCGGCAAGCGACAGGATCGCCATGTCCTGCTGCGGCTCGAGCCAGCGGGCGAGCTGCAGGTAGATGAGCGCGAGGTCCTCGCCGCCCTGCCGCGACAGGGCCGAACCGAGGCCGTAGAGCACCTCGGCGGCGCCCGCCTGGCTGGTGCGCACCAGCATGGGCAGCGTTCCGCCCGGCTGGTTCAGCCGCTCCTGCGCCGCGACGATGACCGGATGGTTGGGGATGACCTTGTCGTAGGCGGCGTAGATCTGACGCGCGTCGTCGGCCGTCTTGGCGCGCGAGGCCCAGCGGCCGTAGGCGTCGACGATCCTGAGGATGGTCGGGTCCTGCTTGTAGGCCTCCTCCAGCCGCCGTCCCGCATCGGCGCGGCGGCCGGCGGCGTCGAGGATCAGGCCGGCATGGAAGTTCTTGAAGAGGTTGTACCAGTCGGCGCCCGTGAGCCGGTCGAGAGCGGCCACGCCCGCCTGGGCGTCGCCGGAGCCGACATGGGTCCAGCCGATGAGCAGGGCCGAGGTGAGGTCGGCATTGGCGCGCGGCGCCGCCGTGAGATGGGTGCGCGCGGTCTGGAACTGCTTCGCCTTGATCGCCCGCATCGCCAGGGTCAGCCGCGCCAGGCGGTGTCCGCGGTCGATCTGGATCAGCCGCTCGGCCAGCGGGACCGCCTCGTCCACGTTGCCGTCGGCGAGCGTCGTGACGAAGGCGCGCTCCAGGATCTCGTTGTTGCGCGGGTCCTGGCGCAGGGCTGCGCGCCAATAGACCGACGCCGCCGAGGTGTCCCGCACGTTGGAGGCGAGACGCGCCGCCAGCACGTTGCCGTAGACGGACCCCCGCAGCGCGTCGCGGAAGGTCGGCGTCGCCCCCAGGGGTTCGAAGGTCTGGTTGCGTGTCTGGGCGAGGACCGGGGACACGACGGCGGAGGCGATGGCCACCGCCAGCGCGACGACGCGGAAATGGGTCTTGATCGTCACAATCGCTCTCTCGTCATTCCTCGGAGAAGATCGGCGCCGCACGCAAAAAAAGATGCGCCTGTCGGATCGGCGGGGTCTCGGTCCAGAATGCCTCCGAAGCCGGTGATCCGCAAGGAGACCTTGGCCCGGGACTTGGGCGATGGAAAGGCGGATGGCGGTTTCGTGATCGTCGCGCGTCGATCCGCCCCAGGGCCGGAGACGAGGCTTGAAGCGGGGCCGGGGAGGCTTTAGCAGGGCGCGGGGGCGGGTTTTTCGCCCGTTTCGGAACCTGCCTCATGGCCCTCTCGCCCGCCGACGAACTCCTGACGCTGCGTGACCTCGTCCGCTACGCCGTCACCCGCTTCGCCCAGGCGCGGCTCATCTACGGCCACGGCACCACCACCGCCCTGGACGAGGCCGCCTTCATGATGCTGGAGGGCCTCTCCCTGCCGGTCGACGAACTCGGCCCCTGGCTCGAGGCGCGGCTGACCCGCCCCGAGCGCGAGCGGCTGATCGGCCTCATCGAGGCCCGCATCGCCACCCGCAAGCCCGCGCCCTATCTCGTCGGCCGCGCCTATATCCAGGGCGTGCCCTTCCGCGTCGACGAGCGGGTCATCGTGCCGCGCTCCTATCTCGGCGAGATGATGATGACCGGCGCGCTGACGCAGGACGGCGCCGGGCCGATTCCCGATCCCTTCGAGGTGACCCGCGTCCTCGACCTCTGCACCGGCTCCGGGTGCCTGGCCATCCTCGCCGCCATGGCCTATCCGAACGCCGCCGTCGATGCCGTCGACCTGTCGAAGGACGCGCTGGAGGTGGCGAAGCTCAACGTCGCCGACCACGAGATGGAGGACCGCGTCCACCTCGTCGCCGGCGACCTCTTCAAGCCGCTCGCCGGCCGGCGCTACGACCTCATCGTCGCCAACCCGCCCTATGTCGCCAAGGCCGAGGTCGACGCCTTCCCGGCGGAATACCGGGCCGAGCCCGTCATGGCCCATCTCGGCGGCGCCGACGGCCTCGACATCGTCCGCCGCATCCTCGCCGAGGCGGGCGACCACCTCACGCCGGACGGCGGCCTTCTCTGCGAGATCGGCACGGGCCGCGACATCCTCGAGGGGGAATACGACCTGCCCTTCCTCTGGCTCGATTCGGCCGAGAGCGAGGGCGAGGTGTTCTGGCTCAGTGCGGCGGATCTGACGGCGGAATAGCGATCGCCACGCCGAGTTCGCCCCCCCCCCCCTGAGCCCTCCCCGCCGCAAGCGGGGGGAGGGGAATGGTGCCCCGTCCAGAACCGGAGCGGCCTCGGTATCGCGACCGCGGAGGTTACTCGCATCCCCTCCCCCCGCTTGCGGAGGGGAGGGGTCAGGGGTGGGGGGTCTGCTGGAAGCCGTCCGAAGCAAGGGCGTCGAGCCCCTCCCCCTCGAGCCGATAGTAGATCGCGGGGCGGACCTTCATCCCCAGACGCCGGCATTCTGCGGCTCGGCCGTGAGGTCGATGCGGGTGATGCCCTTGTCGCGGGCGAAGCCTGCGAGAAAGGTCATCAGCGCCTCGCCGGTGCCGGCCCCCCGCGCCTCCTCTACGACGAAGAGATCCTTGACGAAGAGCACGCCACCCAGCCGCCGCCCCGGATGAACCAGCACGAAGAAGGCGATACCCACGGGAACACCGCTGCGGAACGCGAGAGCCACCAGCGTCCCCAGATGATCGTCGGTCGCGATCCGCCGCATCAGCGCGACCACCTCGCCGGCCGAGTTCGGCGGAAGCTGCGGATTGTAGAACAGGTCCATCGCCCCGTTCATGGCGGCGATGGCCTCGTGGTCGTCGGGGCCGGCGAGGCGGATGGTCATGTCGCCGGCCATCCGCGACCTCAGCGGGCGAACTTCTTGTACTGGATGCGCTTCGGAATGGTCGAATCGGTGCCGAGGCGGCGCTTCTTGTCCTCCTCGTAGTCCTGGAAATTACCCTCGAACCACTCGACGTGGCTGTCGCCCTCGAAGGCGAGGATGTGGGTGGC
>LNFH01000218.1 GCA_001464235.1 Rhizobiales bacterium Ga0077556 | reverse complement strand
CCCGCTGGGAAGGAAATTCTACGATCGGTCCGAAAACTGAGGAAATAAGGACGTTCTTTCCTTCGTTTGGTTCGAAGACGAACGATCTTTCCGCCTCACGGCAGGGGCGGAGTACGTCCGTCTCCGGCATGGGTGGTCTTCCGCGCCGCCCGTCGACGTGTCGGACGGCGGCCTCCACAGTGACCGGGGGAGGGTCCTTCGATGAGCGACGAGCAATCTAGGGCGAACGCGGTCCGCGCCGCGGATGTTCCACCGCGTACCAGACCGTCGAACTATCCCGAGCCATTTGCATCGCGGATGGCGGGGCGAACCAAGCGGCAGCTCGGTGACCTGTTCGGCCTGACGAATTTCGGGGTCAACCTGACGACGATCGCCCCGGGCGGGGTCTCGGCGCTCCACCACCGGCATACGACCCAGGACGAATTCGTCTTCGTGCTCGAGGGCGAGCTCGTCCTCGTCACCGACGCGGGCGAGACCGTGCTCGCGGCGGGCATGTGCGCCGGGTTCCCCAAGGGCGGGACCGCCCACCACCTGATCAATCGCTCGACGGCGGAGGCCACCTATCTCGAGATCGGCGACCGCAGTCCCGCGGATGTCGCGACCTATCCGGACGACGACATCGCCGCGACGCTCGGACCGGACGGCCGCTGGGTCTTCACCCGCAAGGACGGCACGCCCTACTGACGGCTAGAGCACCATCTGGGTCTGGGTGACGAGGGCGACGAGCTTCCCGTCGCCGCGGGTGATGCGCGTCTGCCAGACCTGGGTGCGGCCGCCGCGGTGAACCGGGGTCGCGGTGGCGGTGAGGACCTCGCCCGCCGGCGCGGCAGCGAGGAAGTTGGTTTTGCTCTCGATCGTCGTGGTGCCCTTGGCGCCCGCCGGCAGGTTGAGGAATGTCGCCGCCGCGCCCGTCGTGTCGGCGAGCGCCATGAGCGCGCCGCCGTGCACGATCGCGCCCGCCGTGCAGAGGTCCTCACGCACGGTCATCTGCGCCACCACCTCGTCGGTGGTGGCGGCGGTGAAGGTCACGCCCATAAGGACCGCGAAGGGCAGGGGATGGGCGGCGAGGCGGTCGAGGGGTGACATGTGGCGGCCTCCTGGAGAGGGCGAAAGGCTGGCCGGGACCTTGCGGCGGGTCAATGACGTCGGAGGTCATGGCGGCGCGGTGCCTGCCCTGTCGTCCCCAACCCTTAGCCGTCCGGCAGGGGTGAGGGGCCGTCGACAGAAAGCGCACGGGGCAGGGGGGAGGGGCCTTGGCTGCTCCACAGCGGGGCGGGACGCGATCGGAATGCCGCTACCCGCAGACGACAAAAAGCCCCGCGCGGTTTCCCGGCGGGGCCCTCGTCGTCTGGCGGCATTTCATCCGTACTCGCCAGACTATTGGTATTCTGTGTGCCAGCCGGTCGTGACGGGCTTGTGACGCGGTTGCGGCGAAATTGTTACGCCGCGCCCGATCAGGCGGGGATGCGCTCCTCGGCCTCGTTGGGCTCGCGCAGCACGTAGCCGCGGCCCCAGACCGTCTCGATGTAGTTCTTGCCGTCGGAGGCGTTGGCGAGCTTCTTGCGCAGCTTGCAGATGAAGACGTCGATGATCTTCAGCTCCGGCTCGTCCATGCCGCCATAGAGGTGGTTGAGGAACATTTCCTTGGTCAGGGTCGTGCCCTTGCGCAGCGAGAGGAGCTCCAGCATCTGGTACTCCTTGCCGGTCAGGTGGACGCGCTGGCCGGAAACCTCGACCGTCTTCTGGTCCAGGTTGACCAGCAGGTCGCCGGTGGTGATGACCGACTGGGCATGGCCCTTGGAACGGCGGACGATGGCGTGGATGCGGGCAACCAGCTCGTCCTTGTGGAAGGGCTTGGTCAGGTAGTCGTCGGCGCCGAAACCGAGGCCGCGCACCTTGTCCTCGATGCCGGCGAGGCCGGACAGGATCAGGATGGGGGTCTTGACCTTGGCAACCCGAAGCGACTTCAGCACTTCGTACCCGGACATGTCGGGAAGGTTGAGATCAAGAAGAATGATATCGTAATCGTAGAGCTTGCCGAGGTCGATGCCTTCTTCGCCCAGGTCCGTCGTGTAGACGTTGAAGCTCTCGGACTTGAGCATCAGCTCGATGCTCTTCGCGGTGGCGCTGTCATCTTCGATCAACAGAACGCGCATGCCCATCCCCTTCCGCTGACCCAAAACCGGCCATTCCGTCACACATGACGAAACAGCCGCTCGGCAAAGCGATCCCGTGCCTCCGCCGCCGCGCGGAGGGCGCTTGGGATCCGTCCCCGTTCACTGATTCGACGTTACGCCCTAATGGTTAACAAACTGTGATTCGCAGGGGCAAGAGTCCTCGCAAAATATTTCTGCGACTCACTCCAACCCTCTGCCGAATCGACCATTTCGGCCGTCTCATCGACTCCGGTTCCTGCCATCCCGCGACCAGGGTCCATCGTGGGTCGTTCCAAATGAACCCCCGGTGGCCGCGGATGCCTTTAATCGGCTGATAGGGATCATTAACGGGGCGGGTTAAGGAAGGGTTACCCGATAGGGCACAATGCGGGCGCCGGTTGCCTTTACTTTGACTCGCATTGGCCCGTGATCGTTAAACTTCGGCGGTTTCGGGGGCCTGTCGCGGCGGCTAGAGGTCCCAAACGGCAGCTTCCCGGGGAAGGGACAGGCGCTGTCGATGGGCAGGTTCTACCGGGTGCATGGTTAACGGGCGGTAAAGATTGCCCGCTCGTCCTCGCAATTCGCGAGACAGGCTGTCGCAGGGCGGCATCAGGCCGGCAAAATCTGCCGCATCGCGTTTACCCGGGGTCCGGCGTTAACGCTTCGTTGACCATGACGGCGGGAATGTGGGGGCCCGTCACGGATTCCTCACGCATGCGCGCCCTCGCCGACCACATTGCCGACATCGATTCCGTCTCCATCTACGGCCGCGTCTCGGGCGTGCGCGGCCTGATGATCGAGGCGGCGGGGCCGATCCACGCCATGTCGGTCGGCGCACGCGTCACCGTGGAGACCGGAGCCCGGCCGATCCCTTGCGAGGTCGTGGGATTTGCCGGCGACCAGGCGCTGCTCATGCCCTTCGCCGGGCTCGAAGGCGTCAGGCGGGGCTGCAAGGCCATGGTGTCGCTGGCGCCTGCGGCGGTCAGGCCCTGCCAGGGCTGGCTCGGCCGGGTGGTCAACGCCCTCGGCGAGCCGATCGACGGCAAGGGACCGCTGCCGCAGGGCGGCTTTCCCATGCCGTTCCGCGCCGATCCGCCGGCCGCCCATGCGCGCCGCCGCGTCGGCGCGCCGCTCGACCTCGGCGTCAGGGCGCTCAACACCTTCCTCACCTGCTGCCGCGGCCAGCGCATGGGCATCTTCGCCGGCTCCGGCGTCGGCAAGTCGGTGCTGCTGTCGATGATCGCCCGGAACGTCGACGCCGACGTCTCGGTGATCGGGCTGGTCGGCGAGCGTGGTCGCGAGGTGCAGGAGTTCCTGCAGGAGGATCTCGGCGAGGAGGGCCTCGCCCGGTCGGTGGTCGTGGTGGCGACCTCCGACGAGCCGGCGCTGATGCGCAAGCAGGCGGCCTATCTAACCCTGTCCATCGCCGAGTATTTCCGCGACATGGACAAGCAGGTGATGCTGATGATGGACTCGGTGACGCGCTTCGCCATGGCCCAGCGCGAGATCGGCCTCTCCGCCGGCGAGCCGCCGACCGCCAAGGGCTATACGCCCACCGTCTTCTCGGAACTGCCGCGCCTCCTCGAGCGCGCCGGCCCCGGCCCCGGCGAGGGCGCCATCACCGCCATCTTCACCGTGCTGGTGGACGGCGACGACCACAACGAGCCGGTGGCCGACGCGGTGCGCGGCATCCTCGACGGGCACATCGTCATGGAGCGCTCGATCGCCGAACGCGGGCGCTACCCCGCCATCAACGTGCTGAAGAGCGTGTCGCGCACCATGCCGCGCTCGGCCGACCCGGAATACTGGCCGGTGATCCAGAAGGCCAAGCGCACGCTCGCGACCTACGCCGACATGGAGGAACTGATCCGGCTCGGCGCCTATCGCCAGGGCTCCTCCGCCGAGGTCGACGAGGCGATCCGCCTGCAGCCTGCGCTGGAGGCCTTCCTCGGCCAGCGCAAGGACGAGAATGCGGCGATCCGCGACGGCTATCGTCGCCTCGCCCAGATCCTGGAGGGCGCGACGCCGTGAGACGGCGGGAAATTCCCCAATGAATGGCGCGACTTATAAACGATTGTTTACCATGAATCGTGCTTTCCGGAAACGGAATCTCAACCTCGTGGGCCTAGCTTCAGTTTTCATTAGGGGTAAGGCGGGCGCGGTGCGGCTGCCGTGGACGACCGTGGGGCGTGTGTGTGTTCCGCGGAATAAGGGGACTTCTGGGAGTACGAGTCGATGAAGTCGCGAGAGACGTTGATCCGCCTGAAGCGCTTTCAGGTCGACGAAAAGCGCCGCCAGGTGGCGCAGATCGAGATGATGATCGCCGAGTTCGAGCGCATGGCGAACGAGCTCGACCGCGAGATCGTCGCCGAGCAGACCCGGGCCAATGTGCATGACCCGGCGCACTACGCCTATCCGACCTATGCCAAGGCGGCGCGCCAGCGGCGCGACAACCTCATGGGCTCGGCCGGCGAACTCAAGGGCCAGCTCGACGACGCCAAGGCGGCGCTCGCCGAGGCCTTCGAGGAGCTGAAGAAGGTCGAGATCCTCGACGAGCGCGAGAGCGCCCGCGACCGTGCCGCCGACGCGGTGCGCGAGCAGGCGGAAATGGACCGCATCGGTCTTTCCAGACGTGGCGCCTATCTCGGCGCCTGACGCGTCGGGATATGGCGGGTTTGCGCAAGGCGCGGTGAAAGCCGCGCCTTTCGCGTGCCCGGAGGGTCAGCCGACGGGCCGCCGCTCCACCTGGACCTGCCAGGCGCCGGGTTCGCCCGCGACGGTGACGAGATTCCAGGCGGCGGGGTCGGCTCGCCCGCCGGGAGCGGCGGAGGCGGAGGGCACGCCGATCACCGGGATGGGGCCCGACGGCCCGTTCAGCTGCTTCAGCGTGCCCTTGTGGGTATGGCCGTGGAGGACCGCCTCGGCGCCGACCCGCGCCAGCATGGCCGCGAGTTCGCGGTGGTCGCCGAGACGCTTCTGGAAGCCGATGTCGAAGGGCGGATGGTGGATGAGGACCAGACGGGCGAGACCCTGCCGTCCGAGCGCCTCCAGCTCGTCCGCGAGGGCGGCGATCTGCCTTTGCCCCAGGAAGCCGGTGGCGAGGAAGGGACCGGTCGGCACGCCGCTGTTGACGCCGACGAGGGCGACCTGCCCGCGCACCCGCGTGAAGGGGAAGGCGTAACCGCCGTCGGTCTCCGCGACGCCGTCGCCGAGGAACCAGGGGCGCCAGTGGTGGACGATGCCCGGCACCGTCTGGCGCATGTAGGCGTCATGGTTGCCGGGGACGAAGCTGACGCGCTCCGGCGGGCCGATGCGCCAGAGCAGGGCGCGGGCGCTCTTGTATTCGTCGGCGAGACCGAGATTGATGAGGTCGCCGGTCACCGCGACATGGTCGACCTCCGCGCGGACGACGTCGTCCAGCAGGCGGTCGAGGATGTCCATGCGGTGATGGGCCGCCCGGTTGCGCTGCCAGTTGAGGTAGCCGGTCAGGCGCTTGTTCATCAGCGCCCGCCAGCCGGGCGCCGGCAGCGGGCCGATATGCGGATCGGAGAGATGGGCGAGGCGGAACATGCCTCACCCTATGCGTGAGGCATGCGGGGCCTGTCCAGCCGTCCGGTCACCGGGCCATGGCCCGGCGCGTCGGCTCAGCTGCGGGCGTACCAGATGCCGAGGGCGGCAGCGGTGGCGCCGTCACGGATCTCGAGAGAGGGCTGCCAGTGGAACGTCGGGCGACGCTTCAGCAGCGAGGTGAGGAGGGAAATGAGCATGGGAAGCTCCTGAAATGGGCGCGCTGCTCAAGTGTGCAGCGCAACATGACGCTGAAATAGGCTTGTTGGGCGGATTTCGGTAGTGACACAGCCGCACGGCCTGCCATGCATTTTTGATCGCGGTCCTTCATGAATCCGCAATGTTTCATTCGCGACAGTGATGAGAGGCGCCGATGATCCTGCTCAGTCCCGAACGGCGCGCCTGGCTCTCCCCCCTCATGCACCTCTACTGGCGCTTCTCCCGCGGCATGACGCTCGGCGTGCGCGGCTGCGTGGTGGACGCGGAAGGCCGCATCCTGCTCGTCCGCCACAGCTACACGCCCGGCTGGCACTTCCCCGGCGGCGGGGTGGAGACGGGGCAGACGGTGGAGGAGGCTCTCGCCGTCGAGCTGCGCGAGGAAGCCCACGTCGCCATGACCGGCGCTCCGGTCTTCTGCGGCCTCTATCTCAACGCCCGGACATCGCCGCGCGACCATGTGGCGCTGTTCCGCATCGAGGCTTTCGCGCAGACCTCGCCCTTCGTGCCGACGCGGGAGATCCTGGAAGCCGCGTTCTTCCCGCGGGACGCCCTGCCTGACGGCGTCACCCGCGGCACGCGCGAGCGCATCGCGGAACTGTTCGAGGGGCGGCCGCGCAGTCCCCACTGGTAGAGGTCAGGTCCTCCGTCCCGCCAGCAGCATGGCGATGGCGGCCAGGAAGACCAGTGCGGCGAGGCCGTGGACGAAGGGCGCGTCGCCGGGCCCCGTGCCCGCGGGAGCCGCTTCCCGCACCAGCCCGAAGGCCGCCGGCGCGAAGGCATAGAGCGCCTGGCCCAGGGCCACCGTCAGCGCCACGACGCGCGGTACGTCCACCCGGGCGAACTCGGCCTGGGCGATGAGCGGCGGCAGGTAGACGAGATTGCCGATGCCGAGGCCGAACAGGGCGACGCCGCTCCAGATCAGCCAGGGGTCGGTGCCGTGCGACAGGAGGAGCGCGCCGCAGCCGGCGACCTGGACGGCGTAGCTCGCCGCGGCGATGAGCCGGCGGTCGGCGTCGCGCGGCATCACCCAGGCGAGGACGGTGCGGCCGGCGACGGCGGCGAGGGTCGAGGCGGCCATGGCGATGCCGGCCCGGACCTCGCCCAGGGCCGGCACGATGAGGGAGAAGAGGTGGGCGAGGAGGCCTGCCTGGGCGAAGAGGCCAAGGGCGGTGGCGGCGGCGAGGGTGCGGAACCGCCGGTCGCGCCAGAGGGCGGAGGCGGGGAGGGCGGCATGGTCCGGCGCGGCGGCCGCGGCCTCCGCGGCGGCGGCCCCGTCGCCGTCCGGGGCCTGTCCGAGGGAGGCGGGCGAGTGGACGAGGACCCGGCCGGCGAGGACCCAGAGAACGACGATCACCACGGCCGCAATGGCCATGGCGGCGAGGGGGAAGCCGACGGCCTGGATGGCGAGCACCCAGAGCGGCGACATGAGGATGCCGCCGACGCTGGCGCCGTTATAGGCCCAGGCGAGCGCCGCAGGACGGCCGCGGCCGAACCAGGGGGCGACGATGGCGTTGACGGCGGCGGCGCCCAGCGTCGCCCAGCCGAGGCCGCTGACGAGGGCGGCGACGAAGAGCTGCCAGGGCGCGGCCGCGAGGCTCCAGCCGACGATGCCGAGGCCGAGGGCCAGGGCGCCGGCCCGGGTGACGCGGGCGAGGCCCCAGCGAGCATGAAGGCCGGGCAGGTTGGCGACCGTGAGTGCGCCCGCGAGGTAGTGGACGGTGATGGCGGATGCGACGAGGCCGAGCGGCCAGCCGCGCGTCTGGTGGATGACGTGCAGGTAGATGGGCGGCCCGTAGAAGCCGAGCCCCCAGCCGCAGACGGCGAGGGCAAAGGCGGCCCAGACCACCGTCCAGCCGAAAAAGCCGCGCTTCGTCCCGCCGTCCATGCCGTTCACCCCACAAACCGCCGCGACCCTGCCCGGGCGGGCGGGCCGGACGGTTCGGTGCCGGGCGAAGCTTGCCATGAAAAGCGCTGCGGCGGACGGCGGGGCGCCGTTGCAGGCGCGGGAGGGTGACGGGCCGCGTGCTCCATGCTAAGCGCCATGCCATGGGCAGAGAAATTCCGCGGATCGAGCGACGACGACGGCCGGCATGACTGCCTGAAGCCCCGGATTTCGTTCGCCTCCTGCCGTTGGACGCCTGCTCCATGCCCGACCTGTCGCTCGACCTCGCCCTCGAGACACCCTCCGACCACGCCGCCATCGAGCGGCTGCACGAGCGCGCCTTCGGCCCCGGCCGCTTCGCCCGCACCGCCTTTCGCCTGCGCGAGGGCATCGACCCCTATCATTCGCTCTGCTTCACCGCCCGCGTCGGCACGCTCCTCGTCGGCTCGATCCGCCTGTCGCCGGTGGAGATCGGTCGCGGCGTGGCGGCGGTGCTGCTCGGGCCCATCACCATCGACCCGGCCTTCCAGGGCAAGGGCATCGGCGCGGCGCTGATGAGGCGCGCCATGGAGACCGCCGGGCGCGAGGGGCACCGCCTCATCATGCTCGTGGGGGATGCGCCCTATTACGAGCGGTTCGGCTTCGTCGTCGTCCAGCCCGGGCGGCTCGCCCTGCCGGGCCCGGTCGATCCCGGCCGCCTGCTGGTGGCGGAACTGGTGCCGGGCGCCTTCGACGGCGTTGCCGGCCGGGTCCGGGGCGGCCGCGTTCCGGCCTGAGGCGGCGGCGACCAGCAACACTCACACCAGGCTTGCGCCCTGGTCCAGCCGGCGAGCCCGGTTCGACCTGCGACGAAACCCGGGACGTGGAAGTCCCCCTCTCCTCGCGTCAGCGAGGGGAGGGTGCGGGTGGGGCCTGCGTTGAGAGACCTGACGGAATGGGTGGAGGCTGTTGTTCCCGCTATCGGAGCGCGTCGGGACTCAATGCCCCACGCTTACCCTCCCCGCTGCGCGGGGAGGGAGGCTATGGCGTCGCACAAAGTCGGAACCGGGGCGTCAGGCAGACCGGTGAGGTATCGGGCAGCGGTGTGGCGTCCGGCGGTCGCGCCGGTGCCGTCCTCCGTCCGAGCCCGGTTGCCGGACGATGGGGGTCCTGAAACACGTCACCCTCCCGCCGCCGAAGCGAGGGGAGGGTGAGCCGTCAGCCAGGCGGAACGATCAATCCCAGCGGCGACGACGCCAGCCGCGGCCCGGAGGCGGACCTCCGCGCCAGTCGCGGCGCCGCCAGCCCCGGCCGGGGGGCGGACCGCCGCGCCAGCCCGGGCCGAAACCGGGCCGACCGGAATCCCAGCCGCGACGGCGCTGGCCGGGCGGGCCCATGCCGTCCGGGCCCCGGCCGCGGCCCTGGGCCATGGCCGGACCGGCCGCAGCCGCGACGGTGACCGCCGCCGCCAGTGCGGCGAAGAGGTTTCGTCTGTTCATCGTGTTCTCCCTTGCAACCACCGGCCCCGAATATCGGCCCCGGTCATACGAAATCCGCCGCCACCCGCAGGGGTGACGGCGGATCGCGATGTTCGATCGGCGACGTCATGGTCGCCTGCCGGCTCACATGCCCCGACCCTTGTCGGTGCGCTGGCCCTGCTCGTTGTTCTGGTGTCCGCCCTGCTGGCCCTTCTGGCCGCCCTGCTGCTGCTGCTGGCCGCCGCGCTCGGAACCGTGGCCCTGGCCCTGATCCTTCTGGCCGCCCTGGTTCGGGTTCTGCTGGTTCGGGTTGGTCATGGTCGTTTCCTCCATTAGTCCCTCAGCCATTCAGACAACGAGCCGTGCGACCCGGAGTTCCCCGCGCGGGCCATATCGCCCGGTCGGCGCCGCACGCGGAGCCGGCGGCGGTATGGGGGAGGGGATTGCCACGCGCCTGCCTGGCGACCACCCTGTCGGCCCGCCCGGCCACGGGCGGCATTTTCAGCCCCGGAGACGATCCATGTTGCTGCGTCGCACCTTTCTGACGGCCCTGCTGGGCCTGCCCGCCGTCGCCCTGGCGGCTCCGGCTGCCGAAGCCTCCTGGCTCACCGACGGCGCCCGCGGCGCCGGACGGGCCGTCACCCGCACCGGCCGGGCCGCCAATCGCGGCGTGACGCGCGCCGGCCGCGCCGTCGGCCTCGGATCGCGGCGGACCCGCCGGAACGTGGCGCGCGGCGAGCGCCGGGTCGCCCGGCGCGTGTTCGGTCGTCCGCGCCGTTCGCGGCGCTGAGGCGGGAGGGCCGGCGCGTCGGAGCGCGCGCCGGTACGGGGCCGCGGGGAGGCTAGCGCCCCTCGCGGGCCCAGACGGCGGTGAGGGCACCGAGCATCAGGACGAGCCCGAGCAGGCCGGCGAAGGCCGGCAGGATGCCGATGCCGCGCACCACCGAGGCGTCGCGCTGACGGATGCCCATCCAGTCCTCGCCGCGCAGGGAGCTCGCCGAGCGCGTCGGCACGATGCGCGGCACCGAGAGGGTGCCGGTCTCCGAGATGCGCCAGAGGCCGCCGCCGGTGGCGCGCACCAGCGGCTCCAGCAGCCGCGTCGTCGAGGTCACGTCGGTGAACTCACGCGGATTGGGCGGGCCGACGTTGATGAGACGCGTGAGGCGGCCGGCCTGGGCGCGCCAGAGGCCGAGCTCGGTGATGTCGACCTGGCCGCGCCAGAGGCCGGGCTCGGCGTCCTGCATTGCGACGGTGACGCTGCTGCCCGAGGGGCGGGTGAGGGTCACCGATTCCGGCCGTTCGGCCATGGTCTGCAGCTCGACGGCGAGCTGGCGGCCGCGCACGGCGAGCCGCAGGCTCTCCTCCTCCAGCTCCGGCTCCTTCATCAGCCAGTGCGACAAGCGCCGGAGCAGTTCGAGATGCGGCCCGCCGCCCTCGTAGCCGCGCGCCCAGAGCCAGATGTGGTCGGAGAGCAGCAGCGCGACGCGGCCCTCGCCCTGGCGGGTCAGCATGAGCACGGGCCGGGAATCCGGGCCGTCCATCACCGTGGTGGCGCCCTGGGCGGGCTGGCGGCTCTCGATCAGGCGGAACCAGCGGCTCCATTGCGGATTGCCCTCGGCGACCATGCCGGGCAGCGAGCGCGTCACCGGATGGCGGCGGCCCTGGTCGGAGACGCGGGCGTGGAAGGGCCGCTCCATGACCTCGCCGGTGGGGGCGGCGGGGAGGATGCTCTCCAGCGGGGTGTCGTTGATGGAGGCGGAGGTGGCGTGTTCGGGGCCGGCGGCGATGAGCAGGGCGCCGCCGTTGCGCACGTAGCGGGCAATGTTCTCGAAATAGATCAGCGGCAGCACGCCCTGCTGGGCGTAGCGGTCGAAGATGATGAGGTCGAACTCGCGGATCTTGATCTGGAAGAGCTCGCGGGTCGGGAAGGCGATGAGCGAGAGCTCGTTGATCGGCGTGCCGTCCTGCTTCTCCGGCGGGCGCAGGATGGTGAAGTGGACGAGGTCGACGCCGGCGTCGGACTTGAGGAGGTTGCGCCAGGTGCGCTCGCCGGCATGGGGCTCGCCGGAGACGAGCAGCACGCGCAGCTTCTCGCGGATGCCGTCGATGACGACCACGGCGCGGTTGTTGATGGGGGTGAGCTCGCCCTCCAGCCCATCCACCTCGATCTCGACGATGTTGGCGCCGGCGTGGGTGATCTGGACCTGGACATTGGTTGTCGCGCCGGTGGCGACGGTGCGCCGCTCGATCACCTCGCCGTCGCGGCTGATGGTGACGGCGGCCTGGGCGACGGCGCCGCCCGTGCCGTTGTCCTCGATGCGGAAGCCGATGGTCTGGCTCTGCTGGACGATGCCGAAGCGCGGCGTCTGGGTCAGCACCACGCGGCGGTCGCGGTCGGTCGAGCGGCCGGTGACGAGGGCATGGACCGGCGCGGTGAAGCCGATGGCGGAGGCCTGGGCCGGGACGTCGTGAACCTGTCCGTCGGTGACGAGGATGGCGCCGCCGATCCGCTCGGCCGGCACGTCGGAGAGGCCCTGGCGCAGCGCCTCGAAGAGATGGGTGCCGTCGGTCTGGCCGTCGGAGGCGCCGGCGTCGATCCAGCGCACCTCGAAGCCCGGCGAGCGGGCGAAGGAGCGCTCGATGGCGGCCTTGGCCTCGTCGGTCATGCGCGTGCGGTCGGCGAGCGACTGGCTGGCGGAGCGGTCGAGGACGACGGCGACCACCGACTGCAGCGGGTCGCGGTCCTCCTGGGTGAAGACGGGGTTGGCCAGCGCCATCAGCGCGAGGGTCAT
>LNFH01000217.1 GCA_001464235.1 Rhizobiales bacterium Ga0077556 | reverse complement strand
GCCAGGTCGTCCGCGACTGGAAGGCGTGGCCGGCGCGCAGCAGGAGCGGTTCGGCGAAGGGCCGGCCGACCAGCTGGAAGGCGACGGGAAGGCCGTCCGCGAAGCCGCAGGGCGCAGCCAGCACCGGGAGCCCGAGATAGCTGATCCCCCGGGTGCAGTGGGTCACGCGGCCGATGGCTGCGGCGACCGAAGCCGCGTCGCCCTCGGTGGTCTCGGCGATCGACGGAACGCGTTGGCGCAGCACGGGGAGATGGACGATGTCGGCGTCACCCATGGCCGCCGCGAGCCATTCCCGCGCCATCGTCCGGCGCAGCATCAGCGCCTCGGCGTAGCGGGTGGCCGGATAGAGCAGCCCCGGCTCGATGCGGCCGCGGACCTGGTCGGCATAGTCGCCGGGACGGCTTTCGAGCCAGCGCCGGTGGTAGGTCGCAGCCTCGACCGTCATCAGCACGTGGAACAGCGCGTTGACCGTCGCCATGTCGGGGACGGTGGTCTCGATGACCTTCGCCCCGGCGTCGCGGAAGGCGGCGAGGCTCTCCTCCAGCGCAGCGAGAACGGCCGTGTCACCGTCGTCCCGGTAATAGGCCCGCGGCACGGCGATGGTCAGGCCCTTCAGGTCCCGGTTCAGTCCAGCCTCATAGTCATGGGCGGGGGCGCCCGCGGTCGCGCCGTCGCGCGGGTCGAAGCCGGCGATCACCGTCATCATGCGGGCGACGTCGCGGGCCGAGCGGGCGAGCGGCCCGACACAGTCGAGGGAGGGGGCGAGCGGGACGGTCCCGTGGAGGGGGACGAGCCCATGCGTCGGCTTGAGGCCGGTGACGCCGCACATGGCGGCGGGATGGCGGATCGATCCGCCCGTGTCCGACCCGAGCGCCGCGGGCACGAGGCGCGCTGACACGACCGCAGCGGACCCCGACGATGACCCTCCCGGGCAATGGTCGAGGCTCCAGGGATTGCGGGCATGGCCGAGATGGCCGTTATAGCCGGTCGGCGACAGCGCGAACTCCGCGAGATGGAGAGCGCCGATGTCGAGGGCGCCGGCGGCGTCGAGCCGTTCCAGCACGGCAGAGGTTTCCGAGGCGCGATGCCCTCTGAGGATCTTCGAAGAACAGGTCCTTGTGGGCGAGCGGCACGCCGGCGAGCGGCCCGGCGGCCGCGCCGGCGATCCGGCGCCGGTCGGCCTCGCGGGCCTGTTCGAGGGCCCGGTCGGCGGAGAGACGGACCACGGCGTTCAGCTCGCGCCCGACGGAGGCGAGCCCGGCGAGGGCCGCCCCGGTCGCCGCCTCCGAGGTCACGGAACCGTCGGCGATGGCATTCGCGAGGTCGCAGAGACCAAGATCCAGGATGGCGCTCACGCGGCGTCTCCCAGGCGGGCCGCCGCGCTCTCCTGGACCTTGAAGGTCTGGAGGCTCCAGGGACTGTCGCCCAGTCCCAGCCGTGCGTGCGCGCAGCCGGAGACCAGCGCATTCATCTCGGCGACCACAGCCGCATGGACGGCGAGGCGGACGGGGTCGATCCCCACGCCGTTGCCATCGGCCGCAAGGCGAGCCAGCGTCTCTTTGGACGACATCAGTGCACTCCCAGGAACTTGGTCAGCCGGTCGGGGTCCGCCTCGACCTCCGCCGCCTGCGCCTCGAAGACGACGCGGCCGGTCTCCAGCACGTAGACGCGGTCGGCGACGGCGAGAGCGCTGTAGAGGTTCTGCTCGACCAGAAGGATGCCGAGGCCGGCCTGCTTCAGCTGGATGATGATGTCCTCGAGGTTCTGCACCATGACCGGGGCGAGACCTTCCGACGGCTCGTCCATGAG
>LNFH01000216.1 GCA_001464235.1 Rhizobiales bacterium Ga0077556 | reverse complement strand
GGGCGGTGGCGGCGGCGGTGCGCGACGGATCGCTGGATCTCGACGGGCTGGGACGCCTCGATGCCGACGCCGCGGAGGCGGCGCTGGTGAAGGTCAGCGGCATCGGGCCGTGGACGGCGCAGGTCTATCTCCTCACCTGCCTCGGCCATGGCGACGCCTGGCCGGCGGGCGACGTGGCGCTGCAGGCGGCGGCAGGCGACGCCCTCGGCCTGCCCGCGAGGCCGGACGGCGCGGCCATGGCGGTGCTCGGCGAGCGCTGGCGTCCGCACCGGGCGGTGGCGGCCCGGCTCCTCTGGGCGCATTACGCGGCGCTGAAGGGCCAAGCGGCCCAGCCCGCCACGACGGCGTGATCGCGTGCCCTTTGGGCTTCACAAGAGCGACACGATCCCCATAGTATCGATCACCGAGCCGCCCGATCGCAAGGAGTTCATCTTGACGGTCGCCGTATCGCCCGGGGACCTGCCGGTTTCGACCGCCATGTCTCCTGGTTCATGGCCGGCCCTGGTGCTCAACGCGGATTACCGCCCGCTGAGCTACTATCCCCTGTCGCTGTGGTCGTGGCAGGATACGATCAAGGCCGTCTTCCTCGACCGCGTGACCGTCGTCTCGACCTACGAGAAGGCGATCCACTCGCCGAGCTTCGAGATGAGGCTCCCGAGCGTGGTCTCCCTCAAGACCTATGTGAAGCCGTCGCGCAATCCCGCCTTCACCCGGTTCAACGTCTTCCTGCGCGACCGATTCCGCTGCCAGTACTGCGGCCACGGCGAGGACCTGACCTTCGACCACCTGATCCCGCGCTCCAAGGGCGGCCAGACCACCTGGGACAACGTGCTGACGGCCTGCTCGCCCTGCAACCTGCGCAAGGGGTCGAAGACGCTGAAGGAATCGGGGTTGCAGCTGGCGCAGCTGCCCTTCGCCCCGAGCGTGCAGGACCTGCACGCCAACGGCCGGCTGTTCCCGCCGAACTACCTGCACCAGAGCTGGATGGACTACCTCTACTGGGATACCGAGCTGGAGCCGTGACCCGCCTGCGGCCGTCTCTCGTGGCACTTCTGCGGGTCTTCAGCCGGGCCTTGCGACCTGTCCGGGCTCAGGGGGACCCTGCATCGGACGCGGCCACGACGCTCCGGGCACAGGCGAACATCCGTACTTATCCTTAGATTGCGTCCCACAGATTTCGGTTGCTGAATCGTGGGTCCACCTGGGGAGGTTGGGGCACATGGTGGGCGGAAGTGTGGATGTCGACCGCTACGCGTTCGACGTGATCGACCGGCTGGAGGGGAAGACGGAGCCGGGCCAGGTCATGTCCGAACTCGTCGGCGTCATGCGGCATTTCGGCTTCTCCTCCCTCATCGTCACCGGCGTGCCCCTGCCCCATCAGAACCTCGAGGCCCTCGTGCTCGCCCATCACTGGCCGGAGGGCTGGTGGGATCGCTACAACAGCCGCGGCTATGCCCAGATCGACCCGGCGATGCGGAAGGTGATGAGCTCGGTCATGCCCTTCGTCTGGAGCGAGTCGCGCACGCCGACGATCAGCCGCGAGCAGGCGCTGATCCTCGACGAGGCCGGCGATTTCGGCCTCGCCGACGGCTATTGCGTGCCCATCCACTCCGGCGGCGGACTGGACGCCTGCGTCTCCTTCGGCGCCGACCGCGTCGCCCTATCGCGGCGCGAGCAGCGCTCGCTCCATCTCATCAGCCTCTACGGCTACGAGGCCATCCGCCGGGCGAGGCTTCCCGGCGATGGCGGGGGATCCTTCGGCCTGACCCCCCAGCAGATCGAGTGCATCCGCTGGGCCGCCGAGGGCAAGTCGAACTGGGAGATCGGCCAGATCCTGGCGATCTCGGAGAACACTGTGAAGAACCATCTGGCCGGCGCCCTGGAGCGGACCGGCTCGACGTCGCGGGCCCATCTGGTCGCCCGCTGCCTGCGTCGCAAGATCATTCCCTGATTCCGCATGTGCTCTGTTGCAGAGCGCAATAGTCTGATCGGGCCAGTGACAGACGGGCCCTCGAAACCCACCCTTTCCCCATGGTCATCTTGGGAGGGTTGGCATGCGGCTACTCGTCATCGACGGGCGCGATATCGCCCGGCACGCGTCATTGATGGACGAAGCTTTCCGGCTTCGTCATAGGGTTTTCGTCGAGGAACTGCGCTGGGAAAGGCTTCGCAGGCCGGACGGCCGCGAGATCGACCAGTTCGACGTCGAGACGGCCCGTCATTTCCTCATCCTGGACGACGACGATGCCCTCAGGGTCTATACTCGCCTGCTGCCGACGGAATTCCCGCACCTGCTCAGCGACGCCTATCCGCATCTGGCCCCGCGCGGCATTCCGCGGGGGCCGCAGATCTGGGAATGGACGCGCCTCGCCATCGATCCGAAGTACCGCGGCGACGGCAGCTGGTCGCGCGGCTCCGGCGAGATGGCCCGGGCGGTCGTCGAACACTGCCTCGCCAACGGCATCGAGCAGATGACCTGGGAAGGCCATCCGGTCTGGGTGACGCGCTTCCTCGAAATGGGATTCTGGCCGACCCCGCTCGGCCCCATCACCGACATCGACGGCGGCCCGGTGATCGCCGGCGTCATGGACGTGACCCCCGACATTCTCGACGGCTTCACCGGGCGCGGCATCGCCTCGACCCCGATGCACGCCGTCATGGCCTGACCCGAACCGGAGGAGGGACGACATGCACGGACTGAAACCCTATCCGTCGGCGGACACCGACGACTATCTCGCCACCCTGGTCGTCCAGACGGCGGTGATCGCCCGCAGGCGGCAGGCGCGCTTCCTGCAGATGCTGCTCGAGATGGCGGCCCACGAGGCGCTGCGCCTCGCCGAGGGGCAGGAGTTGCGTGCCGCCTCGGCGGAGACCACCGAGGAGGCCCTCGACGCCCTGGAGGCCTATCTGCGCCACGCGCGCGGCACGGAGCCCTTCCTCATCGCGGCGGTGCCGGACGAGGACGCCCGGGCGCGTCACGAGACGGCGCAGGACGTCGTCTACGGCTATGCCGCGCGTGAGGCGACGCGGCGCACCCGGATGCAGCGGCAGGCCGCGTGAGGAGGAAGTGATGAAGCGATCCGACGAGATCGGACAGTTCGCCGCGGAGTTGGAGGCGGCGACGGGGAAAGCGAAGCGGCACGGCCTGGACCTTGCGGCCTATCTCCTCGAACTCGCGGCATCCGAGGTGCGCGAGGCCTATGTCGTCCAGCGCTATGGCGAGGAGCCGTCCCACCCGACGACGCGACCGTCGCGGCGCAAGGAGATGACGGCCGGGCGATGACCCCGGCCGCAGTCACGCCGCGCGGCCGGTCTCCCGTGGCCGGCTGGCGGCGGCGAGCGCCACCAGCGCGAGGGCGGAGGCGATGACGACGTTCCACCCCGCCAGCGACAGGCCGAGGAAGCGCCAGGCCGCCACGGTGCAGTCGGCGAGGGGCTTGGCCGTCTGCAGCTGGCGCAGGAGATCGGCCGGATTGCGGGCGATGGCGGTCGGCTGGGCGCAGGTCGTCGGTCCCTGCCAGAAGCCCCATTCGGCACCGGCGTGATAGACGCCGAGGCCGGCGCCCCAGATCATCAGCCCGGCGAGGGCGAGGAGGCCGAGACGGACGATCGCGGCCGGCCAGCGGCGCCACGCCATGGCGGCGACGGCGAGCGCCGCGGGGATGACGGCGTAGTAGGGCACGCGCTGCTGGAGGCAGAGCGGACAGGGCGGCAGACCCACCACGTATTCGAAGACATAGGCGCCGAGGATGGTGCCGGTGGCGGCGGCGGCGACCACCAGCGCCCCAGACAGCCAGGGTCGGCTCAGGCAGGTCGCGACGATCTCGGCGGGTTTCATGGCGGCGGTTCTAGCCGCTCACGACGTTCTGTCCAGTGGCCCGCGACTGCGGCATGGGTTTCCATTGACCCGGCCGGCCCCCTCGTCCATCACAAGATGATGAGCTCGGCTGATCCGATCGACCGCCCGCGCCGCGGCAAGACCTACAGCGTCCCGAACCTGCTCACCTACGGCCGCGTCCTCGCCGTGCCGCTGGTGGCCGCCTGCCTCTTCGCTCAGGTCATCTACGAGGGCGGCATCTGGCTGCGCTGGGTGGCTCTTGGCATCTTCATCGTCGCCGCCATCACCGACTATTTCGACGGCTACCTCGCCCGCGCCTGGTCGCAGCACTCGGCCATCGGCCGCATGCTCGACCCGATCGCCGACAAGCTGCTGGTCGGCATCGTTCTGATGATGCTGGCGGCCGACGGCACCATTCTCGGCTGGTCGCTGTGGGCGGCGATGGTGATCCTGGCGCGCGAGATTCTCGTCTCGGGCCTCCGGGAGTTCCTCGCCGAGCTGCGCGTCTCGGTGCCGGTGACGCGGCTCGCCAAGTGGAAGACGGCGGTGCAGCTGGTGGCGGTGGGTTTCCTCATCGCGGGCCCGGCGGGCGACCAGATCATGCCGGGCATCACCCTCGTCGGCATTGCGCTCCTGTGGTGCGCCGCCATCCTGACGCTCTATACCGGCTACGACTATTTCCGCGCCGGCGCCGGCCATCTGATCGAGGATGACGAGCCGTGAAGGTGCTCTATTTCGCCTGGGTGCGCGAGCGCGTCGGCAAGGCTTCCGAGGAGATCGACCTGCCGGCGGACGTCGTCACCGTCGCCGACCTCGTCACCCATCTCATCGGCCTCGGCGAGGGCTATGCCCATGCCTTCGAGAACCGCACGGTGATCCGGGCCGCGCTCGATCAAGTCCATGTGAAACCGGAGGCTCCACTGGCGGGGGCGCGCGAGATCGCCTTCTTTCCGCCCATGACCGGCGGCTGACTGCCCGCATGAGCCAGCCCCCCGATCCCCCGCGCGCCAAGGTCAACCGCCGCCGCCTGCTCGGCGTCCTCGCCTCGCTGCCGATCATCGGCGGCGCCGGCGGGGCCTTCGCCTATCGCAGCCAGCCCTACTACACCGGGCCGGTGAGCGACCATTTCGACGGCACGCGCTTCTTCGACCCGCACGGCGCCCCGCCCAAGGCCTTCACCGAGCTCCTGCGCTGGCAGTTCGGCGGCGACGAGCGGGCGCGCTGGCCGGAGAATTGGCCCCTGGACCGTGCCGACGTCCCGCCGCCCCGCGTCGAGGACGACGCCATTCGCCTCTCCTACGTGGGCCACGCCACCGTGCTGATGCAGACGCGGGGGCTGAACATCCTCTTCGATCCCGTGTGGTCGGAGCGGGTCTCGCCCGTTTCCTTCGCCGGGCCCAAGCGCGTCAATCCGCCCGGCATCGCCTTCGAGGCGCTGCCGAAGATCGACCTCGTCCTGGTCAGCCACGGCCATTACGACCATCTCGACCTGGCGACGCTCTCCCGCCTGCACGCGGTCCACCAGCCCAAGGTGATCACCCCGCTCGGCCAGGACGCGATCATGAAGGCGCACGATCCCGCCATCCGCGCCGAGGCCCACGACTGGGGTGCCCGGGTCGACATCGGCAACGGCATGGCGGTGCATCTCGCGCCGATGCGGCATTGGACGGCCCGCGGCCTGTTCGACCGCAACAAGGCGCTGTGGGCCGCCTTCGTGATCGAGGCGCCGGGCGGGCTCGTGTACCACATCGGCGACACGGGCTATGGCGACGGCCATCATTTCCGCGAGGCGAAGCGGGCCTCGCCATCCTGCCCATCGGTGCCTACGAGCCGCGCTGGTTCATGCGCGACCAGCACATGAACCCGGCCGAGGCGGTGCAGGTGATGATCGATTGCGGTGCGCGCCGGGCGCTCGCCCATCACTGGGGCACGGTGCAGCTCACCAACGAGGCGATCGAGGAGCCGCGCGTGGCGCTGCACGCGGCCCTCGCCGAGCGCGCCATCGCCCCCGACCTGTTCCGGGCCATTCGCCCCGGCGAGGTCTGGGAGCTGCCCGCCGCGGAAGCCTGACGGCCGCTACTGGATCTGCAGGCCGCGGAGCAGGCGCTCGATGTAATCCATCTCGATCTGCGGCCGGTCCTGGTCGGACAGGCGGCGGCGCAGCTCCTCCAGCACGCGCTGGGCTCGCTGGGCGGCGCCCTCGCCGGCATTGGGAATGCGCACGTCGGAGTTCTCGTTGGCCTCGCGGCCGCGGGTCGGCCGTCCCAGCGGATCGTAATCCTGGTTGCCGGCCTGCCCCTGGCGACCGCCCGGCTGGCCGGGCTGGCCCTGCTGACCCTGGCCCTGACCCTCCTGCATCTGCTGGGCGAGGCCCTGGGCGCCCTGCTGCAGGCTGCGCAGCGCGCGGCCCTGGGCGTCGGTGGCGCCCTGGCCGTTGCCGCGGCCGAGGGCCTCTTCGGCCTCGCGCATGGCGCGGCCGGCATTGCCCATGCCCTCCTGCGCCTGGCGGCCGCCTTCCGACTGGCCCTGGCCCTCGCCGCCCTCGCCCTGCTGACCCAGCTGCTCACGCAGCTGGTCGAGGAGTTCGCGCAACTGGCGCTGGGCGTCGCCGAGCTGGTCGTAGCCCTGCTCGCCCTCGCCCTGTTCGCCCTGCTGGCCGGGTTGCTGCTGCTGCCCCTGCTGGCCCTGCTGGCCGCGCTGACCCGGGCGCTGCTGGCCGCGCTGGGCGCGACGCTGCTCCTGGTTGCGGCGGAAGGTGTCGTCGCGCAGCTGCTGCTGCCGGCGGATCATGTCGGCCAGACGGTCGAGGGGACTCTCGCCCTGCTCGCCCTGTTCGCCGTTCTCGCCCTGCTGCTGTTGCTGCTGGCGGCCGGCCTGCAGGTTCTGCAGCATCTGCTGCAGCTCCTGCATCAGGCGCTGGGCCTGGTCGCGGGCGCCGTTGCGGGCGAGGTTCTCGATGCGGTTGAGCATGTCGCGCAGGTCCTGCGGACGGACCTGCCGCGAATTGGGATCACGCTGGGCCTGCTGCTGGTTGCCGTCCTGCCGGTTGCGCATGGCCTGTTCGGCCAGCTCGCGCATCAGCCGGTCCATGGCCTGGCGCAGGTCCTGCGAGAGGCGGCGGATCTCCTCCTCGGACGCACCGCGCTCGATGGCCTGGCGCAGGCGCTCGGCGGCCTGGGACACGGCCCGCTCGGCCTCGGAGACGTCACCGTCCTCCATGCGCACGGCGATGTCCCAGAGATAGTCCATCACCTCGACCAGCGCCGCGTCGTCGCGGGCACGAACGAGGCGGAAATAGGCGGTGCGCAGCCCGAGATAGACCGGCGTCTCCAGTCCGAACTGCTGCGGTGCCGTCGTCAGCGCCTCGAGGGCGCGGGCGACGCGCGGGGCGGCGTTGGCGTCGAGGGCAAGGATGCGGCGCTGCTCGACGAGGGCGCGCGGCACGGGCTTGGAGAAGACGCGGGCCGGCAGGGTGCCGTAGACCGTCTCGGAGAAGCCCTCGTTGCCGGCGTCGTCCTTCGCCCGCAGCTTCACCGCCACCTGCAGGCCGGCGAAGGGATGGGCGACGAAATCGCGGGCGGTCTGGCCGCTGCCCTGGCGGGTGCGGGCCTGCGGCAGGGTGAGCGGCAGGGGCGGCAGGTCGGCGAGCGGGCGGGCGCCCGGCCGCTGCAGGGCGAGGGCCGAGGGGGCCAGCGACAGGGTCGCCTCGGCTTCCTTCACGCCGTAGTCGTCCTCGACCTTGTAGGACAGAACGAACTGGTTGCGCTGGTCGGTCTGCGGCGCGCGCTCGAAGGCGATGGTGGGGGCGCCGTCGGGAATGGCCTCGAAGCGCCAGGCGAGGGGCGGCGCGCCGGAGCCGCTGACCGACAGGGTGCCGTTCTGCGTCACCGTCCAGCGGGTTTCCGCGAGATTCGCGGGGGTCTGCGCCGGCGCGGCCGGGGCGCCCTCGGCGCGTTCCGGCGGAGGCGCGGCGGCGACGCCCCCCTCGGGCTTCACCGCGACGTCGGCGAGGCCGGCGACGCGCAGCGTGACGACGGAGCCGGCCGGCACCTTGAACACCTCGGGCTCGGCGGCCGCATGGGCTGCGGGAGCGCCCTCGCCGGAACGGCGGGTCGGCAGGATCACCGGCGGGCGGGCGGTGTAGGGCGGCGGCGTCACCCAGGCGTCGATGCGGTAGTTCACCGGAACCGGCGGAGCGCGCCAGTCGAAGGCGGTCATGAGCCGCTGGGTCCGCTCCTCGCCGGCGAGGAAGAAGGCCGGAACGATGAGCAGCAGGGCGAGGGCGCGGATGGCGTAGCGGTCGAGGCTCGGCATCCGCGGCATGGGAATGCCGGTGCGAAGCCGGCCCGCCGCGGCGGCGACGCGGGCGCGATGCTCCTCCCACAGGGCCTTGGCGAAGGGATCGTCCGAGGTGGCGAGGCCGTCGGCGAGGGCGGTGGCCGGCCGGTGGCCGCCGTCCGTCGCCCGGTCGATGCGGCGCAGCGCCTCCTGGTCGGAGGGGCGGCGGATGGTGAGGAGCGGCCAGGCGGCGACGAGCAGCAGGGCGAGGACGAAGAGGACGCCGCCGAAGCGCGCCCAGTAGGGAACGACCTGCCAGAAGCCGAGCCAGGAGACGGCGAGGACGCCGCCGAAGATGCCGAGGAAGAGCACCAGCCGCGGCCAGACCCGCTCCCACAGGATGACGAGCTTGGCGCGGTCGATCGCGTGACCGAGAGCGAGATGATGTTCGTTGGGGGCCGGAGGCCGCTCCGTGTTCATGCCACCGCTCAAGATCCGCTCCGGTTCGAGGTCTCCTGCAACTTTCAGGCTAACACGCTAGGTCGCAAAAACCACCTTTTCATGGCGGCCCACCGATCACGGATCGGTCAGCGCTCAGGCCGCGTCGATGGTTGCCGCGAGGGCGGCGAGATCGACGTTGGCGCCGCAGGCGAGGACCCCGACCCGCTCGCCGGGGGCCGGACGGTAGGCGCCGCAGAGAAGGGCCGCGAGGGCCGCCGCGCCGCCCGGCTCGCTCGCCGCGCGCAGGCCGAGCCAGAGCCGCTTCTGCGCCTCGCGGATGGCGGCGTCCGGCACGAGGGCGACGTGGTCGACATAGGCCGAAGCTGTCTCGTGGACGCGGGCGAAGACGTTGCGGGCGCCGAGGGAATCGGCGGCGATGGACTGGACTTCGACATCGACCGGCCCACCGGCGGCGAGCGCCGCAT
>LNFH01000215.1 GCA_001464235.1 Rhizobiales bacterium Ga0077556 | reverse complement strand
GATCGCCTTGCCGATGGAGGTCGGGCGGCGGTCCACCTCCTCCGGAGGCAGGTAGGTGGAGCGGAAGGCCTCGGTGAGGCCGTACATCAGGAAGATGCGCGTGCCCGGCAGCTTCTCGCGCAGGCGCGCCACCGTCTCGGAGGGCACCGCGCCGCCGGAATTGGTGATGTAGCGGAGCGTCGGCAGCGGGGTCTTCGCCAGCATGGGCGTGGCGCGGGTGAGGATGGCCCAGATGGTCGGCACGCCGGCGAGGCCGGTGATGCCGTGCTCGACGATGGCCTTCACGATGTCGGCGCCGAACTGGAAGGTGAGCAGCACGATGCGGGCGCGCTGCTCCACCGCGGTGAGGAGCTGGTTGAGCCCGTAGTCGAAGCTGAAGGGCAGCACGGAGAGGATGCGCTCGTCCTCGGTGATGCCGAGATAGGTGCGCACGATGCGCGTGCCGGCGAGCAGGTTGCGGTGGCTCAGCATGACGCCCTTCGGGCGCCCGGTGGAGCCGGAGGTGTAGAGGATCGCCGCGAGGTCCTCGCCGATGCCGCCGGCCTGGGGGATGTCGGCCGGTCCGTCTGCGGGAAGCCTGTCGACGGCGATGACGTCGACGTCGAGGCCGTCGAAGGCTTCCTCCAGCGCCGCGACGGTGTCGCCGAGGGTCAGGACGATGCGGGCGCCGCAGTCGGCGACGATGTGGCGGACCTGGGCGGGCTTCAGGAGGGCGTTGACCGGCACGAAGACGCCGCCGGCCAGGGCGATGCCGAAGATGGCCCAGCATTCCTCGAGGCTCTTCGGCAGGACGATGGCGACGCGGTCGCCGCGTCCGAGGCCACGGTCGCGACAGAGGCGCGCACAGCGGCGCGCCGCGGCAAGGAGCTCGGCATAGGTGGCCTGCCGCGCGCCGTCGACGACGGCGACGCGGTCCGCCCCGGAGGCGGCGGCCTGTTCGAGGAGGTGATGGAGGAGATAGGGAGGGGTCGTCACGCGCGCTGGCGCTCCACGAAGGCGACGAGCTGGCCGAGCGTCTCGAAGTTCGCTGGGTCGAAGTCGTCGTCCATCATCTGGACGCCGAAGCGCTCGTCGAGAAAGGTGACGAGTTCGAGGATGCCAAGGGAGTCGATGGCGCCGCTGGCGAGGAGCGGGGTGGCGGCGTCGAGCCGGCGTCCGGCAAGCGCCGGGAAGCGGCCCTGCAGGAAGGATGCGATCTCCTCGGAAACGTCCATCGTCTCGGTCGTCACGGCTTTCTCCCTGGGTTCGAGGGCAGTGTCAGATGCGGAGGAAAACAAATTCCGAATAGGCGTGGTCGACCGCCGCCGTGGCGTCGACGCCGCGGACGAAGGTCGGGCGGGACCGGCCGGAAAACCATGTGCCGGGGACGACATCGCCGCGGCTCGCCGGCATTTCGAGGCAGATGACGCCCCTCGCGAGCAGGAATCGCGCGAGTTCGCCGAGGTTGCGACGAACTGACGCGAGGTCTTCGGCATAGACCAGACGGGCCGCCGGGAGGCCCTTGCGGCGCCCCGCGATGAACACGATCGGCCTCGCCGTCTGCCCCTCGACCAGCGCGCAGGCGAGGCAGCCGAGGCCGAGGTGATCCTCCACCATGCGTCCGGTTCCGGCGTCGACGGCCGCGCTCTCGACGGGCGCGACGTGCCCCGGCCCCATCCGCAGGGCCAGGATCGGCAAGGGGAGGATGGCGCCGCCGTCGTAGCGGCGTTCGAAGCCGAACCGGCCGATCATGTCGGTGACCGGGGGGCTGGGGGTGAGATCGGTGAAGGTGTCGACGGGTTCGGCGAGGACCTGCTGCAGCATGCGCGGCGCGAGCAGGCGGAAGCGCTCGTCCACGTACCAGCTCGACAGGTTGACGACCGAGCGGGGCGCCGTCCCGTGCTGGCCGTCGCGGCGGCTGCGCATGGTCAGGATGACGCCGACCGCCTCGCCCTTCATGCGCATGATCTGGCCGACGGGACCAAGGGATGCGGCCTCGTGGAAGGCGGCGAGGCGTTCGAGACCCGCAGCCCAGAACGCCGGCGTGCGCATGGGAAAGCCGCGCGCCAGCAGGGCACGCGCCTCCTCCATCGAGTGTCTGTCAATCGCCTCGAGCATTATTCCGACACTAGCAGCGATCGGGCGCGCCGAACCGACATTGTGAATGCGTCCTTAATCATCATGGTGAACCGGCTTCACCACTGTGAAACCGGCGCGCATGACCGCAAAGCCGAGCCAGACTTGTGAATTCCTCGCCCGTCATCTCGCCCGATACTTAAGAAACGAACAGCTACAGAAAGGTTAGCTGCGCGGGACCGGACCTGCGACGGATTGCCTCCCGCCCGGAGCCGGCAAGCTGTGGCGGCGGCCGTGCCACGGCACGACTTCGACCTTCCGCAGCGTTGTTGCGACGCAGCAAGAAACAATCCCGCGCTGCACTATGAATCCATTTAAATTCGCGCCGCAGCATGGGCTTTTGCAATTGTCCGCCGCCGGATCGTTCTGACATACTCCCGGCCTGACCCAGAACAACATGGGCGCACCGGAAGAGTGCACGACAACCCTCGGGAGGAGTTGCAATGAACATGCGCAAGGACATCCACATGCGCGGCGGCCTGGATCGCCGGCAGGTCATGCTCGGCCTCGGCGCGACCGCGGCCGTGATCGCGAGCCCCGGCATCCTCAGGGCGCAGGCCCCGGTGACGCTCAACGGCGCCGTCCAGTTCAACGACGACCATGCCTTCACCAAGGCGTTGGTCCGCTTCGAGGAGCGGGTGAAGGCGCTCTACGGCAAGCCGGTCAACTTCAACCTGCACAAGAACTCCTCGCTGGGGCTCGAGAAGCAGTATTTCGAGTACATGGCCCAGGGCCGCGCGGTGGACTACGCCATCGTCTCGCCGGCGCACATGTCGACCTTCGCCCGCGCCGCGCCCTTCATCGACGCGCCCTTCGTCTTCCGCGACGTCGACCACATGGGCAAGGTGGTGAAGGCGAACGTGCTGAAGCCCATCGAGGACGAGGTGGAGAGGCGCGCCGGCGTGCGGCTGATCGGCCATGCCGGCGGCGGCACCCGCAACATCTTCGCCAACAAGCCGTTCAAGAACATGGCCGAGATGCGCGGCCTGAAGATCCGCGTGCAGGGCGCTCCGATCTGGTCGCGCACCTTCGCCGCGGCCGGCATGTCGCCCACCGTCATCGCCTACAACGAGGTCTACAACGCCATCCAGAACGGCGTCATCCAGGCCGGCGAGAACGAGGCGGCCGGCGTCGAGGCGATGAAGTTCTACGAGGTGGCGCCGAACCTCGTGCTGACCCAGCACGCGGTGTCGATCCGGCCGATCTGCTTCTCGATGAAGATGCTGGCGACGCTGCCGAAGGACCTGCAGGACGCCATTATCGCCGCCGGCTCCGAGGCGGGCGAATACGGCCGCCAGGTGGAATCGGGCGAGGACAGCGCCAAGCTGGAGACGCTGGAGAAGGCCGGCCGCCTGAAGCGCATCGCCTTCGAGGAGCGCGACGCGATGAAGAAGGCGACCGACCCGGTCATGGCCGCCTACGCCAAGGAGATCGGCGCCGAGGCCATCTTCAGCAGCGTCAGCGGCGTCTGACGCCACCGTGCCGGCCGGCCCCCGCCCTGGCGCGGCGGGCCGGCCTCTCGCGGCGCCCCGGCGCCGGCCCCCCTCGCCTTGTCCGAAAGCGCATCATGACCCCGTCCGACAGTCCAGCCGCGGGGGAGGCACCGAGCCTCTGGCGGCGGTTTACGGCGGCCTATGCCAGCCTCCTGTCCCACCTCGTGGTGGCCTCCGTCGCCATCCTGATCATCCCGGTCAGCCTGCAGATCTTCTCGCGGCACACCGCGCTGATCCCCAGCTACATCTGGACCGAGGAGATGGCGCGGTTCCTCTTCATATGGACCATTTCCATCGGGGCGATGATCGGCGTGCGCGAGTCGACCCATTTCGAGGTCGACGTGATGCCTGAACTGCCGCCGCGGGCCGAGGCGGTGGCCCGGCTCGTCGGGCGTTGCGGCACGCTCCTCCTCGCCTGTGTCTTCGTCTTCGCCGGCATCAAGTTCGTCGAGTTCGCCTGGTTCCGAACATCGGAACTCGCCGACCTGCCGCTCTGGCTCATCCACCTGCCCTGGCCGCTGATGGGTGTGACCTGGATCGTCTTCCTCGGCGAGCAGATGTGGGACGACGTGCTCATCGCCGCCGGCCGCAAGGCACCGCCGGTCAAGCCGGCCCTCAGCGACATCGAGGCAGGGACTCTCAACCTATGAGCGGCGCCGTCCTCACCGCCGGTCAGGCGGCCTTCGTGCTGTTCGGGGCCTTCTTCGGCCTCCTCGCGCTGCGCGTCCCCGTGGCCTTCGCCCTCGGCCTCGCCTGCCTGCCGATCCTGCTCATCGAGCCCCGGCTCGACACCGTCACGCTGATGTCGGAGAGCTTCAACGCCTTCAATTCCTTCATCCTGCTGGCGGTGCCGTTCTTCCTGCTCACCGCCAACCTGATGAACATCGGCGGCATCACCGACAGGCTCCTGAAGCTCTCGCGCACCATGGTCGGCCACTGGCCGGGCGGGCTCGCCCAGATCAACGTGGTGCTGTCGCTGTTCTTCGCCGGCATTTCCGGCTCGTCCACGGCGGATGCGGCCAGCCAGTCGAAGATCTTCATCGAGGCGCAGCGCCGCGCCGGCTACGACGACTCGTTCTCGGTCGCCATCACCGCCGTCTCCGCCGTGCTGGCGGTCATCGTCCCGCCGTCGATCCTGATGATCGTCTGGGGCGGCATCCTCACGACGTCGATCGGCGCGCTGTTCCTCGCCGGCATCATCCCCGGCATCCTCATCGCCGGCGCGCAGATGGCGACCGTGCACGTCTACGCGGTGCGGCGCGGCTACCCGACCTATCCGCGGGAGACGTGGCGGGCCTTCATCTGCGCCTGCGCCCATTCCTTCCTGGCGCTGCTCACCCCCGGCATCATCATCGGCGGCAAGATCTTCGGCTGGTTCACGGCGACGGAATCGGCGGCCATCGCCGTGCTCTATGCGGGCGTCCTCTCCTTCGTCGTCTACCGCGAGATGGACCTCAAGGGGCTCTACGGTGCGCTGCTCGACACCGGGCGCCTCACCGGCGTCATCCTGTTCTGCGTCGGTACGGCAAGCTGCTTCGGCTGGCTGCTGGCCTATTACAAGATCCCCGAGGCGATCCTCGCCGGCGTCTCGGCCTGGAATATGGGCTTCATCGCCACCGGCTTCTTCGTCGCCGCCGTCTTCCTCGTGGTCGGCTGCTTCCTCGACGCCATCCCCGCCATCATCATCTGCGGGCCGATCCTGCAGCCGCTGGCGAAGGCGGTGGAGATGGACCCGGTCCACTTCGCCATGATCGGCATCGTGTCGCTGGCCTTCGGCCTCGTCACCCCACCCTACGGGCTCTGTCTCATGATCGCCTGCGCGGTCGCCGGCATGAGGATGCGCGACGCGATCAAGGACACGGCGATCATGCTGATTCCGCTGTTCATGGTGCTGGCGCTGGTCATCGTCTGGCCCAAGGTGACGCTGTTCCTGCCGAGCCTGGTCTCGCCGGAATTCCTGAACTGACCGCGGCCGCGCACCGCGCGGCCCTCATCGCCACCGCGAGGGAGTGCATCATGGATTTCACGGGCAAGGTCGCGCTGGTCACCGGCGGCGCATCGGGCATCGGCGAGGCGGCGACGCGCGCCTTCGCCAAGGCCGGCGCCAAGGTCGCCTTCACCTACATTTCCAGCGGCGGGGAAGCGAACGCGCTGGAGAAGGAGATCGCCGCGGCCGGCGGACAGGCCCTCGCCATCAAGGCGGACCTGACGAAGCAGGACGAGACGGATGCGGCCTTCGCCGCCGTGGTGCGCGCCTTCGGCACGGTGGACGTGGTCTTCACCAATGCCGGCGGCATCCTGCAGCGCATCGGCACGGTCGCGTCATCGCTCGACCTCTGGCAGCGCACCTTCGACCTCAACGTCATGTCGACCTACCTCACCTGCCAGGCGGCGGTGAAGATCATGGCGGAGAAGAAGTCGGGCGCCATCGTCACCATGTCGTCGCTGGCGGCGATGGACGGCGGCGGTCCCGGCGCCCTGCACTACGCCTCTTCGAAGGGCGCCATCGTCACCTATACGCGGGCGCTGGCGAAGGAGCTCGGGCCGCTCGGCATCCGGGTGAACGGCGTGGCGCCGGGGCTGATCGACACGCGGTTCCACGTGCAGTTCAACACGCCGGAAGGGCGGAACTCGGCGGTGGAGGGAACCCCGCTGCGGCGCGAGGGGACGGCCGAGGACGTCGCCAACCTCGTGCTCTTCCTCGCCTCCGACAAGGCCGCCTTCATCACCGGCGAGACGGTGCAGATCAACGGCGGTCGCGGGCTGTATTGAGGCGGTCGTTCCTCGGCCCTTCGCTCTGCCACTTGCCC
>LNFH01000214.1 GCA_001464235.1 Rhizobiales bacterium Ga0077556 | reverse complement strand
GTCCATTGCGACGATTGCGGCGCCGTGCCGGTTCCGGACGCGCAGCTGCCCGTCCTGCTCCCCGACGATGCCGACTTCTCCAAGCCCGGCAACCCGCTGGACCGCCACCCGACCTGGAAGCACGTCGCCTGCCCGTCCTGCGGCAAGCCGGCCCGTCGCGAGACGGACACCATGGACACCTTCGTCGATTCGTCCTGGTACTTCGCGCGCTTCACCGATCCCTGGCGCACCGACACCCCGACCGACCCGGCCGTGGTCGACGCCTGGCTGCCGGTGGACCAGTATATCGGCGGCATCGAGCACGCGATCCTGCACCTGCTCTATTCGCGCTTCTTCACTCGCGCCATGAAGGCGACCGGCCATGCGGGGCTGGACGAGCCGTTCCGCGGCCTGTTCACGCAGGGGATGGTGGTCCACGAGACCTATCGCGACCCCGACGGCGCCTATGTGACCCCGGCCGAGGTGACGATCACGGGCGAGGGAGACCAGCGCCGGGCCGTGCTCAAGGGCTCCAACGCGCCCGTCGAGATCGGCTCCATCGAGAAGATGTCGAAGTCGAAGAAGAACGTCGTCGATCCCGACGACATCATCGACACCTACGGCGCCGACACCGCCCGCTGGTTCATGCTCTCGGACTCGCCGCCCGAGCGCGACGTCATCTGGACCGAGGCCGGCGTCGAGGGCGCCAGCCGCTTCGTCCAGCGCCTCTGGCGCATCGTCGGCGAAATTGCGGCCGTGTCGCAGGGCGCGTCTGCCGCCACCTTCGGCGAGGAGGCGACGGCGGTCCGCCGGGCGGCGCACCAGGCCCTCGCCGCGGTCGAGGCCGACGTCGAGCGCCTCGCCTTCAACCGCTGCGTCGCGCACATCTACACCCTCGCCAACACGCTGGCGAAGACCCTCGACGCGGTCCGCGGCGTCACGCCTGCGCCCGACATGGCGGCGGCGCTGGCCGAGGCGGGCAGCATCCTGGTGCGGCTTGTCGCGCCGATGATGCCGCACCTCGCCGAGGAATGCTGGAAGGCGCTCGGCCATGCCGGCCTGGTCGCCGAGGAAGCCTGGCCGGTCGTGGATACCGCCATCCTGGTCGAGGACACGATCACTTTGCCGGTTCAGGTCAACGGCAAGAAGCGGGCGGACTTGACGATCGCGCGCGAGGCGGCCCAAAAGGATATCGAGACCGCCGCGATCGCCCTCGACGCCGTCCAGAAGGCGCTCGAAGGCCGCCCCGTCAAGAAGATCATCGTCGTGCCGCAGAGGATCGTGAATGTCGTGGGCTGACACCTCCTTCGCACGGATCGGCCGCCTCCTCGCGGTCTGCGCCTGCTCCGCCGCCCTCGCCGGCTGTTTCACGCCGCTCTACGGCGATCCGACCGCCGTCTCGGGCGGCCGCAATGCCCAGGCGGCGCTCCGCGACCTCGAAATCCCGGAAATTCCCGGCCGCAACGGCGTCATCCTGCGCAACGAGCTGATCTACCTGACCCAGGGCGGCGGCGGCCGCGCCGCGGCGCCGACCCATGTCCTGCGCGTCAGCGTCGGCGTCGACACCGTGCCCCTCGCACTGAACACGGCGGCCGGCCGCCCCTCGGCCCAGGCGATCACCGTGATCGGCAACTACACCATCACCCCCGTCGGTGCGCCGCAGGTTCTCCATCGCGGTTCGGCCTTCGCCTCCGCCTCCTTCGACCGCACGGCCCAGCGCCTCGCCTCCGACCGCGCCGTCATCGAGGCCCAGGAGCGCGCTACCAAGGCGCTGGCGGAGAACATCATCACCCAGGTGGCCGGCTGGTACGCGACGCAGCCGCGGTGACCGCGTGACCATCCTCAAGGGCGTCGAGATCGACCGTTTCGTCGCCGCTCCCGACCCCTCGCGCCCCGTCATCCTCGTCTACGGTCCCGATGGCGGCCTCGTATCGGAGCGCGCCCGGGCGATCGCGGGAAAGATCGCCTCCGATCTCGACGACCCCTTCACCGTCACCCGGCTCGACGGCGACACGCTCGCCTCCGACCCGGCGCGGCTTGCCGACGAGGCCGGCACGCTTCCCATGTTCGGTGGCCGCCGCCTCATCTGGGTCAAGGCCGGCGAGAAGCCGGTCGCCGCCGCCGTCGCGCCGCTTCTTGCCTCGCCTCCGGAAGGCGCCGCCATCCTTATCGAGGCCGGCGACCTGAAGAAGACGGCGCCGCTCCGCACCGATGCCGAACGCTCCGGCGCCGCCGCCGTCATCCCCTGCTACTCGGACGGCGAGGCGGACCTGAAACGGCTCATCGCCGAGGAAGCCCGCCAGGCCGGGCTCCAGGTCGATCCACAGGCCGTCACGCTTCTGGTCCAGATGCTCGGCGGCGATCGTGCGGCATCGCGCGCCGAAATCCGCAAGATCTGCCTCTATTGCCACGGCCAGGGCACGATCACGCCTGCGGACGTCGAGGCCGTCGCCGGCGAGAGCCTCACGCTCGGCGTCGACGCCATCGTCGATGCGGCGCTCGGCGGCCAGCCCGACGAACTCGACCGGCTGCTCCTCCGGGCGGAGGGCGCGGGCATCGCCGTCGCCCAGATCATTTCGGCCACGACTCGACATGCCATGAGCCTGCACAAGGCCCGCCTCGCGGTGGAAAACGGCACGCCGGCACGCAGCGCGGCTGAACGCTTCGAGCCGCCGGTTTTCTTCCGCCGCAAGGTGGCCGTGGAACGTCAGATCGGCCTGTGGACCGCCGAGCGGCTCCACAGGATCATCGTGCGGCTCGCGGAAGTGGGCTTCGAGGCGCGCGCCCGCGCCTCCATTGCGCCGACCCTCGCCGGACGCCTGCTCATGTCCATCGCGACGACCGCGCGCCAGGGCGCGCGCGGCTGAGCGAGGGGATCCGTCAGCCCCTGAGGCGCTGGCAGATGTCCTCGAGCTGCTCGAGCGAACGGTAGCGGATCCGCAATTCGCCCCCCGAGCCGCGGTGGTCGATGCTCACCGCCATGCCGAGCGCGTCCGACAGGGTCTTTTCCAGCGCCCGGGTATCGGCGTCCTTCTCCGTCCGCTCGCGCTGCTTCGGCGCGCGGCCGGCCTTCTCCGACTGTTCCTGCGTCAGCGCCTCGACCTGACGGACGTTGAGCCCTTGGTCGATGATCTGCGAGGCGAGTTTCGCCGGATCCTCGACCGCCAGCAGCGCGCGGGCATGGCCCGCCGTCAGCTGACCCTCGCGCAGCATGCCCTGCACGGGATCCGGCAGCTTCATCAGGCGCAGCGTGTTCGCCACGTGGCTGCGGCTCTTGCCGATGATCTTCGCGAGGTCGGTCTGGCTGTAGCCGAACTGCTCGATGAGCTCGTTGTAGCCCATCGCCTCTTCCAGCGGATTGAGGTCGGCGCGCTGCACGTTCTCGATGATCGCGAGCTCCAGCGCCTCGC
This sequence comes from Rhizobiales bacterium Ga0077556, assembly GCA_001464235.1. Classification (GTDB taxonomy): domain Bacteria; phylum Pseudomonadota; class Alphaproteobacteria; order Rhizobiales; family Phreatobacteraceae; genus Phreatobacter. The sequence goes on along the minus strand of LNFH01000214.1, from coordinate 2,692 downwards.
GGTCGCCGACCTCCACCAGGTGGATCGGCACCTCGTGCAGCTCGGCGCGCTGCGCGGCGCGCCAGCGGCGCTCGCCGGCGACGATCTCGTAGGCATCCACGACGCCTGCGACCGTCCGGACGACGATCGGCTGGATGATGCCGCGCTCGCGGATCGAATCGGCGAGCTCCTGCAGGTCCTCCTCACGGAACATGCGGCGGGGATTGCGCGGATTGGCCCGGATGAACTCGATCGGCACCTTGCGGGTGGCGCGGACGCGATCGACGGCCGCCGTCTCCTCCCCGACGTCGCCGATGAGGGCGGCGAGGCCGCGCCCGAGCCGCGACCGGTTCGCATCCTCAGCCATGTCTTGTCTCCTTCGGGACGCCAACGTCACGACGTCGGCCGGCAAATCGGAACGTGGGCGAATCGAATCCATGGTTAGGCCGCCCGCAGCACGCGTTCGCGCTGGATGATTTCGGAGGCGAGACGCAGATAGGCCTGGCTGCCCACGCACTTGAGGTCATAGAGCAGCACCGGCTTGCCGTAGCTCGGTGCCTCCGACACCCGCACGTTCCGCGGGATGATGGTCTGGTACACCTTGTCGCCCATAAACTGGCGGACATCGTCCACCACCTGGGCCGAGAGATTGTTGCGTGCGTCGTACATGGTCAGCACGATGCCGTGGATCGTCAGGCGCGGGTTCAGCGTGGTCTTCACCTGCTCGACGGTCTTGATCAGCTGGGACAGGCCTTCGAGCGCGAAGAACTCGCACTGCAGCGGCACCAGGATGGCATCCGCCGCCGTCATGGCGTTGATCGTCAGCAGGTTGAGCGAGGGTGGGCAGTCGATCAGCACGTAGCTGTAGTCGCCGCCGAGGCTCTCCACCGCCCGGCGCAGCCGGTAGGCCCGGTCACGCGAACTGGCGATCTCGAGCTCGACGCCGGAGAGATCCATGGTGGAGGGCGAAATCGACAGCCGGGGAACCGAGGTCTCCTGGATCGTTTCGGCGAGGGAATGGTCACCGACCAGCACGCTGTAGGTCGACTTCGCGCGGGCCCGCCGATCGATCCCGAGACCCGTGGAGGCGTTGCCCTGGGGATCGAGGTCGAGGATCAGCACCCGCTCGCCGATGGCCGCCAGCGCCGTCCCCAGGTTGATGGCGGTGGTGGTCTTGCCGACGCCGCCCTTCTGGTTGGCGAGGGCGAGGACCCTCGGCGCGGAATGGGGTGAGGCGGCGGGCAGGAGCGACATGGGTCACGTCCGATCTGGAGGTCATCCGGCTTTTTCGGAGAGGTCGCCGACCACGAGGATCCGGCCCCGACTCTCCGTTACGCTCGGGATCGATTGGTGCGTGAATCTCCAATATTTAGCGGCGTCCGTCAATTCAGACACCACATCTTGCCCCTTCGGAAAGATTCCCACCGCGCCAGTTTTCAACAGGGGATTGGCCAGTCGCAGCAGATCCGCCAGTGGAGCCAGCGCCCGGGCCGTGACGACCTCCGCATCCAGTGGCTCACGGCCCACCACATCCTCGATCCGTTTGGCCCAGACCCTGACCGGCACCTTCATTTGCCGGGCCGCCTCCTGGAGGAAGGCGGCCTTGCCGAGCTTGCTTTCGATGCAATGGACTTCGGCGCCCTCCATGCCTTTCAGCGCGGCGGCGATCACCAGAGCGGGCAGCCCGCCGCCCGATCCCATGTCCACCCACCGGCGGGCAGCGGGCGCCAGCCGAAAGAGTTGCAGGCTGTCGGCCACATGGCGCGACCAGACCGCATCGAGCGTCGATGCCGATACGAGGTTCTTGGTGGGATTCCAGCGTCGCAGCAACGCGACGTAGAGGGCCAGCGCCTCGGCCGTTTCACGTGAAACAGGGACGCCCGCCAGATGCGCCGCCTCCAGCGCTTGGTCGACGCTCACGCGGCGGTCCTCGCTGCCGCGCGCCGGGCCCAGACCGCGATCAGGGTCAGGGCGGCCGGTGTCATGCCGTCCATGCGGGCGGCCTGGCCGAGCGTCCGCGGCCGGTAGGTGCGGAGCTTGGCGCGGATCTCGTTGGAGAGACCCGGCAAGGCATCGACGTCGAAGTCCTCCGGCAGCCCCAGGTTCTCATCACGCCGGTGCGCGTCGATCTCGGCCTGCTGGCGGTCCAGATAGACCGCGTAATGCGCGTCGATCTCGATCTGCTCGGCGAGCGCCCTCGGGACCGACGAGAGCTCAGGCCAGACGCGGCAGAGGGTCGCCCAATCCATGTCCGGCCGCGACAGCAGCTCGAAGGCGCTGCGCCGAATGCCGTCCTGGTTGATGCTGAGGCCTGCCGCCGCGCCCTGATTGGGTGTCAGCGTCAGTGCCTCGAGCCGCGCCCGGACGTCCGTCAGCGCATCGAGCTTGTGACGGAACCGAATCGAACGCGCCTCCCTCACACAGCCGATCGCAAGACCGAGCGGCGTCAGGCGCTGGTCGGCATTGTCGGCGCGAAGAGCGAGACGGAACTCGGCCCGCGAGGTGAACATCCGGTAGGGCTCGGTGATGCCGCGGCTGGTGAGGTCGTCGACCATCACCCCGAGGTAGCCTTCGTGGCGGCCGACGGTGATCGGATCGCCCCCGCCCGCGGTCAGTGCCGCATTGATCCCGGCGAGCAGGCCCTGCGCGCCCGCCTCCTCATAGCCGGTGGTGCCATTGATCTGGCCGGCGAGGAACAGGCCGCGGACCCGCC
>LNFH01000213.1 GCA_001464235.1 Rhizobiales bacterium Ga0077556 | reverse complement strand
GGATAGACGGTGCTGTCGTCGAGCCCCTCGGGCTCGAGAAAGATCTGGTGGCCGTCACGGTCGCCGAAGCGGACGATCTTGTCCTCGACCGAAGGGCAGTAGCGCGGGCCTACGCCCTCGATGCGCCCGGAATACATCGCGGACCGACCGAGATTGTCGCGGATGATGGCGTGGGTCGCCGGGGTGGTGCGGGTGATGCCGCAGGCGATCTGGGGCGTGGTGATGCCATCGGTGAGGGTCGAAAAAGGTTCCGGGTCCGAATCGGCTTCCTGCATCTCGACCGAGGCCCAGTCGATCGTCGTGCCATCGAGCCGGGCGGGTGTCCCCGTCTTCAGCCGGCCGAGCGCGAACCCGGCGCGTTCGAGGCTGAGCGCCAGTCCGACGCTCGGCTGGTCGCCGTCCCGCCCCGCCGGCCATTGCCGCTCGCCGAGATGGATGACGCCGCGCAGGAAGGTGCCGGTCGTGATCACGATGGCCCCGGCGGAGAGCGTCACCCCTGAGGCCAGCGTCACGCCCGTGACCCGGCCGTCGCTCTCGACGAGGTCGCTCGCCTCCCCCGGCACGATCGTCAGCCCCGCCTGCTCCCGCAGCGCCGACTGCATGGCGGCGGCGTAGAGCTTGCGGTCGGCCTGGGTCCGTGGCCCCCGCACGGCCGGGCCCTTGCGCCGGTTGAGCATGCGGAACTGGATGCCGGCCTGGTCGGCCACGCGGCCCATGAGGCCATCAAGGGCATCGATCTCGCGGACGAGGTGCCCCTTGCCGAGGCCCCCGATGGCCGGATTGCAGGACATGGCGCCGACCGTCTCGAACCGCTGGGTGACGAGCGCCGTCCGCGCGCCAAGGCGCGCGGCTGCCGCTGCCGCCTCACAGCCGGCATGGCCTCCACCGATCACCACAACATCGAAGCGACTGTCGCTCATGGTCCTCTTCCCGGCTCCCGTCATACCGGCGGCGGCGCCCGGGAGCAATCCGCCCGCACCAAGCGAATTGTTGCGTGACCGAATCGACCGTTTCACGTGAAACACCCTCGGGTAGGGCGTCTCACTTGCCGATGCAGAAGGCCGAGAAGAGTTGGTCGAGCATGGCTTCGGTGCCCACCCGGCCCCGGCTGCGCCCGAGGGCTGCCAGCCCCGACCGAAGCTGCTCGGCCACCAGTTCGGGCATTTCGTCCCAGTCCTCGACCGACAGCGCAGCGCGGACCGCCGCCGCCAGATCCTCGACGAGGAGGCGATGCCGCCGATGCACGATCACGGCCGGCTCGCCGCCAGCCTGCTGCGCCGCAAAGTTGGTGAGCGCCTCGATCAGCGCTCCCATCCCTTCGCCCGTGACGGCTGAGATCCGGTACTGCGCGCCGTCCAGCCTGTGGTCATCTCGGTCGATCTGGGGCTGGACCGGCCATACCGCCCCCGAATCGGTTCGCGGCGCCTGGGCCAGGGTCACCCCGTCCGCCGCGAGCCACAAGGTCAGGTCTGCGCCCGCGATCCGCTGCCGCGTCCGCCGGATTCCCTCCGCCTCCACCGGATCGGCCGTCTCGCGCAGCCCCGCAGTATCGACCAGGACGACGGCCACACCGCCGAGATCGAGATGGACCTCCAGGCTGTCGCGGGTGGTGCCGGCCTGCGGGGACACGATGGCGACGTCCCGCCGCGCCAGCGCGTTGAGCAGGGTGGACTTGCCGGCATTGGGCGGCCCGGCGATGGCGACGGTCACCCCGTCGCGAATGCGCTCGCCGCGGCCGGCGGAGCCGAGGAGTGCCGACACGTCGTCCGCCACCCGCGTCAGGTCGTGCCGGGCAGCGACGAGCGCGGCACTGGTCACGTCCCCCTCGTCGGGGAAGTCGATCGTCGCCTCTACCTGCGCGAGGATCGGCAGCAGGAGGGACTGGAGGCGGTCGGCCTCGGAGGTCAGGCGCCCGGAGAACAGGCCATAGGCCTGGCGGCGCTGCGCCTGTGTCTCTGCCTGCAGCAGATCCCCCAGCCCCTCGACCTCCGACAGGTCGAGGCGTCCGTTCTCGAAGGCCCGGCGGGTGAACTCGCCCGCCTCGGCCGGCCGGATGCCCGGAACGGCGAGGACGGCATCCAGGACCGCCGCAATGACGGCGCGGCCACCGTGGACGTGCAGTTCGAGCACGTCTTCACCGGTGAAGCTT
>LNFH01000212.1 GCA_001464235.1 Rhizobiales bacterium Ga0077556 | reverse complement strand
ACCTGGATGGTGCGGCGGATCTCCTCGTCGCGGCCGATGACCGGGTCGAGCTTGCCCTCGCGGGCGGCCTGGGTCAGGTCGCGGGCATATTTCTTCAGCGCGTCATAGGCGTTCTCGGCCGAAGCGGAATCCGCGGTGCGACCCTTGCGCAGCCCCTCGATGGCCGCGTTCAGCGCCTGCGGCGTGACGGAGGCGGCGGCCAGCGCCTTGCCGGCCTCGGTCTCCTTCTCCAGCGCCAGGGCGAGCAGCAGCCGCTCCGCCGCGACGAAGCTGTCGCCGGACTTTTCGGCCGCCTTCTCCGCGGTGTCGAAGACGCGGGCGAGCCCCTGGCCGAGATAGACTTGGCCGGCTCCCGAGCCCTGCACCTTCGGGATCTTCTTCAACGCCTCTTCGGTCTTCTGGAGCGCCAGCTGCGGCTGGCCGCCCGCCTGGCGGATGAGGCCGGCCGCGAGGCCCTCGGTGTCGTCCAGCAGCACCTTCAGGAGGTGCTCCGGCTGGAACTGCTGATGGCCCTCGCGCAGCGCCAGCGACTGCGCCGACTGGATGAAGCCCCGCGAGCGCTCGGTGTATTTCTCGATGTTCATGAAGGTCACTCCCTTGCCCGTCCCGCTCGTCTCCGCTGAGCCCGAAAGGAAACGTCCGACCGATGGATGGTCCGGCCCCGAAGGCACCGGCTTGCCGCGGATATGGGGGCCTCACGCGGCCGTGAGAAGAGCGGGCGCCGACTTTTTGAGGCGCCTCAAACGGGCGGGCATGCCCCGGTAGGAAACACGATGGGACAAGACAAGGGCGCCGCGCTTTCACCTCTCCCCAC
>LNFH01000211.1 GCA_001464235.1 Rhizobiales bacterium Ga0077556 | reverse complement strand
AGGGAAGGGGGTCCAGGGGCCTCGGGCACCTGACCGCCGGACATGCGGAGCCAGCAGCTCACGCGGCCAGCGCGCTGAAACTCCTGGATCCCCTTCCCTCGCCCTGCGGGCTCGCCGGGGATGACGGCCTGTGTTTGCAAGCGTGGTCCGCGCCTCCCCCGCTTGACCGCCCCGGCCGCCTCGGGCCACCTCACGCCATGACCGAGACAGCCCCCGCCCGCATCACCGCCCTCTACCGCTATCCCGTGAAGGGCCTCTCCGCCGAGCCGCTCGCCGAGGCCACCCTCGCCAGCGGGGCGCATTTCCCCGGCGACCGGCTCTTCGCCGTCGAGAACGGACCCTCCGGCTTCGACCCGGCGAATCCCGAGCACCAGCCGAAGCAGAAATTCCTCGTCCTCGCCCGCCAGGCGGCGCTGGCGAAGCTTAAGACCCGCTACGACGATGACAGCCACACCCTCTCCATCGTCGCCGACGAGGTCGAGGTCGCCCGCGGCGACCTGCGGACGCCGGAGGGACGAGCGGCCATCGAGGCCTTCTTCACCGCCTTCCTGGCGAAGGAACTCGCCGGCGCCCCGAAGGTCCTCGAAGGCCCGCCCGGCTTCCGCTTCATGGATTCGCGCTCCGGCTTCGTCTCCATCATCAACCTCGCCACGGTCCGCGCGCTGGAGACGGAAACGGGCGTCGCCATCGACCCCATCCGCTTCCGCGCCAACATCTACATCGACGGGGTGCCGGCCTTTTCCGAGTTCGACTGGGTCGGCAAGCGCATCTCCCTCGGCGGCGCCGCCCTGCGCGGCCTGAAGCGCACCGAGCGCTGCGCCGCAACCACCGTCAATCCGGCCACCGCCGTGCGCGACCTGATGATCCCGGCCGTGCTGATGCGCAGCTACGGCCACGCCGACTGCGGCATCTATGCCGCCGTCGCCCAGGGAGGGCGCATCGCCGTCGGCGACACGCTGAAGATCACCGACGAGGACGCGGCGGGCGTCGCGTTCTGAAGGCTAGCGCGGGGCGATGAAGGGCCGGCGCTTCGTAGCGCCCCTCGTGATCGGCGCCGCCGATTTCAGCGCCCGCATGATCCAGTGCCGGGACTCGGCCGGGTCGATGACGCCGTCGATTTCCAGGAAGGCCGCCATGTTGACCGCCTTGCCCTTCTGGTAGAGCTCGGCGACGTGGCGCTGGTAGGTCGCCTCGCGCTTGGCCGGGTCGGCGATGGCGGCGAGTTCGTTGCGATAGGCGAGCCTGACCGCCCCTTCGAGCCCCATGCCGCCGAATTCGCCGGTGGGCCATGAGACGATGAAGACCGGCGCCTGGAACGAGCCCGCCGCCATGGCCTGGGCGCCGAGCCCGTAGCCCTTGCGCAGCACGATGGTCATCAGCGGCACGGTGAGCGCGGCGCCGGTGAGGAACAGCCGCGACACCCGCCTGACCAGCGCCGTCTCCTCCGCCGGCGGGCCTACCATGAAGCCGGGCGTATCGCAGAGCGAGAGCACGGGGAGCCCGTAGCCCTCGCAGAGTTCGAGGAAGCGGGCGCCCTTCTCCGCGGCCTCGGCGTCGATCGCGCCGCCGAGGTGGCGCGGATTGTTGGCGATGAGCCCCATCGGGCGCCCCTCGACCCGGATCAGGGCGGTGATCATGCCGACGCCATGGGCAGGCCGCAGCTCCATCACCGATCCCGCGTCGGCGAGGAGGTCGATCACCGCGCGGATGTCATAGGCGCGCAGGCGGTTTTCCGGGATGGCGGCGCGCAGCCGCTCCTGATCGGCGGCGCTCCAGTCCGCCACGGGACCCTGGAAATAGGCGAGGTAGCGCTTGGCCGCGGCCACCGCCTCGGCCTCGTCCTTCACCAAGAGGTCGACGACGCCATTCGGCACCTGCACCGCCATCGGCCCGACCTCTTCCGGCGTGAAGACGCCGAGGCCGCCGCCCTCGATCATGGCGGGTCCCCCCATGCCGAGATTGGCGTTCTCGGTGGCGATGATGACGTCGCAGCAGCCGGCCACCGCCGCATTGCCGGCAAAGCAACGGCCGGAGACGATGGCGACCGTCGGTGCCCGCCCGCTGTGTCCGGCGAGCATGCGGAAGGTCGGCACGTCGAGGCCGGCGACGCCCATGTAGTCGGTCTCGCCCGGCCGCCCTCCCCCGCCCTCGGCAAAGACGACGACGGGCAGGCGCTGTTCCTCCGCCAGGCGGAACATGCGGTCCATCTTCTTGTGGTTCATGAAGCCCTGGGTGCCGGCGAAGACCGTGTAGTCGTAGGTCATCGCCATGCAGCGCGCGGCCTCCTCGCCGAACAGGCCGGCATTGACCGTGCCGACGCCGCAGATCAGCCCGTCGGCAGGGCTCATCTCGCGAAGCTCCTCCAGGCTGCGGCGGCGGCGCTGGGCGGCGAGCGCCAGGGCACCGTATTCCATGAAGCTGCCGGCGTCGCAGAGGTCGGCGATGTTCTCGCGCGCGGTGCGCTGGCCGGTCTTGCGCCGCCGCGCAACCGCCTTGGGGCGGCGATGGTCCTCGAGCGCCTCGTGCATGTCGAGCACCTCGGCGAGGTCGGCGCGGATGCGGCCGGGTTCGTCGCCCGCGCCCGCATCACCGGCCTCGGCGGCGATGTCGGCCGGTTCGAGGAAGGCGAGCGCTTCCCCCGCATCGGCCTGGTCCCCGGCCTTCAGCGGCAGGGCGCGGACGATGCCGGCGCGCTCCGCCAGCACCACGTGCTCCATCTTCATCGCCTCGATGACGGCGACCTGCCGGCCGGCCGCGACCGCCTCCCCCTCCGCGACGTCGATGGAGACGATGCGCCCGCTCATCGGGGCCGCCACCGGGTCGGTGCCCTCGGGGCCTGAAGCCGCAGCCCTCGTCGTCGTGGTGCTCGCCGAACCCGCCGCGAAACGCGTCACCCGCTCCGTCGCGATGAGCCGCGCCGCGTGGCGCTCGACGAAGGCGGTGTCGGTCCGGGCCGCCAGCACGTCCTCGTCAGCCAGCAGCGCCTGCAGCACGGCAAGATTGGTCTCGACGCCCTCGATGCGGAATTCGGCGAGCGCCCGGAAGGCCTTGCCCGCCGCGGCGCGCCAGTCGCCGGCAGGTGCATGCGCGATGACCTTGGCGAGGAGCGAATCGAAGCTCGTCACGGTGCGGTAGCCCGCATGGGCGAAGGTCTCGACGCGGATTCCTGGCCCCCCCGGCGGATCGAAGGCGGCAAGCGTGCCGCCGGTCGGCGTGGCGCTGCCGTCGGCGGCCAT
>LNFH01000210.1 GCA_001464235.1 Rhizobiales bacterium Ga0077556 | reverse complement strand
CCCGCCGCGAGGCGGATCTGGGTCTGGACGAGGTCGATGCCGGTGATCTCCTCGGTCACCGTGTGCTCCACCTGCAGCCGCGGATTGGCTTCCATGAAGACGAAGCGGCCGGCCGCCTCGTCCAAGAGGAACTCGACAGTCGTCAGCGTGCGCACCTGCGCGGCGCGGGCGAGCGACACCGCCGCGGCGAAGATCGCCTCGCGAAGGACAGGATCGAGCCCCGGCGCCGGGGCGATCTCGACCAGCTTCTGGTGCCGGCGCTGCAGGCTGCATTCCCGCTCGAGGAGGTGCATCACGGCACCGCCCGCATCGCCGAGGATCTGCACCTCCACGTGCTTCGCCGGCCGGATCAACTCCTCGACATAGAGCGCGTCCGAGCCGAAGGCGGCCTTCGCCTCCGATCCCGCCCGCAGGAAGGCGTCCGCGAGCCCCGCCGGCTCCTCGACCACCCGCATGCCGCGGCCGCCGCCGCCGGCCAGCGCCTTGACCATGACCGGCCGGCCGCCGAGCGAGGCCATGAAGGCCTCGGCTTCCGCCAGCGTGGTCGCACCCGACGTGCCCTTGGCCAGCGGCACGCCGACCTCCGCCGCCAGCCGGCGGGCGGCGGCCTTGTCGCCGAACAGGGCGAGGGTTTCCGGTGCCGGGCCGATGAAGGTGAGACCGGCGGCGGCGCAGGCCCGGGCGAAGTCGGCATTCTCCGACAGGAAGCCGTAGCCGGGATGCACCGCGTCGCAGCCGGCGGTCACCGCGGCCGCCACCACCGCGGCGATGTCGAGATAGGCCGCCGCGCCCGTGCCCGGCAGCGCCACGGCCGCGTCCGCCCGCACGACGTGGAGCGAGGCCTTGTCGTCGGACGAGTAGACCGCAACGGAGGCGATGCCGAGATCGGCGAGCGCCCGCGCCACCCGGATGGAGACCTCGCCGCGGTTGGCGATCAGCACGTTCTGGAACATCAGGGGCTTTCGCTGCTGGATGGAAGGGGCGCGGCCTCAGCCGGTCAGTTTCTCGCGCCGGATGGAGATGCCGGCCGTCTCGCGGTCCCAGGTGTCGGCGGTGATGCCGGACTGACGGACGAGATATTTCTCCACCTTGCGGGTCGGCGTCTTCGGCAGGTCGTCGAGGACGCGGATGTAGCGCGGCACCATGAAGTGGGCCATGCGGGGTTTCAGGAAGGCGATGAGGTCCGCCGGGTCGAGGGTCTGGCCCTCGGCGAGCGACACCGCCACCAGAATGTCGTCCTCGCCGAACTCGCTCGGCACCGCCACCGCGGCCGCCTCGCGCACCGCCGGATGGGCGGAAACCTCCAGCTCCACCTCGAAGGACGAGACGTTCTCGCCGCGACGGCGGATCGCATCCTTGAAGCGGTCGACGAAGAAGTAGTTGCCGTCGGCATCGGTGCGGAAGGCATCGCCCGTGTGGAACCAGCCGTTGCGCCAGGCGCTCGCGGTCGCTTCCGGGTTGGCGTTGTAGCCGTGGTTCAGCGCCCAGGGCGCATCGGTGCGGATGACGAGTTCGCCGATCTCGCCCGGCGCCACCTCGACGTCGTGGGCATCGACCAGGCGCAGCTGCACGCCCTTGCGTGGCTTGCCGCAGGTGGCGACCACGGTCGGGTTCGGCTCGGCGATGAGCGGGCACGACACCTCGCTCATGTTGAAGAGCGTGCGGGTGGTCATGCCGAAGCGCTCGCGGAAGGCGACGCCCTCGGCCCCGAGCGGAATGATGATGACGTTGCGGAGCGGCGTGTCGCGCTCGCCCTCTCGCAC
>LNFH01000209.1 GCA_001464235.1 Rhizobiales bacterium Ga0077556 | reverse complement strand
TTCAAGCGCGGCCTGCGCAACCAGTTCATCCAGGACGTGAAGCCGCTGAACCCCACCCTGCCGACCATGGTGGGGGAGGCCTTCACGCTCCGCTACATCCCGGCGCGGGAGGACCTCAACCCGATCACCGTGTTCCAGGACCGCACCCATCCCCAGCGCAAAGCGGTGGAGGAATGCCCGCCCGGCGCGGTGATGGTGATCGACAGCCGCAAGGACGCCCGGGCGGCCTCCGCCGGCGGCATCCTCGTCTCGCGCCTGATGATGCGGGGCGTCGCGGGCGTCGTCACCGACGGCGGCTTCCGCGACAGCGCGGAAATCGCCGGCCTCGCCATTCCCGCCTATCACCATCGCCCCTCGGCGCCGACCAACCTCACCCTGCACCAGGCGCTGGACATCAACGTGCCCATCGGCTGCGGCGACGCCGCGGTCTGGCCGGGCGACGTGGTGGTGGGTGACGGGGACGGCGTGGTAATCATCCCCGCCGCCATCGCCGACGAGATCGCCACGGAGGCGGTGGAGATGACCGTGTTCGAGGACTTCGTGACGGCGAAGGTGCTCGAGGGCCGCTCGATCCTCGGTCTCTATCCGCCGACCGACGAGCAGACCAAGGTCGACTTCGCGGCCTGGCGGGAGAAGGCGGGGCGATAGCCGCCCCGCGCCTCTGCTACCACCAGGGGTCCGGCAGCCAGCCGATGAGGTAGAGGCCGGTCAGGATGATCATCAGCAGGACCATCGAGCCCCCCGCGCCGCGGGTGCCGCCGAGATAACCGCCGAAGACCAGCACCAGAATCAGCAGGACAACCAGAAAACCGGTCCACATGGGCCCCTCCCAATGCGCCGGAGCCACGGGGGCTCCGGCCTTTTCGGGAGGGACAACGCGCGAACCGGTATCTGGTTCAGGCGGTCGTCACTGCGGCTCGATGCGCGCCTCGCGGACGATGACGCGGTAGCGCTCGCGCTCGGAGCGGGCGAAGGTGGTGAAGGCATCCGGGGTGTTCGGCGCGGCGACGGCGCCGATTTCCTTCAGCCGCGCCACCACGTCGGGGCGGGAGAAGATCTCCTTCACGTCCGCCGCCACCTGGTCGACGACGGCACGCGGCACGCCGGCGGGGGCGAACAGCCCGTGCCATGTGCCGATGTCGAAGCCGGGGAAGGTCTCGGCGATGGTCGGGATCTCCGGGGCCGTCGGGCTGCGCTCCTTCGAGGTCACCGCGATGGCGCGCACCGTGCCGCCCTGCGACTGCGGCAGCGCGAAGGTGATGTTGTCGAAGGCGAGATGGATGTGGCCGCCGACCAGGGCGTTCATGATCTCGTTGGAGGAGCGGAAGGGAATGTGCGTCATCGGCGTGCCGATGAGGTTGGCGATGATCTCCGCGGGGATGTGGTTCGAGGCGCCGATGCCGGAGGAGCCGTAGTTCAGCTTGCCCGGATTGGCCTTCGCATAGGCGACGAACTCGCTCATCGTGCGGGCCGGGATCTGGTTCGACACCACCAGCATGTTCGGCAGGGTGGCGAAGAGGCTGACCGGCTGGAAGTCGCGGTCGGCGTCGTAGTTCAGAGCCTTGTAGACGTAGGGCGCGATGGCGTGGGTGCTCGCCGTGCCGACGAACAGCGTGTAGCCGTCCTTCGGCGCGCGGGCGGCGGCGGTGGCGCCCACCGTGCCGCCGGCGCCGGCCCGGTTCTCCACCACGAAGGCGGTGCCGTATTTCTGCTGCATCGCCTGCGTGAAGATGCGGGCGAAGAGATCGGTGGTGCCGCCGGCGGTGAACGGCACGATCACCGTCACCTGACGCTGCGGCCAGGCCGGAGCGGCGGTCTGGGCTTCCGCCCGCACGGCCGTCAGGGTCAAGGCGCCCAACAGCGCCAACATCAGCTTCTTCATCGGTTTCCTCCCGGCAATGTCTTGGGTCCCGTACGGCGGGCCTTGCCTTGGGATCGAGTTTGAACCGTTTGAAACCGATCGGGAAGCGGAAACTCCGACATGGCTGCCCGTGCGGGACCGCTGCACGGAACGTTGAGGGCGACCACGGGTTGTCCTCCCATGCGATCACCGGAGGCCAAGATGAAGATGCAGAGTGCGCCGATCCTTCTCGGCACCCCCTATTTCGGCACCCCGCAGCCGCCCCTGCCGGAGCCCTTCCCGCAGCCCGGCCCGGCGCCGATCCCGCCACAGCCGGACCAGCCCGATCCGATGCCGATCCCGCCGCAGCCGGAAGATCCGATCCAGACGCCCGACACCATGTGACAGACAAAAGGCCCGCCGGATGCCGGCGGGCCCTTCTCCTTCATGTCGGCGGCTCACCAGTAGCCGCGGCGCCACATGCGACGGCGCCACATGCGGCGACGCCAGCGGCGGCGGCGACGCCAGCCCCAGCCCCAGCCGCGACGACGCCAGCGGCGGCGGCGCCAGCCCCACTGCATCTCCTGCGGCGCCGCATCGACCGGAGCGGCAGGAGCGGCGGCGGGAGGCGTCGGAGCAAGGGCCTGCGCCGAGGCGGGAAGCGCACCGGCCACCACGAGGACGGCCGCGGAGGCGGTCGCCGTGGCGAGCAGGGCGCGACGATCGAGAATGCGGGATGCTGTCCTCATCGAGCGTTTCTCCTCTTCGGTTGGTCCGGCGGAGTTTCAGAGGGCCGGGTTGAACCCAAACTGAACCTGGCCGGCCGGCTGCCGTTCATGTTGGTGTCGCGGTGCGGCACGGGAGGCTTGATTCCGGCGGCGGATCGCGTCCTCATCCACCGACCCCCATGGCCCCGCTCCCGTCCCTGCTTCCCGACCCTAAAGCCTCGCCCCGGCCGCACCGCGTCCTGCTCATGGGAGCGACGGGCACGATCGGCCGCGCGACCGCCGTCGCGCTCGTGGCGCGCGGCCATGCCGTCACCTGTCTCGTCCGTGCGGGAACGGACCCCGGGCGCCTCCCCGGTACGATCGTGGTCGAGGGCGACGTGAGGGACCCCGCCGCCTTCGCGAAGGCCGCCGCCGCGAGAGGGCCCTTCGACGCCGTCGTGTCCTGCCTCGCCTCGCGCACGGGCGCGCCCAGCGACGCCTGGGCGATCGATTTTCAGGCGCATCGGGACGTGCTGGCGGGGGCCAGGGAGGCGGGTGTCGCGCACATGGTGCTGCTCTCCGCCATCTGCGTGCAGAAGCCTCTCCTCGCCTTCCAGAAGGCAAAGCTCGCCTTCGAGGAGGCGCTGATCGCCTCCGGTCTCGCCTGGTCGATCGTGCGGCCGACGGCCTTCTTCAAGTCGCTGTCCGGCCAGATCGCCCGGGTGCAGGCCGGCCGGCCCTTTCTGATCTTCGGCGACGGCGCGCTGACCGCCTGCAAGCCGATCAGCGACGGCGACCTCGCCGCCTTCATCGCCGACTGCCTCGACGACCCCGACAGGCAGAACCGCATCCTGCCCATCGGCGGACCGGGGCCGGCGGTGACGCCGCGCGAGCAGGGGGAGGCGCTCTTCGCCCTGACCGGCCGGCCGGTGCGTTTCCGCCGCGTGCCCGTCGCCCTGCTCGACGGCATCATCGCCGGTCTCGGCCTCGCCGGGCGGGTCGTGCCGGCGCTGGCCGACAAGGCCGAGTTCGCGCGGATCGGGCGCTATTACGCCACCGAATCGATGCT
>LNFH01000208.1 GCA_001464235.1 Rhizobiales bacterium Ga0077556 | reverse complement strand
CTGCCCGTCGGCCTCGTCAACGCCACCGCCTGCCGCACCACGCCGGCCCCCGAGATCACCGACGGGGCGCTCGGCACCGACTTCTTCTGCATCCGCCGTCGCCTCGACGGCGGCCTGACGCTGGCGCTTCGCGGCCGCGGCACGGTGGAGCTGACGCCGGACCTGATCCGCTACGCCCGCACCTTCCTGCCGACCTATCGGCAGCGGCGGAAGGGCCTGAAGATCTCCTTCGGCAAGCCCTTCCTCGACCAGCTGCTGCGCGGCACCAGCTGGCCGCTCGACCGGCCCTCCCCCTTCGAGGCGGAGCGCGTCCGCGATCCCGCCCCCGACATGACGCTGGTCGAGGAGGCCCTCGCCGCCCTCATCACCGCGAACCCGGACCTGAAGGGCATCCAGATCGCCGAGGCCTGGGGCGGAACCATCGACACCACGCCGGACACGATCCCGGTCATCTCGGCCGTCGACACGCTGCCCGGCTTCTTCCTCGCCACCGGCTTCTCGGGCCACGGCTTCGGCATCGGCCCGGGGGCCGGCCGGCTCGCCGCGGACGTCGTCACCGGCGATGCGCCGCTGATCGATCCGGCCGCCTATTCCTACGAGCGGCTCGTCGACGGCCGGCCGCTCGCGCCCGTCGGCCTGTTCTGAGGCGGCGATGAGCGTTCTCTACAAGGCCAATCCCGTCCGCGGGGCCGAGTGGGCCCGCCACTTCGCGGCCCTCGCCCCGGACATGCCCTTCCATGTCTGGCCGGATCAGCCCGACCCCGCGAGCGTGCGCTATCTCGCCACCTGGGTCCCGCCGGACGACATCGCCGGAACGTTTCCGAATCTCGAGCTCGTCTTCTCGGTGGGGGCGGGCGTCGACCAGTTCGACTTCACCAAGGTGCCCGCCCATGTGCCGCTGGTGCGCATGCTGGAGCCGCACATCGCCGAGAGCATGGTCGAATATGTCTCGCTGGCGGTGCTCGCGCTGCACCGTGACCTCCCCCGCTTCCTCGACCAGCAGCGGCGCGAGGTCTGGAAGGAGATCCAGATCACCTCCGCCGCCCGCCGGCGCGTCGGCGTCATGGGCCTCGGCCAGCTCGGGCAGGGCGTGCTGGAGCGGCTGAAGGTCTTCGGCTTTCCGCTCGCCGGCTGGAACCGCTCGCCCCGGCAGATCGCGGGCGTCGACTGCTACACCGGCGCCGACAGCCTGCCCGACTTCCTCGCCCGCACCGACATCCTTGTCTGCCTGCTGCCGCTCACGCCCGAGACCCGCGGCATCCTCGATGCCCGCCTCTTCGCGGCGCTTCCCGCCGGCGCCATGCTGGTCAATGTCGGCCGCGGCGGCCATCTGGTGCAGGACGACCTCCTCGCCGCCCTCGACGGCGGGCACATCGCCGCCGCCATGCTCGACGTCGCCGATCCCGAGCCGCTGCCGGCCGGCCATCCCTTCTGGCGCCACGAGAAGATCATCCTCACCCCGCACATCGCCAGCATGACCCATCCGGAGACGGCGGTGCGCTTCGTACTGGACACCATCGCCCGCCACCGCCGCGGCGAGCCGCTGCCCGGCCTCGTCGACCGCAGCCGCGGCTACTGACCGGCCGCCACCGACGCCCCCCACCGCCCCGACCCCGCCAGGGACCTCCGGCATCGCTTCACAAGTCACCCACTGGTTACATACTTGATTGACGCGCCTGGGACGCTGCCGCTATCGTCGCGGCCAAGAGGCACCGCGGATGTGCCCCGCATGCTCAGGAGGACATCGTGATCACCAGGAGGCTGGCGCTCGCCGCCCTTTGCGCAACCGTCGCCGTGGCCCCCGCGGCCGCCCAGACCTTTCCCTCGCGCCCCATCACCATGGTGGTGCCCTTCGCGCCCGGCGGGCCGACCGACATCGTCGCCCGCCTCGTCGCCGAGCGCATGTCGGCGACCCTCGGCCAGCAGGTGGTGGTGGAGAACGTGGCGGGAGCCGCCGGCACCACCGGCGCCGCGCGGGTCTCGCGGGCCGAGCCCGACGGCCACACCATCCTGATGGGCCCGATGAGCACGATGAGCTTCTCGCCGGCGCTCTATCCCAATCTCGCCTTCAATCCGCTGACGGACTTCGAGCCGGTGGGCATCGCCGCCTCGGCGCCGATCATGCTGGTCTCGGCGAAGAAGCTGCCGGCGACGACGCTCGCCGAGTTCTCCGCCCATCTGAAGGCCAATGCGGCGACGGTGAACAACGGCAATGCCGGCGTCGGGTCGACCTCGCACCTCGCCTGCACCCTGCTCAACCAGAAGCTCGGCGTGTCGCCGACGCTGGTCCCCTATCGCGGCACCGGCCCGGCGATCCAGGACCTGGTGGCCGGCAATGTCGGCTACATCTGCGACCAGGTGACGAGCCTGATGAGCCAGGTTCAGGGCGGCACGATCACGCCGCTCGCCGTCCTCGCCCCGACCCGCTCGCCGGTCCTGCCCAACGTGCCGACCGCCACGGAAGCCGGCATGAGCGGCGTCGACATGGTGGTGTGGAACGCCGTGTTCGCCCCGAAGGGCACGCCGGCCCCGGTCGTCGCCGCCCTCAACGCGGCGCTGCGCAAGGCCATCGACGACCCGACCGCGCGGGAGCGCTTCCTCCAGCTCGGCGCCGAGGCGCCGGTGGAGGCCCAGCGCACGCCGGAGGCACTGCGCGCCGTCCATGCGGCCGACGTCAAGAAGTGGGGCGACGTCATCCGCGAGGCGAACATCCGCATCCAGTGAGATTTCGTCCGGCCTTGCCCTGAATCGGCGGAGTGCGTCCTTCGAGGCTCGCTGTCGCTCGCACCTCAGGATGAGGAGGTCGAGCCTCGCCCATCGTTCGCATGGGGCTGGGGTGAGGAGCCTGATCCGGGCCCCGATGCCCGTTACCAGCCCCCTCATCCTGAGGTGCGAGCCCCGGCGATGCGGCAGCATCGTCCGGGCACGAGCCTCGAAGGACGCACGGCCCTGATGCAGGGTGCATGTCTCCGCCTCCGATGGTGAAATCCGCATGCGCCTGTCCCTCTGCAACGAAGTGCTCCAGCCCCTCGACCTCGCCCGGCAATGCGCCTTCGCGAAGGCCGTCGGCTATGACGGGCTGGAGATCGCGCCCTTCACCCTGGGCGAGGAACCGCATCGCCTCGCCGCCGCCGAGGTCGCGGCGATGCGCCGGACGGTGGAGGACCATGGCCTCGCGGTCACCGGCCTGCACTGGCTGCTGGTGACGCCGCAGGGCCTGTCCATCACCAGTCCCGACGATGCCGTGCGCACCCGGACCCGCGACGTCATCCGCGGGCTTCTCGACCTCGCGGCAGGGCTCGGCGCGCGGGTCATGGTGCACGGCTCGCCGGCGCAGCGGCGCCCCACCGACGGCCAGTCCCCGGCCGATGCCTGGGCACGGGCCCGCGATCTCTTCGCCGGGCTGGCGCCGGAGGCCGAGGCCCGCGGCCTCACCTATTGCCTGGAGCCTCTCGCGCCGCCGGACAACGTCTTCGTCCAGACCGTCGCCGAAGCGGCGCGCATGGTGGAGGAGATCGGCCATCCCGCCTTCCGCACCATGATCGACACCTCCGCCGCCTCCGCCCACGAGGCGGAACCCGTCGCCGGGCTCGTGCGGCGCTGGGTGCCGACGGGGCTCGTCGGCCATGTCCAGTTCAACGACGCCAACCGTCGCGGTCCCGGCGAGGGCCGCGACCGTTTCGCCGGCGTGCTGAAGGCTCTCCGCGAGAGCGGCTATGGCGGCGACATCGCCGTCGAGCCCTTCATCTACGAGCCCGACGGGCCGGCCTGCGCCGCCCGCGCCGCCGGCTATGTGCGCGGCCTCCTGGAGGGCCTGGACGACGCGCCGTGACCGGGCCGCCGCAGCGTGCCAGTGTCCGGCGGCAGCCGAATCGGGCAAGGAATCGCGGATGCCCGACGGCAAGAGCGTGACGGACGAGACCAGCGCGGCGAAACCCGTGCGCAAGCGCGACAGCGCCGGCACGCGCGCGCGCATCCTCAACGTCGCCACCCGTGAATTCGCCAACCGGGGCTACGAGGGGGCGAAGACCGACGACATCGCCGACCGTGCGCGCATCAACAAGCGCATGATCTACCACTACTTCTCGTCGAAGGAGCTGCTGTACCTGGCCGTGCTGGAAGCCGCCTACGAGCGCGCCCGCTCCGCCGAACAGAAGCTGGAGCTGGACCAGCTCGCCCCGGTCGAGGCGCTCACCCGCTTCACCGAGTTCACCTTCGACAGCTTCGTGCGCGACCGCACCTTCATCAACCTGCTCGCCACCGAGAACCGCCAGCGCGCCAAGGTCCTGAAGAAGTCGGCGCAGGTGAACCGGATGAACTCGCCGGTCATCGACGCCATCGGCCGTATCGTCGCCCGCGGCCATGCCGACGGCACGATCCGCGCCGGGCTCGACGCCCGCCAGCTGTGGATCACCATCATCGGCATCTGCTACTTCTTCTTCTCCAACATCTACACGCTGTCGGTCATCTTCGACGCCGACATGGAGGACCCCGCCTCCATCGCCGCGCGGCGGGCGCATGTGGTGGAGTTCGTGCTGCGGGGCGTGAAGGCCTGAGGGCTCTTTTTGGGGCGTTTGGTTTCAATTGCCCCTCACCCTTACCCTCTCCCCGCAGGCGGGGAGAGGGGGCACAGGCGGCGCAGTTCGCTTGACGACGGTCGTGCCCGGCATGACGGGTGGAACCGTTCGCGACGTCGAGGTCCCCTCTC
>LNFH01000207.1 GCA_001464235.1 Rhizobiales bacterium Ga0077556 | reverse complement strand
TGGCCCACCTCACACCACGCTCTTGTGCCTTTTGATGCAGGTCTCGAGCACCTCGTCCATCGGGCGTCGCCACCAGTCGAGCTCGGAGAAGATCTCGACCTCGGAGAAGCCCGCGAAGCCCTCCGCCTCCACCGCCGCCCGGATCTTTTTCAGCTCGATCACCCCGTCGCCCATCATGCCGCGGTCGGTGAGGAGGTCGCGGGTCGGCACCAGCCAGTCGCAGACGTGATAGGCGAGGAGCCGCTCGCGCCCGGCCCGCTTGATGTCGCGATAAAGGTTTGGGTCCCACCAGATATGATAGACGTCCGCCGCGACGCCGAGCGCCCCCGTCCGGCCGGGATCGAGCCGATCGCAGATGTCGAGGGCCTGCTCCAGCGTGTTCACGCAGGCCCGGTCCGCCGCGTACATCGGATGCAGCGGCTCGATGGCGAGCGGCATCCGCGCCGCGCGGGCATAGTCCAGCAGCTCGGCGATGCCGTCCTCCACCTGGGCCCGCGCCGCGCCGAGATCGTGCGAGACCGCCGAACCGGGGCGGGAATAGTGCGGCAGGCCGCCGACCACCAGCACCAGGCAGACGGCCCCGAGCGCCGCGGCCTCGTCGACGGCACGCCGGTTGTCATCCCGCGCCTCCTGCCGCTTCGACGCATCGGCCGGGAACATGCCGCCCCGGCAATAGCCCGAGAGCTTCATGCCGTGGGTCTTCACGGCCGATACCGCGGCATCGAGCCCCACCGTCGCCACTTGGTCGCGCCAGGGCGAGATGGCCTGAATGCCGTGGCGGGCGCAGGCCTCGATGATGGCGAGGAGATCGCCCTGCTTCCTCACCGTCGCGGTGTTGATGGAGAGGAGGGAATGGTCGGTGGAGAAATCGCGCATCGGAGTGTCAGGGCCTGTTGTGACGAAACGGGGACCAGCAGCGGACTGCATCAGCGAAGTGCGTCCTTCGAGGCTCGGCTTCGCCTCGCACCTCAGGATGAGGAAGGAAAGACCTGCATCGAGCCTGACGAAGCCGCGGGGTGTGAGCCCGGATCGTCCGGGGTGCCATGCACCACCTCCTCATCCTGAGGTGCGAGCCCCCGGCGATGCGTGAGCATCGTCCGGCGGCGAGCCTCGAAGGACGCACTTGGCTGATGCAGGGTCGGTCACTCTCCCAACCGCCTCACCCCACGCCGCGGGTCGCCATGACCGCCGCCATCCGGGCCGCGGCCATGTCGGGATCGCGGAAGATCCCGGCCTGGTCGGCGAGGCGGAAGAGTTCGGCGAGATGCCGGGTCGAGCGCGTGCTCTCCTGGCCGCCGACCATGGTGAAATGGTCCTGGTGGCCGTTGAGATAGGCGACGAAAACGACGCCGGTCTTGTAGAACCGCGTGGGCGCCTTGAAGATGTGCCGCGACAGCGGAACGGTCGGCGCGAAGATGTCGTGGAAGGTGGCGGTGTCGCCGTCCGCCAGCGCCGAGAGCGCGCCCGCCGCCGCCGGCGCGATGGCGTCGAAGATGCCGAGCAGGGCGTGGGAGAAGCCCTTCTCGTCGCCGGCGATGAGCTCGGCGTAGTTGAAGTCGTCGCCGGTATACATCTTGATGCCCGGCGCCAGCCGCCGCCGCATGGCGATCTCCTTGTCCTTGTCGAGGAGGGAGATCTTCACGCCGTCCACCTTCGCGGCATTGCGGTTGATGACGTCCACCGCCGTGTCCGTGGCGGCGTCGAGATCGGCCGAGCCCCAGTAGCCGGCGAGCGCCGGGTCGAACATGTCGCCGAGCCAGTGGATGATCACCGGCTGCGCCGATTGCGACAGGATGCGGTCATAGACGCGGCCATAGTCGTCCGGCGTCTTCGCCACCCGCGCGAGGGCCCGCGAGGCCATCAGGATGATCCGCCCGCCGAGCGCCTCGATGGCCTCGAACTGCGTCTCGTAGGCGCGGATGACGTCGTCGACCGAGCGCGCCTCGGCGGGGTCGAGATGGTCCGTGCCGGCGCCGGAGAAGACCACCGCGCCGGGCGTCGCCTTCGCCTGCCGCACCGAGCGGCCGATCAGGTCGAGCGCGCCGGCCCAATCGAGGCCCATGCCGCGCTGGGCGGTGTCCATGGCCTCCGCCACCCCGAGGCCGAGGCCCCAGAGATAGTCGCGATAGGCCGTGGTGCGGTCCCAGTCGATGGCGTTGGTCAGCCAGGGATCGTTGTCGGCGAGAGGGTCGGCGACCATGTGGGTCGCGGCGAGCGCCACGCGGTTCAGCGGCCGGGTGATCCGCTCGGGAAAGGCCTTCGGCACCGAGAGCCGGTAGGTCTCGATCCCGCCACCCGCGGTCGGCAGCCGCACGCTGGCGGCGGTCTTCGGCTTGTCGAGCATGGTTTGCTCTCCTGTTGTCCTTGGGCGCCCTGCATCAGGTCAGTGCGTCCTTCGAGGCTCGCCTCGTACCGAGGCTCGCACCTCAGGATGAGGGGGGTTGTGGGCTGCACCCCGCCGGTCCGGTGATCCGACCTGCCGGGCACCGAACTCCTCATCCTGAGGTGCGAGGGCGATAGGCCCGAGCCTCGAAGGACGCACTTGGCCGATGCAGGTCTCCTCTTTCAGGGGATCCGCGGCCGGAAGCGATCCGG
>LNFH01000206.1 GCA_001464235.1 Rhizobiales bacterium Ga0077556 | reverse complement strand
CGCCGGTCGTCGTGCTCTTCGCACTGGAGGAGGCCTGGAGCCTCACCGCCGACGGCGAGACCGTGGTGGTGCACCAGGGCGCCGCTGTGCAGGTGGAGGGCGCGCAGGCGGTCACGGTATCTTCGGCGCCCGGCGGGCGTGCGGCTGTGGTGACGATCGGGGAGGGGTGAGCGGCCGGACCGACGAGGCAGGGCCCAGCGCCAGTTGATCCCCTGGAATGCCCCACCCTGACCCTCCCCGCTGTCGCGGGGAGGGGGACTACCGCGTCGCGGTCTGTCCTGACTCGTGGAGTCTGGCGCGGCCGTTTTTCCGATCAATGACCGGGCGGTCGGGCCTGGTCCGACCCCACCGTCAGGATCTGTCGGCCGAAGTCCCCCTCTCCTCGCGGAGCGAGGGGAGGGTGCGGGTGGGGCATTCTGGACGACC
>LNFH01000205.1 GCA_001464235.1 Rhizobiales bacterium Ga0077556 | reverse complement strand
CGCCCTCAACCTATGGCGACGATCTCCACCTCGCCGCCGCCGACCGTGGCGACGTCACCCACCTCCTTGCCCATGAGGGCGCGGGCGACGGGCGAGACGTAAGAAATGGTGCCCTCGGCGGGCTCGGCCTCGTCCTCGCCGACGATGCGGAAGGTCTGGCGGCGGCCGTCGTCGCGGTCGAAGGTGACGCGGCTGCCGAAATGCACGCGGCCGTCGGCGGGCGGCGGGCCGACCAGCTCGGCGCTGGCGTGGCGGGCGGAATAGTAGCGGGCGTCGCGGCTGGCGCGGGCGAGGGCGAGACCTGTCGCGTCCTCACCGGCGTCGCGCGCCTCCTGCACCGCGGCCTTCGCCGCCGCCAGGGCCGCCTCGAGCGCCGCCATGCCCTCCGCCGTCACGAGGTTGGGGTGCGGCGAGATGGGCCTGTCCTGCAGGTTGGCCTCGGTGCCGTCGCGGTCGTTCTCTTTCGTGAAGGCGACGCTCATGGCGCACGGCCTCCTTTCCTGTCATGGGTGGGCGGACGGCAGGCGGACCATGCGCCCGCCGGCTGGTCCCGCCTCTGCCCTGCAGATGGCGTCCCGGAGGCGGCGCTGCAACCTTGACACCCCGGCCCCGGCACCGTATAGCCCGCGCCTTCTCTTCTTCGACGCGCCGTCCGTCGGGTCCTCCGATCCCAAGCGCTCGTCCCATCCGAGGATCGCCGCCATGAAGGTCCGCAATTCGCTGAAGTCCCTGCGTGGTCGCCATCGCGACAACCAGATCGTGCGCCGCAAGGGCCGCGTCTACGTCATCAACAAGACCCAGAAGCGCTTCAAGGCGCGGCAGGGCTGAGGCCGGCTCACGCCGCCTCCCGGGCGAACCGGCGCGGCTCACGCCGTCGTCATCGACCCGACATTGACCGTCGGCGCATCGTGGCCCACCTTGGTGGCATGATGCGCACGGCGGTTTTTCTTTGCCTCCTCCTGTTCGGCGCCTCGCCGCTTGCGGCGCAGGTCACCGGACCGACGCCGCCCGCCGCGACGCCTGAGGCGCCGGCGGCGGCCACGAACGCACCGCCGCCCTCCTTCGCCTCCGAGCGCGCCCGCCGGCTCGACGAACTCTACAGCCGCCTGCGCGAGGCGGACGGTGCCCGCCAGGCCCGCGCCATCGAGGCGCAGATCGGCATGATCATGGCGCAGTCCGGCTCGGACACGGCCGACCTGCTGATGGCCCGTGCCCAGCAGGCGATGCAGCAGCGCCAGGCCGACCTCGCGCTGTCGCTGCTCGATTCGGTCATCGACATGTATCCGGAGACGGTGGAGGCCTGGAGCCGGCGCGCCACGCTCCACTTCGCCCGCCGCGAGCTCGGCCGCGCCCTCACCGACATCGAGCACGTGCTGCGCCTCGAGCCGCGCCACTACGGCGCGATGGTCGGCCTCGGCATGATGCTGCAGCAGCTCGGCGAGGACAAACAGGCGCTCGCCGCCTTCAAGAAGGCGATCGAGATCAATCCGCACATCGAGCGGGTGCCGCAGATCATCCAGCGCCTGCAGCCGAAGGTGGACGGCGTCGAACTCTGACGCGCCGATCCGCCAGCGCCTCCGCGGCGTAGAACCCGCCATGGCTCTCCTTTCGACCCTCGCCGTCGCCACCGCCGTCCCGGCCGCCCTCGCCGGGTGGACGGGGTTCAGCGCCCGCGCCATATCCCGCGCCTTCCCGCCGGAGGGCCGCTTCGTGCCGACGCGGGCGGGGCGGATGCACGTGATCGACAGGGGCGAGGGAGACGTGCCCGTGCTCTTCCTGCACGGGGCCTCCGGTTCCGCGCTCGCCTGGCGGCCGGCCTTCGGCGACCGGCTCGGCTCCCTCGGCCGGACCCTGCTTGTCGACCGTCCGGGCCACGGCTTCTCCGAGCGGCAGGCGGGACGCGCCGCGGCGCGGCTCGATCATCAGGCCGGAGCGCTGGTGGACGCCCTCGACGCCCTCGGCGTCGCGCGGGCGGTGGTTGTCGCCCATTCCTGGGCCGGGGCGCTCGCCTGCCGTCTCGCCCTCGACCACGGCGAGCGCGTCGCCGGCCTCGACCCATCCCTGGCCCGGCGGCGTGCACTGGTACTACCGGGTGGCGGCGAGCCCCGTGCTCGGGCCGCTCTTCGCCTGGACCCTCGCCCTGCCGGCGGGCCAGGCGCTGATGGCGCGCAGCATCGCCGGCGTCTTCAGCCCGCAGCCCATCGGAGCGGACTATGCGGAGAGCGCCGGCATCCCGCTGGTGCTCAGGCCTGCGCAGTTCATGGCCAATGCCGAGGACGTCGCCGGGCTGCTCGCCCAGGTCCGGGAGCAGGCGCCGCGCTATGGCGACATCGCCTGCCCGGTGACGGTGATCTCAGGCGACAAGGATGGCGTCGTCTGGACGCATCTCCATTCCCTGGGCCTCGCCCGCGACGTCCCGCAGACGAAGCTGATCGTGCTCCCCGACGTCGGACACGGGCCGCATCATGCCGAGCCGGACCAGGTGACGTCCGAGATCAGGGCCCAGCAGCAGGCCGCGGCGCAGGAGCCGCAGGCGCGCGCCGGCAGGCCCGCGGCGTCCTAGTCGTCGGCCGCATCGGCGCCGACGAAGGCGATGCGCAGCATGTTGGTGGCGCCGGGGGTGCCGAGCGGCACGCCGGCCACCACGATGATGCGCTGGCCGGGCTTGGCGAAACCGTCCTGGAAGGCGAAGCGGCAGGCGCGGCTGACCATGTCGTCGAGGTCGCGGGCGTCCTGGGTGACGACGCAGTGGACGCCCCAGAGCAGGGCGAG
>LNFH01000204.1 GCA_001464235.1 Rhizobiales bacterium Ga0077556 | reverse complement strand
CCGAGGGCTTCCAGCACGGTCTCCGGCACGGTCGAGGCCTCAACGCCCTGACCAGCGCGATACCAGCCCTCCAGCGTCTTCCAGCTCTCCTCCATGGCGCGCACCGTCCAGTCGATCGGCTGGCGATAGTGGGTCTTCAGCATCGTCAGACGCAGCACCTCGCCGGGCCAGGCCTTGCCCTGCCAGCCGTCCAGCAGCTCCTGGATCGTCACGAAATTCCCCAGGCTCTTGGACATCTTCTCGCCCTCGACCTGCAGGAAGCCGTTGTGCATCCAGACGTTCGCCATCACCCCGTGGCCGAAGGCGCAGGTGGTCTGCGCCACCTCGTTCTCGTGGTGGGGGAAGACGAGGTCGATGCCGCCGCCGTGGATGTCGAAGGTCTCGCCGAGGTGCTTCCAGCTCATCGCCGAGCACTCGATGTGCCAGCCGGGACGCCCCGGCTGCGCGATGCCGCACGGGCTCGGCCACCCCGGCTCGTGCGCCTCGCGGGAGGGCTTCCACAGCACGAAGTCCATCTCGGACCGCTTGTAGGGCGCGACGTCCACCCGCGCGCCGGCGATCATGTCGTCCAGGGGCCGCTTCGACAGGCCGCCATAGCCCGGCATGGAGGGCACGGAGAAGAGCACGTGATCCTCTGCGACATAGGCGTGGCCGGCCGCCACCAGCTTCTCGCAGAGCGCCTTCATCTCCTCGATGTGTTCGGTGGCGCGCGGCTCCACCGTCGGCCGCAGCGCGCCGAGCGCGTCGATGGCGGCATGGAAGCGCGCCGCCGTGCCCTCGGTCAGTTCACGGATGGTGATGCCGCGCTCATAGGCGCGCTTGTTGATCTTGTCGTCGAGGTCCGTGATGTTCCGGGCATAGGTGACGTGGGCCTCGCCGTAGACGTGGCGCAGCAGCCGGAACAGGAGGTCGAAGACGATCACCGGCCGGGCATTGCCGATATGGGCGTCGTCATAGACGGTCGGGCCGCAGACATACATGCGCACGTTGTTCGGATCGATCGGACGGAACTCGTCCTTCGACCGCGTCAGCGTGTTGTAGAGCCTGATCGCCATAGCCGTCTCCGCGCAGCTTTCCCCGCCGCTGGCCGGGTGCGTGATCTTTTGCGCTTAGGGATTATGGCAAAGAACGGCGACCGGCCAGCGAAGACGCTCAGCCGCAAATAATCCCGATGAGGATGATCGAACCGTTCATGAGGCAGAGATAGCGCAGAACAGGACACCGCCGTCAAGCATCACCCTTCGACGGAGCAGGAGACACGGCCCGTGAGCCGGCGGGTGCGGAACTCGCCGTTGACGGTCTCGCCGATGCTCAGCACATAGCGGCCGCGCCAGGTCTCGGCGTCGGCGTTGCCGCGGGCCTCCACCGTGAGGTCGATGGTGCCGTGGGGCTCGCCCGAACGCTCGAAATGGACGTGCATCTTCAGGTCGCGTGCGTCGAACCAGCTCTGGGTGAGGTGATCCTTGCCCAGGGTGACCTTCCTGAAATCCTCGGCGACGTTGGCGCCGCGCAACGCGAGTTCGCCCTCGAACTGGAAGAAGGCACCCCCGGTCGACCGGCCGACCGGGCTGCCGATGGTGAACTTCGCGCCCCGGTCCTCCGCGGTGCAGGAGACGCCTCCCGTAGCCTTGGCAGGGACGGCGGACAGGCAGGCGAGGGCGGCGAGGGCGAGGATGCGGCGCGTCATGGCAGGCTCCGGCGGGTGGGGTTGAACCGTTGCCCGACCTTGTGCCGTAGCCGCCTTTCCGCGTATCGACGCTGCGCACGCCCTCACGGAAACGCAGGAAACGCTCCGCCACCCGTCATGAAATGAAGTCGCCGCAGCGCACCACCTCGGCCTGCTGGCCCCAGGGCATGATCGGCACGGTGGAGGTCGAGTTCTGCGGCGAACCGTCGATCAGCTTGTCGGAATAGATCATGTAGACCAGCACGTTGCGGCGGGCGTCGCAGCCGCGCACGATCTGCACGCGCTTGAAGAAGAACGAGCGGCCCTCGCGGAACACCACGTCCCCTTGGGATGAGCGGCCGGTGATGCGGATCGGGCCGATCTGCCGGCAGGCGAGCGAGGCTTCCGAGAACTCCTCGGCGAGGCCGAAGGCGCCGGCCCAGCCGCCCTTTTCCGGCACGGTGAAGTGGCAGGCGACACCCTCCACCTGCGGGTCGTCGATGCCGTAGGTGGCGAGCTTGTCGTTGGGCGACAGCAGCCGGAACACCGTCGAGCGGCGGAAGATCAGGTCCGGCGACTGGGCGAGCGCCGGCAGGGCGGGGAGGGCGGTCAGGGCGGCGA
Organism: Rhizobiales bacterium Ga0077556; assembly: GCA_001464235.1. Taxonomy (GTDB): domain Bacteria; phylum Pseudomonadota; class Alphaproteobacteria; order Rhizobiales; family Phreatobacteraceae; genus Phreatobacter. Next base: position 2,017 of record LNFH01000204.1, on the reverse strand, counting down.
GGGCGGCGGCGAGAAGGCGGCGCATGGGAGGGCTCCGGTGAGGCGGTCATAGGGACCCTGCCGCCATGGTTTGGCAAGCCGATGTCGTTGACTGCGCGCGGGTGGGAACGAGGCTGCGGCCTGCCGGTTCCCTCCTGCGTCAGTGCCGCACACGAATGAACGGAGCACGCCCATGGAAACCCACGCGATGCATCGCGGCCGCCTCATCGACCACGTCCAGCTCGTGGTCGCCGACCTCGCCGCCTCCCGCCGCTTCTATGGCGCCGTGTTCGAGGTGCTCGGCATTCCCATCGGCGGCGAGGAGGAGAGCTATTTCTGGGCCGATGAGCTCTTCATCTCCTCCCGCGACAGCGGGGCGGCGCTCGGCGAACTCACCGGCCGCCATCACCTCGCCTTCCAGGCGAAGGACCGGGCGATGGTGGACGCCTTCCACCGGAAGGGCCTTGCGGCGGGGGGCCGCGACAACGGCCCGCCGGGCCTGCGCAGGTACCATCCCGGCTACTACGCCGCCTTCCTCATCGACCCCGACGGCAACAACATCGAGGCGGTGTTCCACGGGGAGCACGTCCGTTCTGCGCCTTCGGTCGAGATCACGTTCTGAGATAGGGCGGCGGCTCATTGCCCCTCACCCTTACCCTCTCCCCGCAGGCGGGAAGAGGGGGACTTGGGCGTCTCGCCTGCCCTCAGCCGTGATGCCAGGCACTCCCGTCGCCCGCGAAGCGCGACGCGGGAGCCCCCTCTTCCCGCCTGCGGGGAGAGGGTAAGGGTGAGGGGCAGCTCTTCGAGCGATCCGTCGAGGGGGCCGTCGAGCCGTCTCCATCCCCGCTGACCACAGCTCCCTGGGCGTTCCCCGCTTGTTCGCACCATCCGCCGCGCTTATCGAGGGTCCATGTCCCTCATTCCGATTCGCGAGGCCTGATCCATGGGCGAGCGCATAAACCCGCCTTCCGGCGGCGACGACGGCATCGAGACGATCAACCTGCGCGACGCGCTGGAAGAGCGCTATCTCGCCTATGCCCTCTCCACCATCATGGGCCGGGCCCTGCCCGACGCCCGCGACGGGTTGAAGCCGGTCCACCGCCGCATCCTCCACGCCATGCGGCTCCTGAAGCTCGACCCCGGCACCGCCTTCAAGAAATGCGCCCGCATCGTCGGCGACGTCATCGGTAAGTTCCACCCGCACGGCGACCAGTCCGTCTACGACGCGCTGGTGCGCCTCGCCCAGGACTTCTCGCAGCGCTATCCCCTCGTCGACGGCCAGGGCAATTTCGGCAATATCGACGGCGACAGAGGCGCGCATGACCGAGGTCGCGCGCCTCCTCCTCGACGGCATCGACGAGGACGCGGTCGACTTCCGCAAGACCTACAACGAGGAGGACGAGGAGCCCGTCGTCCTTCCCGGCGCCTTCCCAAACCTCCTCGCCAACGGCAGCCAGGGCATCGCCGTCGGCATGGCGACCTCGATCCCGCCGCACAACGCGGCGGAGGTCTGCGACGCGGCGCTGCACATCATTGCCCATCCCGACTGCACCACGCTCGATCTCCTCGCCCACGTGCCCGGTCCGGACTTTCCCACCGGCGGCATCATCATCGAGGGCCGCGCCGCCATCCAGGAGGCCTACGAGACCGGCCGCGGCGCGTTTCGCACGCGGGCGCGCTGGCACCAGGAGGACACCGGCCGCGGCACCTATCTGGTGGTGGTCACCGAGATCCCCTTCGGCGTCACCAAGGGCCGCCTCATCGAGAAGATCGCCGAGCTCATCAACGAGCGGAAGCTGCCCCTCGTCGCCGACATGCGCGACGAGAGCGCAGAGGACATCCGCCTCGTCTTCGAGCCGAAGTCGCGCAACGTCGACGCCGCCCTGCTGATGGAGAGCCTGTTCAAGCTGACCGAGCTGGAAAGCCGCATCCCGCTCAACATGAACGTGCTCATGAAGGGCAAGGTGCCGAAGGTCGTCGGCCTGAAGGAGGTGCTGCGCGAGTGGCTCGACCACCGCCGCGAGGTGCTGATCCGCCG
>LNFH01000203.1 GCA_001464235.1 Rhizobiales bacterium Ga0077556 | reverse complement strand
CTGCCCCGAAACGCTCGATGGCGAGAGTGACGTGGCCACCGCAGCACTGGCCGAGCGCCGGACCCAGCGGCTGGTCGAGGACGAGGGCCGCGTCGTCCCGGCGTTCGAGCAGCGCCTGCGCCTTCGCCAGCGCCTGCCATTCGAGCGTGCCGCCGCCGATCGTCCCGAAGAAGGCGCCGTCCGGCCGCACGATCATCCGCGCGCCGGGACCCCGCGGCACCGAGCCTCGCGTCGCCATGACGCTGACGAGGGCGCAGGCCCCCTCGGCGGCGATCAGTGCTGCGATGCGGGGCCAGACCTCCACGGCTCAGACCTCGCCGGTCTGCCGCGCACAGGCGAAGAGGATCGCCTCCGGCGTCGCCGGCGCGTCGAGCGCCACCGCGCGTCCCGGCGCGAGCGCATGAACCGCGTCGGCGATGGCGCAGAAGACGGAATTGGCCAGCATCAGCGGCGGCTCGCCGATGGCCTTCGACCGGTAGATCGTGTCCTCGCGGTTCGGATTGTCGAAGAAGGCGACGCGGAAATCCGCCGGCACGTCGCGGGCGGTGGGGATCTTGTAGGTCGAGGGCGCGTGGGTGCGCAGCCGCCCCTTCGCGTCGAAGACGAGCTCTTCCATGGTCAGCCAGCCCATGCCCTGCACGAAGCCGCCCTCGATCTGGCCGATGTCGATGGCCGGGTTCAACGAACGGCCGGCGTCGTGGAGGATGTCCACCCTGTCGAGGGTGAACTCGCCCGTCAGCGTGTCGATCGTCACCTCCGAGCAGGAGGCGCCATAGGCGAAATAGAAGAACGGACGGCCGGTCGCCTTCGGCCTGTCCCAGGTGATCTTCGGCGTCGCATAGAAGCCGGCGGCCGACAGGTGCGTGCGGGCGAGGTAGGCCTTCTTCACCGCCTCCGCGAAGGTCACGCTCTTCTCGCCCGACCACACCCGGTCGTCGCGGAAGGCGATGCTCGCCACCGGCACCTGCCAGTCGCGGGCGATGAACTCGGCGATCCGCCCCTTGATCTCGGCCGCCGCGGCCTTCGCCGCCATGCCGTTCATGTCCGTGCCGGAGGAAGCCGCCGTCGGCGAGGTGTTGGGCACCTTGCCGGTGTGGGTCGCGGTGATGCGCACCCGGTCGAGGGCGACGCCGAACTCCTCCGCCACCACCTGCGCGACCTTGATGAAGAGCCCCTGCCCCATCTCGGTGCCGCCGTGGTTCAGGTGGATGGAGCCATCCTGGTAGACGTGGACCAGCGCGCCGGCCTGGTTGAGGAAAGTGGTGGTGAAGGAGATGCCGAACTTCACCGGCGTCAGGGCGAGTCCCTTTTTCAGGTGCCGCGAGCGCGCGTTGAAGGCCCTGATCTCCTCCCGCCGGCGCCGGTAGTCGCTGGAGGCCTCGAGCTGCCGCATGATCGGCCCGGCGACGTTGTCCTCCACCGTCATGCCGTAGGGCGTGATGTTGCGGTCGTCGCTGCCGTAGAGATTGGCATAACGCACGTCGATCGGGTCGCGCCCGGTCGCCCAGGCGATGCGGTCCATCAGCCGCTCGGCGAAGACCATGCCCTGCGGTCCGCCGAAGCCGCGGAAGGCGGTGTTGGACACGGTATGCGTCTTCAGCCGGCGCGAGTGGATGTGCACCTGCGGATAGAAATAGGCGTTGTCGGCGTGGAACATCGTCCGGTCGTTGATCGAGGACGACAGGTCGTGGCTGTAGCCGCAACGGCCGGCGAACTGCACCGAGACCGCCTCCAGCCGGCCGGCGGCGTCGTGGGCGGCGCTGTAGCCGACGAGAAAGTCGTGGCGCTTGCCGGTCATGACGAAGTCGTCGTCGCGGTCGAGGCGGATCTTGGCGGGCCGACCGGTGAGCCGCGCCGCCAGCGCCGCCATGGCCGCCCAGCCGCTCGCCTGGCTCTCCTTGCCGCCGAAGCCGCCGCCCATGCGCCGCACCGCCACCTCGACGGCCGCGTCCGGCAGGGCGAGGACGCGGGCGACGACGTGCTGCACCTCGCTCGGATGCTGGGTGGAGGAATGGATGAGGAAGGTGCCGTCCTCCTCGGGCACGACCAGCGCCGCCTGCCCCTCCAGGTAGAAATGTTCCTGGCCGCCGATGCGCAGCTCGCCCGCGAGCCGGTGTCCGCCCGCCGCGATGGCGGCCTCCGGATCGCCGCGCCGGAAGGCATAGGCCGGCATCAGGTCGGCATCGGCCGCAAGCGCCTCGGCGACGTCGACGAGGGGCGCCGTCTCCTCCACCTCGATCACGGCGAGCCGCGCCGCACGCCGCGCCGCGTCCCGGCTCTCCGCCACTACGGCGAAGAGCGGCTGGCCGTGGAACGAGATGGTCTCGGCGACGAAGAGCGGATCGTCGCCGGCGACCGGGCTGACGTCGTTGGCGCCGGGAATGTCGGCGGCGGTGAGCACCGCGACGACACCGGGAGCGGCGCGCACGGCGGACAGGTCCAGCCGCGTCAGCCGGCCGGCCGCGACGGGTGCGCCGCCGGGGACCACGTGCAGCGTGCCCTCCGGCTCGCGGATGTCGTCGATATAGGGCGCCTCGCCCGTGACGTGCCGCTCGGCCGCGTCGTGGCGGATCGACCGGCGGACGTGCCGCAGCCCCTCCCCGTCCCGCTCAGGCCGCATGGGAGGCTCCCCTGAGCGGCGTAAGCCGTGTCGCCGAGCGGTCGCCGGCGGCGATCTCGGCGAGGCCTTTGATGACGAGGTTTGCGGCGACCTTCAGCCGGTAGGCCGCCGAGGCGCGGTGGTCGTCCAGCGGGGTGAAATCCTCGCCCAGCCGCGCCACGGCCCGGCCGATGGCCGCACCGTCATCGATGGCGACGCCGTCCAGAGCCTGCTCGACCGCTTCCGCGCGCTTCGGGATGCCCGCCATGCCGCCGAAGGCGATGCGCGCCCCGGCGATCCGTCCGCCGTCCAGCCTCACCGCCATGGCCAGCATCACCGACGAGATGTCCTGGTCATGGCGCTTGGCGATCTTGAACACCCGCAGATGCTCACCGGCGGCGAGGCGCGGCACCCGCAGATGGGTGACGACCTCGCCGGGCGCGCGGTCCTGACGGCCATAGGCAATGAAGAAGCGTTCCAGCGGCAGCGTCCGCACGGCCTCGCCATGACGGAGCGCCACCTCAGCCCCCAGGGAGATGAGGAGTGGCGGCATGTCCCCGATGGGCGAGCCGTTGGCGACGTTGCCGCCGATCGTGCCGGCGGTGCGCACCTGTGCCGAGCCGAGGCGCTGGAGGAGCAGCGCGACGTCAGGGTCGAGGGCGCCGAGGGCCACCGCCGCCTCGCCATAGGTGACGGCCGCGCCGATCGTCAGCGCCTCGTCCGTCACCGTGAGAGTGCGCAGTTCCGCCACGCGCCCGGTATGGACGAGCTTCGGCAGCGTCCTCAGCTGCTTGGTGATCCACAGCCCGACATCGGTCGACCCGCCCACCAGCGTCGCGTCGGGATGACGCTGCATGAGCGACGCGAGGGCGTCGAGCGAGGCTGGCGCGGCGAAGAAGGCCTCCTCGTTGCCGACGAAGACGTCGTCGCCATCGGCGAGGTCTGCCAGCGTCGCGGCGGTCGCCGCGCTCCGCCGGGCATGGGCATCGTCGGGGGGCGTGGAGCAGGCGGCGAGCGCCGCGTCCACGATGGGCCGGTAGCCGGTGCAGCGGCACAGATTGCCCGCGAGCCTCTCCAGCACCGCCTCGCGGTCCGCGCCGGCGCCCTCCTGGTAGAGGGTGAACAGGCTCATGACGAAGCCCGGCGTGCAGAAACCGCATTGCGAGCCGTGATGGTCCACCAGAGCCTGCTGCACCGGGTGGAGGCGCCCACCCGACGCCAGGTCCTCGACCGTGACGAGCTCGGCGCCGTCGAGCTGCCCGAGCAGCATGATGCAGGCATTGGCGGGCTCGTAGGCGAGCCGGCCGTCCTTCACCCGCCCGAGGGCGACGGTGCAGGCACCGCAGTCGCCCTCGCCGCAGCCCTCCTTGGTGCCGGTCAGGCGGCGCTCCAGGCGCAGCCAGTCGAGCACGGTCGTCATCGGCGGAAAGCCCGGCGCCTCGACCACGGCGCCCCGGTGCAGGAAGCGGATGGGCCGTGTCGTCATGAGCCGCGATAGGTCGTGTAGCCGTAGGGCGAGAGCAGGAGCGGAACGTGGTAGTGCTGGTCCAGCGCCGTGACGTTGAACCGCAGCGTCACCACGTCCAGGAAGGGCGGATCGCTGACCGGGACGCCCGCCGCGCGGTGATAGGCGGCGACGTCGTATTCGAGGCTGTAGGGGCCGCTGCGGATCGTCGCCGGCGTCAGCAGCGGCTCGGGCGCGCGACCGTCGGCATTGGTGCGACCCTCGGCCATGAGGCGGCGCGTGTCGCCCTCGATGGCATAGAGGCGGTAGGCGATCCCCGCCGCCGGCCGGCCGGCCGCCGTGTCGAGGACATGGGTGGAAAGATGTCCGGGCATGCGGAAGCTCCTCACGTCTTGCCATTGTGAGCACGAAGACGCCGGCTTTGCACCGCAAAAAGAATGGCTGACCTGCCGGACGGGCACGTATTTGTGCGGACGCGTCGGGGACGGCGCCGCGCCTAGGCTTCCCCACCCCCCGCCGAACCCGAGCCAGATGCCGAGTCTCGCCCCGCAAGCGTCCTTCCGCGAGCTGTTCACCCCGAAACTGGTGACGGTGCTGCGCGAGGGCTATGGCCTCAAGGACCTGCGTACCGACGCGGTGGCGGGCCTCACGGTCGCCATCGTCGCCCTGCCGCTCTCCATGGCGATCGCCATCGCCTCGGGCGCGACGCCGGACAAGGGGCTGATCACCGCCATCGTCGGCGGCTTCCTCATCTCCGCCCTCGGCGGCTCGCGCTTCCAGATCGGCGGCCCGGCCGGCGCCTTCATTCCCCTCGTCGCCTCGACGATCGCGATCCACGGCTATGACGGCCTGGTCATCGCCACCTTCATGGCCGGGATCATGCTGGTCGCGGTGGGCTTTCTCCGGCTCGGGACCTACATCAAGTACATTCCCTATCCGGTGACGGTCGGCTTCACCGCCGGCATCGCGGTGATCATCTTCGTCAGCCAGGTGCGCGACCTCCTCGGGCTGCGGCTCTCAGGGCCCGAGCCGCCGGAGATGCTGCACAAGCTGCCCGTGCTCTGGCAGGCGCTTCCGACCGTCAATCCGGTCGCCGTGGTCATCGCCGCGCTCGCCATCGGCGGCATCCTCGCGCTGAAGCGCTGGCGGCCGGCCGTGCCGGGCATGCTGGTCGTGGTGGCGGCCGGCGCGGCGGCGACGGCGCTCTTCACCCTGCCCGTCGAGACGATCGGCTCGCGGTTCGGGGCGCTTCCGACGGGCATCGGCTTCAACGGCCTGCCCGGGCTCTCCCTCACCCGGGTCCGGGAGCTTCTGGTTCCCGCCGTCGCCTTCGCCATGCTGGGCGGCATCGAATCGCTGCTCTCGGCGGTCGTCGCCGACGGCATGACCGGCCGCCGTCACCGCTCCAATTGCGAGCTCGTCGCCCAGGGCGTCGCCAACATCGCCTCCGCCCTGTTCGGCGGCCTGCCCGTCACGGGCACGATCGCCCGCACCGCGACCAACGTGCGCGCCGGCGCGCGCGGACCCGTCGCCGGCATGGCCCACGCCGTCTTCCTCTTCGTCTTCCTGGCGCTCGCCGGCGGGCTGATGAGCTACGTGCCGCTGGCGGCGCTCGCCGGCGTCCTCGCCATCGTCGCCTGGAACATGGCGGAGAAGCGCGAGTTCGCCATGCTGCTGCGCGCCTCGGCCGGCGATGCGCTGGTGCTGCTCGCCGCCTTCCTGCTCACCGTCTTCGTCGACCTGACCGCCGGCATCGGCGTCGGCATCGTCCTCGGCTCGCTGCTCTTCATGCACCGCATGGCCGAGGCGATGGCGGTGGACAGCAAGGTCCGCCTGATCGACGAGGACGTCGCCGACGGCGCGGAGGGCAACGGGCGCTACGAGCCGGCACATGGCGCGGACCGCCGCATCGTCACCTACCGGCTGAGCGGCGCCTTCTTCTTCGGGGCGGCGGCGACGGTGGCCTCCGTCTTCGACCGGATCGGCGACCCGCCGGCCGTCTTCATCCTCGACCTGACCGACGTGCCCTTCCTCGACACCACCGGCGCCTACACGCTGGAGAGCTTCGTCCACAAGCTGGAGCGGGCCGGCACCGCCGTGGTCATTACCGGCCTGCGCGACGGCGGCCGCCAGACCCTCGCCCATTTCGGCATCGCCGAGCCGCGCGTCACCCTCGCGGCTTCACCGGACGCGGCGATGCGGGCGGCCGAGGCCCGTCTCGCGCTCACCTGACCCGCTCGCCGAGCACGATTCCGACGAGGCCGAGATAGAGGGTCGCCAGCGCCAGCGCGACGGCGACGGGCACCGACGGAGCGAGGTTTGCCGCCACCGCCGCAGCGGCTGCTGCCATCCAGACGGCCAGCACGCCGAGGGTCAGCGGCCGCAGGCGCTCCATCCGGAACGGATGGACGAAGACGAAGGGGGCGAAAGTCGCCGCCACCAGGGCCGCCACAATCACTGCGTTGAGGGCCGGCGGCAGCCGGAAGACGAGGACGAGGAAGACCGCCACGTTCCAGATGGCGGGAAAGCCGCGGAACCCACCCCCCGGCGTCTTCATCTCGGTGTCTGCGAAATAGAAGGCGGAGGAGACGAGGATCGCCGCCGCCAGCGGCCAGGCGAGAGGCGCCGGCACCAGCTCCGCCTGGATCAGCACCTGCACGGGCACGACCACATAGGTGAGGTAGTCCACCACGAGATCGAGGATGTCGCCGGAATAGCGCGGCAGCCGTTCGGAGACGCGCAGCCGGCGGGCGATGGTGCCGTCGATCCCGTCCACCACCAGGGCGAGTCCGAGCCAGACGAAGACGGCGGCGAAGCGCCGCTCGGACGCCGCCACCAGCGCCAGCAGGCCGAGCACGGCGCCCGACGCCGTGAAGACGTGGACGGCGACTGCGGCCGCGATCCCGCCCCTGTCCTCGTTCGCCATGCCCGCCCCTCTCATGCTGACCATCCCCCGCGGCGTCTTGGACCTTGGGCGGGGCGCGGCCGGATGCTAGGAGAGTGGCCCCGGACAGCATCAGGCGGCAAGACGCATGAGCGACAGCGCGACCAGGACCAGCTTCGACGTCGTCGTGGTGGGCGCGGGGCCCGCGGGGCTCTTCGCCGCCCTCGCCGTCCATGAAGCGGGCTTCGACGTGGCCGTCGTCGGCGCCCTGCCCGGCCGGACGAGCGACCGGCGCACCTCCGCCCTGCTCGACGGTTCCGTCCTCGCCCTGCAGCGCCTCGGTGTCTGGGATCGCCTGAGGCCGCACGCCGCGCCGCTCAGGGTGATGCGCCTGGTCGACGCCACCGGCAGCCTTCTGCGCGCACCGATCTTCGAGGGCCGTTCCAGCGAGATCGGCCTCGACGCCTTCGGCCACAACATCGCCAACGACGACATCGGCGCGGCGCTGCTGGCCTCGGCCCGCGAGCGCGGAATCACCCTCATCGACGACATGGTCACCGGCGTCGACCTCTCGGAGGGAGCGACCCTGACCCTCGCAGGCGGCGGAACGCTCTCCGCGCCCCTCGTCGCCGGCGCCGACGGTCGCCGCTCGCAGGTGAGGACCGCCGCCGGGATCGAGGTCGTCGAGACGCGCTATCCGCAATCGGCGGTGACCGCCACTTTTCGCCACAGCCGGCCCCATGGCGACGTTTCGACGGAGTTCCACACGCCCACAGGTCCCTTCACGCTGGTGCCGCTGCCTGGGGACCGGTCGAGCCTCGTCTGCGTCGTCACGCCCCGCGAGGCGGACGCGCTGCTGAAAATGGACGACGGCGCCTTCGCCCGCGAGATCGAGAAGCGCTCGCAGGCGATCCTCGGCAAGGTGGTGCTGGAACCGGGGCGCGGCCGCTACGACCTCGGCGCCATGACGCCCCGACGGTTCGGTGTCCCCGGTGCCGCCCTCGTCGGCGAGGCCGCCCATGTCGTGCCGCCCATCGGGGCGCAGGGGCTGAACCTCGGCATGCGGGACGGTGCGGCCCTCGCCGAATGCCTGGCCGATGCCCGCGCCGCCGGCGAACCGCCCGGCGGCACCCGCGCCATGGACGCCTATGACCGCGCCCGCCGCGCCGACATCGTCAGCCGCACCTTCGCCATCGACGTGCTCAACCGCTCGCTGCTGTCGCCCTTCATGCCGGTGCACCTCGTGCGCGGCGCCGGCCTCTGGGCCCTCGACCAGATCGGTCCGCTGCGCCGCGCCTTCATGCGCGAGGGGCTCCAGCCCTCGCAGGCGACGCCCCGGCTGATGCGCCCCGAGGCGCGCGACGCCGCCTGAGGGCTCACGGCGTGAAGATGTTGATCGGCAGAAGCTCGTTCTTCACGAGATAGAGCACCGTCGTCAGCGTTCCTACCGACACCACCGTGCCGAGCAGAACCGCGTTCGAGGCCTCCTCGACATAGGTGTCGTATTGCCGGGCGATGATGAAGACGTTGAGCGCCGGCGGCAGGCAGGCCATCAGCGCCGCGGCATAGACCCATGAGGGCTCGAAGGTCCCGAGGAAGGACAGGATCAGGATCGCCAGCGCCGGGTGGATCAGCAGCTTCAGCGCCAGGATCGGCGAGATGGCGGCGGCGACCCGCGCCAGCGCGGCGAAGCTCTCCATGCGCAGCGCCACCGTGACCCCGAGGGTGAAGAGCGCGACGGGAGCGGCGGCGTTCTGCAGGAAGGCGAGCAGCCGGTCGAGCATCTCCGGCGGCTTGAACTGCAGGAAGGCCGAGATGACGCCCGCGACCGTCGCCAGGATGAAGGGATGGGTGACGATCTTCACGATCACCTCCCCCACCACCGACAGGATGGAGCGGCGCGTGGTGCCGTCGAGCGCCATCAACAGCGGCACGAGCGAGAAGAGGAGGATGTTGTCGAAGCAGAAGATCAGCGCGACCGGCGCCGCCGCCTCCGACCCGATGGTGGAGAAGGCGAGCCCGGGCCCCATGTAGCCGATATTGCCGTAGGCGGCGGCGACGCCCGCCACCGTCGCATGGCCCGTATGGCCGCCCGAGCGCCACGCCACATAGGCGAAGCCGAGCACGAAGACCGTGAAGGTGGCGAAGGTCGTGCCCACGACGAAGGGCACGTTGTTGAGCTTCTCCAGCGGCGTCTGGGCGAGGATGCGGAAGAACAGCGCCGGCAGCGCGATGTAGATGAGGAAGAAGTTCATCCAGCCGAGGCCGGCCTCGGGAATCGGCGTTCCCTTCCACGCCTTGTAGCGCGCTGTGAAGAAGCCGAGCGCGATCAGGCCGAAGAACGGCATCGCGAGGTTGAGGACCTGGAGCATGAACGGATCGCTGGGCGGCGGAAGGTCAGCGACCGCTACCGGGCGGGGCCGCCGGGGTCAACGGCGGCAGGGCCGGGTTCAGTGCAAGCCTGTGCGTTTCACCCGGTATTCGCCGTCGGGATCGCGTTCGAACACCTCGTCCACCTGCGGGTGCCGGATCGGCTCGCCGCTGGTGTCGACCAGGAGGTTCTGCTCGGAGACGTAGGCGATGTATTCCGTCACGTCGTTCTCGGCGAACAGGTGGTAGAACGGCTGGTCCTTCGACGGCCTGAGCTCAGCCGGGATCGCCTCGTACCACTCGTCCGTGTTGGCGAAGGTCGGGTCCACGTCGAACACCACGCCCCGGAACGGGTGGATCCGGTGCTTCACGATCTGCCCGATCTTGAATTTGGCTTGCCGTGGCTTGTCGATCACGCCGGTCGAGGTCCCTTGCGACGATGGGGCGGTATGGGCGCGGGACAAAAGCGACCCGGCGCCGTCATGTCAACGCCCATCTGCTTGTTCTACGGATGCCGGCGCCCTTCAGATCGCATAGCGGTCGGCGAAGGCGGGATCCTTGGCAGCCACGATGCGCGCGAGGTCGACGATCACCTTGGCCTGTTTCCAGGTGGCGTCGTCCTGCATCTTGCCGTCGATCATCACCGCGCCCGATCCGTCGGGCATGGCGGCGAGGATCTTCGCCGCGAAGGCGACCTCGTCCGGATCGGGCGAGAAGACGCGCTTGGCGATGTCGATCTGCGAGGGATGCAGCGTCCAGGCGCCGGCGCAGCCCATGAGGAAGGCGTTGCGGAACTGGGTCTCGCAGGCGAGCGCGTCGGAGAAGTCGCCGAACGGGCCGTAGAAGGCCTTGAGGCCGTTGGCGGCGCAGGCATCCACCATCTTGGCGAGGGTGTAGTGCCACAGGTCCTGCTGGTAGACGGCGCGCGGCCCCTCCCCGCCCGGATCGGCGACGACCTTGTATTCGGGATGGCCACCGCCGACGCGTGTCGTCTTCATGGCGCGCGACGCCGCGAGATCCGCCGGCCCGAGGCTCATGCCGTGCATGCGCGGCGAGGCGGCGGCGATCTCCTCGACATTCTTCACCCCCTCGGCGGTCTCGAGGATGGCGTGGATGAGGATGGGCTTGGCGACCCTGTGACGCGCCTCGAGCTGGGCGAGGAGCTGGTCGAGGTAATGGATGTCCCAGGCCCCTTCCACCTTCGGCAGCATGATGACGTCGAGCTTGTCGCCGACCTCGGCGACGATCTGCGTCAGGTCGTCGAGAATCCACGGCGAGTTCAGGGCGTTGACGCGGGTCCACACCCCGGTGGTGCCGAAGTCGGTCTCCTTCACCATGGCGATGAAGCCGGCGCGGGCGGCCTCCTTGGCATCGAGCGGAATCGCGTCCTCGAGGTTGCCGAGGACGACGTCGACGCTCTTGGCGAGTTCCGGCACCTTGGCCCGCACCTTTTCCATGTGCGGCGGCACGAAATGGATCATGCGTTCCAGCCGCACCGGCAGTTCCCGGTAGGGCTCGGGGGCCCCGATCGCGAGCGGCTTGTAGACGTTGCGCGGCAGCTTCATGTCCCACTCCTCGTTGCGTCCAGCGCTACAGGAGGCGGTTGCACCGCACAATTCCGTGGAACGGCGGATGCATGAAAAAAGGGCGCGGAACCGGCCCGCGCCCTCGTCTCGAAACAGACGTCGCCGTCGTCAGCGCTGCGGCGGGGCCAGCGGCTGCATGCCGGCCGGAGCACCCGGAACGGGCGCGGCGCCGGGAACGCCGCCCTGCTGCTGGCGCTGCTGCTGCTCCTGAAGGCGGCGCTGGGCCTCCTCGCCGCGGCGCTGGAGCTCCGCCTGCAGGCGGCGCTGGCTCTCCTCGTAGGCCTTCGGGTCCACCGGCTCGCCGTCGTAGGAGGCCTGGAAGCCCTGCAGCGACATGCCGAGCGAGATGGCGCGGTTGTTCATGTTGACGACCTGGATGTTCAGGTTCGTCGAGCGCTTCATGCGGGTCAGGAACTCCGGCTGGAGCTCCATCTGCGCGAAGCAGGCGTTCGGCAGGCAGACCTCGTAGCGCAGCGCCTGCGGCTGCGGCTGACCCTGGCCTTCCAGCACGACGCGGATGCCGGGCTGCAGCGACATGCCGACGGGAACGGCGATGATGAGGCGCGGCTTCTCGCCCTCGAGGTCGCGGATCTGCACCGAGGCGAGCATCTGGCCGTTCTCGGCGCGGGTCTCCTGCACCACCATGCAGAGCTTCTTCGTCGTCGGCGGTGTGCGCTCGTCGGTCGGAACCTGGTCGCAGAGCTTCACCCACGGCGTCTGGATGGCGCCGAGGCTGTCGGCACCGGCCGCCGGGGCCGCGGGCGGGGTCGGAGCCGGCTGGGCGGGACGCTGCGCCGGGCGCTGCGGCTGCTGCGCCTGGGCCAGGGCGAGAGCGGGCACCAGCGCGAGAGCGAGGCCTGCACCGACGCGAGCCGCGGCTTTGGCGGGGAACGACATGAAAGGTCCTTTCGATCGTGTCCGAAGCGCAAGCGGAGAGCCTGTGCGGGCCGGACCTTAATGGGTCGGATTCGGACGCGCTATGTCGCTGCCGAACGTGGCGACACGGTGGCGCTGTCCCTGGTCGCGCTCAATAGCGGCTCGCCGTCCCGTTGAAAAGCCGGAATCACCCGGCCTCATGCTAGGGATTGAGGCAGCCCAACAGGCCGGAACCCATGCTGCATCGCGTCCTCCTCCGCCTCGTCGCCGCCGCCCTCCTGATCGCGCCCCAGGCCGCCGCCGCCAGGGCTGCGGCCGACGTGCCGCGCGCACCCGTGCGCCAGGCGCTCGCCATGCACGGCGAGCCCGCGAGCGCCCCCGACCTCGCCCACCGCCGCTACGTCAATCCGGAGGCGCCGAAGGGCGGGCGCATCGTACTCGGCGTGCAGGGCACCTTCGACACGCTGAACCCCTTCGTCGTGCGCGGCCTGCCCGTCCCCGGCGCCCGGCAATATCTCTACGAGACGCTGCTGGCGCGCTCCTACGACGAGCCCTTCACCCTCTATCCGCAGATCGCCGCCGGCCTGGAACTCCCCGACGACCGCTCCTGGATCATCTTCCACGTCGATCCGCGCGCCCGCTTCTCCGACGGCCGGCCGGTTACCGCCGCCGACGTGCGCTTCTCCTTCGAACTCCTCCGGGAGCGCGGGCGACCGAACCACCGCAGCTACTACCGGAAGGTGAAGAGCGTCGATCTCATCGACGAACGGACGATCCGCTTCGACCTCGCCGGCGCCAATGACCGCGAGCTGCCGCTGATCCTCGGCCTGATGCCGATCCTCCCCACCCACGCGACCGACCCGGCGACCTTCGAGGAGACGACGCTGGAGCCGCCAGTCGGCTCCGGGCCCTACGTCATCGGCGAGGTCCGGGCCGGCGAGAGTCTCACCCTCCGGCGCGACCCGAACTGGTGGGGCCGGGACCTTGCCATCAACCGCGGCCTCTTCAACTTCGACGAGATCCGCTTCGACTTCTATCGCGACGGCAACACGCTCTTCGAGGCGTTCAAGAAGGGCCTCGTCGACAGCCGCGTCGAGACAGATCCCGGCCGCTGGACCTCGGGCTACGACTTCCCCGCCATGCGCGAGGGCCGCATCGTCCGGGAGACGCTGCGCCCCGGCACGCCGAAGGGCATCCGCGGGCTGACGATGAACACCCGCCGCGCGCCGTTCCAGGACGTGCGCATCCGCGAGGCGCTCGGCCTCCTCTTCGACTTCGAATGGACCAACCGGGCTCTCTATGCCGGCGGCTTCGAGCGCACCCAGTCGCTGTTCGAGGGCTCGGAGCTCTCCTCGCGCGGCCGGGCCGCGACGGCGGAGGAACGCCGGCTCCTCGCCACGGCGGGCGCCGGGGTGCGGGAGGACGTCCTCGACGGCACCTATGCCGTGCCCGCCTCCGACGGCACCGGCAGCGACCGCAACCGCCTGCGGCAGGCCCTCGCGCTGTTCGCCGCCGCCGGCTGGCGCCTCGACAACGGGGTCATGCGCCATGCCGCCACCGGGCGTCCCTTCACCTTCGAGTTCCTCGTGGCGACGCGGGATCAGGAGCGCCTCGCCCTCACCTACCAGCGCTTCCTGCAGCGGGCGGGCATCCGCATGGCCGTGCGCAACGTCGACGCCGTGCAATACGACCGCCGGCTGCGCGACTACGACTTCGACATGGTCGACTACCGCTGGTGGAACACCTCGCTCTCCCCCGGCAACGAGCAGGCCTTCTACTGGGGCGTCGCCGCCGGCCAGTCGCCGGGCAGCCGCAACCTGCCGGGGATCGCCGATCCGGCGGTGGACCGCCTCGTCGAGGCGATCGTCGAGGCCCGCCGGCGCGAGGATCTCGTCACCGCGGCGCGGGCTCTCGACCGGGTCGTGACCTCCGGATTCTACTGGGTGCCGCTGTTCCACCAGCCGTCCCAGTGGATTGCGCGCTGGAATCACATCGGCATGCCTGCCGAATCATCCGTTTTCGGCTATCTCGTTGAGACGTGGTGGCGTCGTGACGCCGGTGGGGCTGACGGACAGTGATTCTGGGGCGCGGCAGGAAGGGTACGGCGTCGGGCCTGGCGGGACGCGCGACGCTCGATTCGTTGCTGCGCCGCGCCGCCGAGATCCGCCCGACGGCGCGGGCGCTCTCCGACGCGCCGAACCGCCCACATCTCATCGGCGGCGAGCCGCGGCAGCTCTCCTGGGGCGAGCTCGATGGGCTCGTCGACGCCCTCGCCGGGCGGCTCCGGGACATGGGCCTGCCGACGGACGCGGTCGTCGCGACGCAGTTCCCGCTCTCCAGCGACGCGATCATCTCGGTTCTGGCGCTGCTGCGCGCCGGCCTCGTCGCCGCGCCGATCCCCCTCGGCTGGGGCCGCCGCGAGACCACCGCCCACCTCCAGCGCATCGGCGCCCGCGCCATCCTGACGGCCGGCCGCGCCGGTCCTGTCGACTGCGCCGACATGATGCGGTTCGCCGCGGCGGAAACCTTCTCCGTGCGCTTCGTCCTGTCGCTGGGCGGTCCGGCACTCGACGGCGTCATTCCGCTCGACGACGTGCTGGCGAACCCGGCGCCGGCCGAGCGGGTCGAGGTCGCCCGGCCCGACAATCCCGCCGACCACGTCGCAGTGGTGACCGCCGACGCCGTGGCCGACGGCCACATCGCCGTCCCTCGCAGCCACAACGAGCTGATCGCCGGCGGCCTCGCCGCCTTCATGGCAGGCGTGCCGGACGAGCATTCGGTCTTCGCCGCGACGCTTGCCCCCGACTGCTTCGCGGGGCTCGCGCTGCAGGTCGTGCCCTGGCTCATGTCGGGGGGCACCCTCGTCGCCCATCCGCCGCTCGCCCTGCGCATCGTCGTCGACCGTCTCGCCCCCGACGGCGCCACCCATGCCGTGCTGCCGGCAGCCGCCGCGGCAGCCGTCGTCTCCGCCCCCCTCGCCCAGCGGCCCTCGCTCCGCCATCTCGCCCTTTTCTCGCGTCGTCCCGTCGAGCCGCAGGCCTTCGCCGAGGCTGTCGCCGAGGGCCTTGCCGTCGACGTCTTCCTGGGCATCGGCGAGACCGCGGTCGCCCGCGCCCTGAAGGACGGCGCGGGTGCGATCATGCTCGGCCCGGACACCCACACCTCGGGCGGCCAGTCGCCGGTGCTGATCGAATCGCGCGTCGGCCCCGAGGGGCGGCTGGAGCTGCGCGGCGCCATGGTGCCCCGCGCCGCCTTCCCGCCCGGGGCCGAGAACGGCGTGCCGCCCTTCTGGTCCGTGGACGGAGATGGTTTCCGCGACACCGGCCTGCCCGCCGCCGCCGACAAGGCGCGCAAGACCGTCTCCATCGGCTCGCGCGAGCCGGGCGTCGTCTCCATCGGCGGACGCCGCTTCGCCGAGAGCGCGATCCGCGCCGCCTATGTCGAGGCCGGCGGCGAGATCGCGCCGGTGATCCGGCCCGACGCCCTCCTCGGCGACCGCGTCTCGGGGGTGGTCGGTGACGGACGGGCCATCGCGGGCCTCGCCGGCCGGCTCCTTGAGACCGGGGTCACTCCCCTCGCCATCCCCGGAGGCACCCGCCAGGCCGGGCAGCTGCCCTTCGAGGACACCCGCCCGCGCGAGCCGGAGCCCATCCTAGACCCGCTCGGCGATGCCCATTCCGCCCTTGCACAGCTCCTGAGCGTGGCGCGCGCGGCCGCGGGGTATTAAATCTGGGCTTTGCCCCCGGGAGCCCACCATGGCCGACACCCCATCCTCGACCCCGCCCGTGCTGACGATCGACGTCGTCTCCGACGTCGTCTGCCCCTGGTGCTTCGTCGGCAAGCGCCGGCTGGAAAAGGCTCTGGCCCTCGTCCCGGACGTCCCCACGGAAATCCACTGGCGGCCATACCAGCTTGCCCCGGACCTGCCGCCGGAAGGCAAGCCGCGGCGCCAGTACATGCTGGACAAGTTCGGCGACCCCGAGCGCATCCGCCAGATTCACGAGCGCCTCACCGGAATCGGCGCCGAGGAGGGCATCGCCTTCGACTTCGAGCGCATCGCCGTCGCCCCGAACACGCTCAACGCCCACCGGCTGATCCTCTGGGCGCGCTCGCCCGACATCCAGGGGCGTGTCGTCGAGGCGCTGTTCACCGCCTTCTTCGTGGAGGGCCGCAATCTCGCCGACGACGAGGAACTCATCGCCATCGGTGCCGCCTGCGGCCTCGACGCCTCGCTCCTGGCCGAGCTCTTCCCCACGGACGCCGACGTCGAGCGGACGCAGCGCGAATATGCCTCGGCCCAGCGCATCGGGGTCACCGGCGTGCCCTTCTTCATCGTTGCCGGCCGCTACGGCATCGCCGGCGCCGAAGCCCCGGAGACGATCGCCGGCGCCATCCGCCAGGCGGCGGCGGAACTCGCGGCCTGAAGGCCTGCCCGCCCCGGCTGGACAACCCGTTGCGGACGCTTCGCGAAGGCGCTACGTGCGGTCCATGGCACAGTCGAAGACCCTCACCCATCTCGACGCGAGCGGCACGGCCAACATGGTCGACGTCTCGGCGAAACCGGCGACTGAGCGCACCGCCGTGGCGGTCGGCGCGGTGGTGATGAAGCCGGAGACCCTGGCGCTGGTGCGCGCCGGGGACGCCAAGAAGGGCGACGTGCTCGGCACTGCCCGCCTCGCCGGCATCATGGCCGCCAAGCGCACCCACGAGCTCATTCCCCTCTGCCACCCCCTCCTCCTCACCAAGGTCGCCGTCGACCTGACGCCTGACGACGCGCTGCCGGGCGTCAGGGTGAGCGCCACGGTCAAGGTGTCCGGCCAGACCGGCGTCGAGATGGAGGCGCTCACCGCGGTCTCGGTCGCCTGTCTCACCGTCTACGACATGGTCAAGGCGGTCGATCGCGGCATGCGGATCGAGGCGGTCCGCGTCGTCGAGAAGACGGGCGGCGCCTCCGGCAGCTACCGGGCGGACTGAGCGATGGCGGGACTGCTGCCCGTCGACGAGGCGCTGGCCCGCGTCCTGGCGGGTGCCCAGCCCCTCCCCGAGGAGTGGATCGCCGTCGGCGACTGCGACGGCCGCGTCCTCACCCGTGACCTCGTCGCCGGCCGCAGCCAGCCGCCGGACGACGTCTCCTCCATGGACGGCTACGCTGTCCGCGCCGCGGATCTTCCCGGGTCGCTGCGGGTCATCGGCGAATCGGCGGCCGGGCGCGGCTTCGCGGGCAGCGTTTCCGTCGGAGAGGCCGTGCGTATCTTCACCGGCGCCCCCGTTCCCGCCGGGGCCGACGCCGTCGTCATGCAGGAGGATGTCGGCCGCGAGGGAGACCGTGTCGTCGTCACCGGCGGCGCCCGACCCGGCAAGTTCATCCGCCGCCGCGGCCTCGACTTCACCGAGGGCCTGACGGGGCTCTCGGCGGGTACGCTGATGAACCCGCGACGCCTCGCCCTCGCTGCCGCCATGAACCACGCCACCGTGCCGGTCCACCGCCGGCCCCGCGTCGCCATCCTGTCGACCGGCGACGAACTCGTGGAGCCGGGGACCGCGCCCGGCCCCGGGCAGATCGTCTCCTCCAACGCCCTGGCGCTCGCCGCCGTGGTGCGCCGGGCCGGCGGCGAACCGACCCTTCTCGGCATTTCCCCCGACCGGCTGGACGAGACCCTCGCCCGCGTCCGCCTCGCCCGCAGCCAGGGCCACGACGTCCTCGTGACCTCGGGGGGCGCCTCGGTCGGCGAATACGACCTGATGCAGCAGGTCATCGCCACGGAGGGCGCAACCCTCGGATTCTGGAAGATCGCCATGCGGCCGGGCAAGCCGCTGATGATGGCCGACCTCGGCCCCATGCGGCTCCTCGGCTTGCCGGGCAATCCCGTCGCCTCCTTCGTCTGCGCCATACTCTTCCTGCGGCCGCTGCTGCTGCGCCTCGCCGGACGGGGCGATTCGGCCGACGAGGCGGAAGAAGCCGTCCTGGGTGCGGACGTGCCGGCCAACGACCTGCGGGCCGACCACCTCAGGGCGACGCTGGCCGTGCGCGACGGCCGGCTGGTGGCCACCCCCTTCCCCGTGCAGGATTCCTCGATGATCCGGGTGCTCGCCGAGGCCGAGGCGCTGATCCTGCGACCCCCGCACGCCCCCGCCGCCATGGCGGGCAGCCCCTGCCGGATCATCCGCCTCGACAGCTAGGCGGCGCCTTTACCGGATCTCAACGGTTGCGGAACACATAAAGAACAGATAGTGATTGTTCATGATCTGTTCGGTTGAGTCGGCCGACGGCACTGCAGGGGACGGGAACCGATGCTGACGCGCAAGCAACATGAACTTCTCCGCTTCATCCAGGAGCGGCTGAAGGAAAGCGGCGTGCCCCCCTCCTTCGACGAGATGAAGGAGGCGCTGGACCTGAAGTCCAAGTCCGGCATCCATCGCCTCATCACGGCGCTGGAGGAGCGCGGATTCATTCGCCGGCTACCCAATCGCGCCCGCGCCCTGGAAGTGATTCGACAGCCCGAGCAGTCGGCCGGTCCCGCCCGCGGCAAGTTCTCGCCGAGCGTCATCGAGGGCTCGCTCGGCCGCGCCCGTCCGCCCGTCCAGGACGACGACGTGGTAATGCCGGTGGCCGTGCCGCTGATGGGCCGCATCGCGGCCGGCGTGCCGCGCGAGGCCATCGAACAGCGAACGTCGACGATTTCGGTTCCGCCTGAAATGCTCACCCGCGGTGAGCACTATGCCCTTGAAGTGCGCGGTGATTCGATGATCGAGGCTGGCATCCTCGAGGGCGACCTCGCCCTGATCCGCAAGGGCGACAGCGCCGAGACCGGCGACATCGTCGTCGCCCTCATCGACGACGAGGAAGCGACCCTGAAGCGCCTGCGCAAGCGCGGAACCTCCATCGCGCTGGAGGCGGCCAACCCCGCCTACGAGACCCGCGTGCTGGGCCCCGACCGCGTGCAGATTCAGGGCAAGCTCGTCGGCCTGATCCGGCGTTACTGAACCGGTTTTACTGAGCCGGCTCCGGATCGTCGTCCAGCGGCTCGCTCGCAGCCTCCGGCGGACGCACGGTCTCGCGAGCGCCTGCCGGTGTTCGGATGAGCCGGGGCGCTTCGCCCGCAGGGCGCGGCCGGAACCAGGGCCTGTCGGCGCCCTCCGGCCGGGCGGCCTCGACGCTGAGGCCGCTCTCCCCGCCATGGAGCCGCACCGCACCCGTCCAGGCGATGGCGCGCAGGTCGACAACCGTCGCCGCGCATCCGGCGGGCACCGGGTGGCGCGTCACGACGATGCGCGCCTCGCGGCAGTCGTCGGCCACCGCGTCCGGGTGACGCGGCACGGCGATGCGCCCGCCGCCTGCCAGCGGCATGGCGCAGCCGAGCGGGTCGCAGCGCACGCCCTGCTGGATCGTCTCGTCGGCGGCGCTGCGGCCGTCCGCCTCGGCGGTGAGCCAGCGCTGGACGGCAAAACGGTTGCCGCGGGCGGAGACCACCCGCAGGCGCCCGTCGGGGGCGCGGGCGGCGACCGTCGCCCCCTCCCCGTCGATCAGGATGAGCGGCCGCTGGCCGGCAGGCGCCAGCGCCAGGCCGAGGGCGACCGCCGGAAGGCCGAGCCAGCGCAGCGGCGTCGACAGGAGCGCCACCACGATGAAGCCGGCCGAGAGCGTCAGGAGCCCCGCCGGATGCAGCGAGGGCACGATGATGCGCCCGCCCGGCCAGGACGCGACCCACTCGCCCGACTTGACGAAGAGGTCGATGCCGAGCCCCGCCAATGCCCACACGGGCCTGTCCCAGCCGAAGGGCCAGAGCAGCAGGGCGAGGATTTCGAGCGGCATGACGACGAACTCGATGATCGGCGCGCCGAGGAGGTTGCCCGCCACGCCGTAGAGGTGGACCGTGTTGAAGTGGAAGGCGGCATAGGGCGTGGTCGCCAGCGACGCGAGGAACGAGCTGGCGGCGAGCCCGATGATGCCGTTGGTGACGAGGAGCAGCGAGCGCCCGAGGCCTGCCGGGTCGCCGGAGTTGCGCTCGGCCCAGGGCCTGAGCGTCACATACCCGGAGACGAGGGCGAGGGTCGCGGCGAAGGACATCTGGAAGCTCGGACCCAGCAGGCTCTCCGGCGCGATGGCGAGCACGGCGAGCGCCGCCAGCGCCAGGGTGCGCAGCGTCAGCGCGCCGCGGTCCAGCGCCACGCCGACCAGCACCACCGCGATCATGATCCAGGAGCGCTGGGTGGCGACCTCCGCGCCGGAGATGACGAGGTAGGCGGTGGCGACGGCGAGCGCCACCAGGGCCGCCCAGGCCTTGACGTGACGGGTCAGGGCCAGCGCCGGCACGAGCGCGAGGCCGCCGCGCACGAGGGCGAAGACGAGCGCCGCCACCAGCGCCATGTGGAAGCCGGAGATGGACAGGATGTGGTAGGTGCCGGCCGCCCGCATGGTCTCGTTGATCCCCTCGGGGATGCCGTCCCGCCGGCCGGTGACGAGGGCATCGGCGATGGCGCCGGACGTGCCGGGAATGGCGGCGCGGATGCGCTCGCTGATGGCACCGCGCAGGCTCTCGTGGGCGGCCTTGAGGCGCACCGGCCAGGGCGCGACGGTGCCGGCACCGGTCGCCCCGGGTGTCACGGGCCCGACGACGAAGCCGCTCGCGCCCAGCCCCTGGAAATAGGCGTCGCGGCCGAAATCGTACTGGCCGGGAGCGGCGGGATCGGCCGGCGGCCGCAGCCGCGCCGACAGGGTGACCGCCTGACCGGCGGCGACCGCGGTGCGCGTGCGGCTGGTGACGCGGATGCGCTGCGGCGCTTGGTCGAGAACCGGGCTGACGGCGATGACACGCAGCGTCAGCCGGTCACCGCCCTCGCGCTTCTCGACGCCCTCCACCCAGGCCTCGATGCGCAGCAGCCCGGTTTCCGCGGCAAGCACGGGATGGGCCATGAGGCGGGTCTTGCCCGTCCCTGCGGCAAAGCCGGCGACGACCGCCGCGAACCCCGTCGCGACGAGAAAGGCGCCGTAGCTGTGGCGCAGGCGGACGGCGAGCATCGCGAGGCCCGCGAAAAGCAACAGCGGCGCCGCCAGGGACGGTTCCTCGGGAGCGGCGAAATAGAGGAGGATGCCGGCGCCCATCGCCACCGGCAGCATGAGGAAGGCCCGGCCCCGCTCGAGCTCCAGGGCGCCCCAGGCGATGACACGTCCGCGCCAGGCCTCGACGACGGGCGAGACGGCGACACCGGCCGGCGCGGCACCCCGGCCGGCCAGCACGGCGGCGATGGCTTTCGCCCGCCCTCTCAACGCCCCGCACCCATGGGGCCGCTCCCCAAGCCGTTCACAACATGCTACAGCCACGCGCTTTCCGGCGCCGAGCCTAGCGCGGCCCGGCTTCCCCTGTCGTCTTCGGAAGAATCATGACCGTCGTCTCCCGCTTTGCGCCGTCCCCGACGGGCTTCCTGCACATCGGCGGCGCGCGCACCGCGCTGTTCAACTGGCTCTATGCCAGGAAGACCGGCGGCAAGATGCTGCTGCGCATCGAGGACACCGACCGCCAGCGCTCGACCACCGAGGCGATCGACGCGATCCTCGATGGGCTCTCGTGGCTCGGCCTCGGCTGGGACGACCAGACGATCTACCAGTTCGCCCGCGCCGAGCGGCACGCCGAGGTGGCGCGCCAGTTGCTCGCCGCCGGCCGCGC
Organism: Rhizobiales bacterium Ga0077556; assembly: GCA_001464235.1. Lineage (GTDB taxonomy): Bacteria > Pseudomonadota > Alphaproteobacteria > Rhizobiales > Phreatobacteraceae > Phreatobacter. The sequence continues at coordinate 24,681 of LNFH01000203.1, read as the reverse complement.
CTATCACTGCTATGCCTCCCCCGAGGAGCTGGACGAGATGCGGGCGCTGGCCATGAAGGAGGGCCGCCCGCCGCGCTATGACGGTCGCTGGCGCGATCGCGATCCCTCCGAGGCCCCCGCCGGCATCAAGCCGGTGATCCGCCTCAAGGCGCGCCAGGACGGCGAGACGGTCGTCGATGACCTCGTCCAGGGCCGGGTCGTCATCCCCAACAAGGACCTCGACGATCTCGTCCTGCTGCGCTCCGACGGCACGCCCACCTACATGCACGCCGTGGTCGTCGACGACCACGACATGGGCATCACCCACATCATCCGCGGCGTCGATCACCTGACCAATGCGGCGCGCCAGACGCAGATCTACGAGGCGCTGGGCTGGCCGGTGCCGGCCATGGCCCACATCCCGCTCATCCACGGGCCGGACGGCGCCAAGCTCTCCAAGCGCCACGGCGCGCTCGGCGTCGAGCAGTACCGCGCGCTGGGGTATTTGCCGGAGGCGCTGCGCAACTACCTGGTGCGCCTCGGCTGGAGCCAGGGCGACAAGGAGTTCTTCTCCACCGAGGAGATGGTCGAGGCCTTCGACCTCTCCGCCGTCGGCCGCTCGCCGGCGCGCTTCGACTTCGCCAAGCTCGAGGCGGTCAACGGCCACTACATCCGCCATGCCGCCGATGACCGGCTGCTCGCCGCCATCGACGACATCCTGCCCCACATCGAGGGTGGGGCCGACGTCGCCGCCGCCCTCACGCCGGAGCGCCGCGCCCAGGTGATGAAGGCCATGCCCGGCATCAAGGAGCGCGCCAAGACCGTGCTCGAGCTGATCGACGGCGCCGGCTTCATTCTCGCCAGCCGGCCGCTTCCTGTCGACGACAAGGCCGCCGCCCTGCTGACCCCGGACGCGCGCGCCCACCTCGCCGCGCTGCACCAGCGTCTCGCGGCGCTGCCCGAATGGACGGCCGCGGCCGCCGATGCCGCGGTGCGCGCCGAGGCCGAGGCGCGCGGCGTCAAGCTCGGCATGCTGGCCCAGCCGCTGCGCGCGGCGCTCACCGGCCGTACCACCTCCCCCGGCATTTTCGACGTGCTGGAGGTGCTCGGCCGGGAGGAGAGCCTCGCCCGCATCGCCGACCAGATGAGCGCCTGACGGCCCGCCTCCGAGCGCGTCATACCTATGTCGCAAGGCGGGGCCTACGCAGCCCCACGTGCTTGCCGCTCGGTCAAAAAGCGTCTATCCGGTCTTGAGGGCGCGACGGGTGTTCGGCACCATGGGCGGGCACGCATATTCAGATAGGAAATTCAAGGGGTTGCTGATGTCCGCAAGCGCAAAGACCGCGACACTCACTCTTGGCGACAAGACCATCCCGCTGCCGATTTCCAACGGCACCGTCGGCCCGTCGACCGTGGATATCGGCAAGCTCTATGCGCAGACCGGTATGTTCACCTACGACCCGGGCTTCACCTCCACCGCCAGCTGCGAAAGCAAGATCACCTATATCGACGGTGACGAGGGCGTCCTGCTCTATCGCGGCTATCCGATCGAGCAGCTCGCCGAGCACGGCGACTTCCTCGAGACCTGCTACCTGCTGCTCTACGGGGACCTGCCGACGGCTGCCCAGAAGGCCGACTTCGATTACCGCGTCACGCACCACACCATGGTGCATGACCAGATGAGCCGCTTCTTCACCGGCTTCCGCCGCGACGCCCATCCGATGGCCGTCATGGTCGCGGCCGTCGGCGCTCTCTCGGCCTTCTACCACGACTCCATCGACATCGCCGACCCGCAGCAGCGGATGATCTCGTCGATCCGCCTCGTGGCCAAGCTGCCGACGCTGGCCGCCATGGCCTACAAGTACTCCATCGGCCAGCCCTTCGTGTATCCGCAGAACTCGCTCGACTACGCGTCGAACTTCCTGCGCATGTGCTTCTCCGTGCCGGCCGAGGAGTACAAGGCCAACCCGGTCCTCGCCCGCGCCATGGACCGCATCTTCATCCTCCACGCCGACCACGAGCAGAACGCCTCGACCTCGACCGTGCGCCTCGCCGGTTCGTCGGGCGCCAATCCCTTCGCCTGCATCGCCGCCGGCATCGCCTGCCTCTGGGGCCCCGCCCACGGCGGCGCCAACGAGGCCGCGCTGAAGATGCTCGGCGAGATCGGCTCGGTGGAGAACATTCCGAAATTCGTCGCCAAGGCGAAGGACAAGAACGATCCCTTCCGCCTGATGGGCTTCGGCCACCGCGTCTACAAGAACTACGATCCGCGCGCCAAGATCATGCAGAAGACCTGCCACGAGGTCCTCGGCGAGCTCGGCATCAAGGACGACCCGCTGCTCGACGTCGCCGTCGAACTGGAGCGCATCGCCCTGTCGGACGATTATTTCATCGAGAAGAAGCTCTATCCGAACATCGACTTCTATTCGGGCATCACCCTCAAGGCGATGGGCTTCCCGACCGACATGTTCACCGTGCTCTTCGCCCTCGCCCGCACCGTCGGCTGGATCGCCCAGTGGAAGGAAATGATCGAGGACCCGCAGCAGAAGATCGGCCGCCCGCGCCAGCTCTATACGGGTGAGCCGCGCCGCGACTACACCCCGATCTCCCGGCGCAAGTGATCGCGGCGGGCATCCGCCGGTCAGAGTTCAGCGGGGCGCTTCGGCGCCCCGTTCGCTTTCATGGGGTGGACCGGACGGCGGAGAGCACGATCCGTGCGGCCCTGACGCTCGGTGCCTCGCCGGAAAAGTCCATCACGTCGTCGAGGCGGGCGAAGGCCTCGACCTGGCGTCGGCGCTCCGGACCGTCGACGATGATCGCCGCCAGCGCGGCCGAGACGGCATCTACCGTCCCGTATTCCTGCAGGAATTCCGGCACCACCTTCTCGCCGAGCACGAGGTTGGCCAGCACTGCCGTCTCCGCCGTGATCAGCCGGCGGGCGATCTGCGCCTCCAGCCAGCCGGTGCGGTAGGCGACGACCTGCGGAACGCCGGCAACCGCGAGTTCCAGCGTCACGGTTCCCGAACAGGCGAGCGCCGCGCGTGCCGACCGGAAGGCGGCGAACTTCGCATCCTCCCCCTCGACGATGCGCGGTTTCACCGGCCAGGCAGACACCTCGCGCGCGATGAGGTCGCGATGCTGGGCAACGGCCGGCAGCACCCAGTCGACCGGTCCGAGCCCGGCCTCGACCCGCGCCAGCACCGCGGCGTAGAGCGGTGAGAGCCTGATGATCTCGTTGCGGCGGCTCCCGGGCAGGACCAGCACCTGGGGCGGCGCCGCATCGCGCCGCAGGGCCTCGTCCGGACCCGGTCTGACGTCGGCGAGCCGCTCGCTGATGGGATGACCGACATAGGTCGTCGGCGGCCCGCCCAGGCGCCGATGGACTTCCGGCTCGAACGGCAGCAGGGCGAGAAGCTGGTCCACATAGGGCCGCATCTCCGCCGCCCGTCCCGGCCGCCAGGCCCAGACCGTGGGCGACACGTAGAAGACGATCGGGATCTCGGGCCGCGCCTTACGGACCTGGCGCGCCACCCGCCGGTTGAAGCCCGGCGCGTCGATCAGCACCAGCACGTCCGGCGGCCGCGCCAGGATCGCCGCCACGGTCTCACGGATGCGCCTGAGGACGCGGGGAATGTGGACGATGATGGAGGTGAGGCCGAAGAGCGCGATCTCCGCCATGGGGAACTGCGAGGCGAGGCCCCGCGTCGCCATTCGCCGCCCGCCGACACCGCGAAAGGCCACCGGCGCGCCCCGCAGGGCCACGAGGCCGTCCATCAGGTGGGCGCCGAGCTGGTCCCCGGATTCCTCGCCGGCGATGATGAAGACGTCGAGCGGCCGCGTCATGGCGCTTCGCCGGCGGGCACACCGACGACGAAGAGGCCGTGCCTGTCGGCGAGGTGGATGACCTCCTCCACGTCGACGACGAGGGTCGATCCGGCGACGACCGCAATGCCCTTCAGCCCCGCGGCGGCGGCCTTGGCCACCGTATCCGGGCCGATGGCGGGCATGTCGATGCGCCGGTCCTGGCCGGGCTTCGGCGCCTTGACGAGCAGACCGGTTCCGCGCGGCCATTTCAGCCGGCCGGCGGCGAGCATGGTGGCGCAGCGGTCGAGCATGCCGTCGGTGCCCTCCGCGCCCTCCACGGCGACAATGCGGCGGTTGCCGATCACCATGCCCTGGCCGACGTCGTAGGGGCCGAGCGCCGCGATGGCGCCGCGGGCGAGCGCGATGTCCTCGAGGTCGGTTGCGGTCGGGCGCACCCCGCCGAGGGGCCCCTCCGGCATCAGCAGCTCGGGCGCCACCTCATGGGCGCCGAGCAGGCGGAAGCCGTGGCGCTCGAAAATGCCAGCGATGCCGCGCAGGAGATGGTCGTCGCCGCCGCGGAACAGCCGGACGATGTCCGGCAGCACGCGCAGGCCGCCGAGATCCGGCACGGTGGTCCAGAGATTGGGCCTGACCAGGGAACCGATCAGCACCAGATCGCGGCAGCCGGCCTTGCGCGCCTGGGCCACCATGGCGCCGAACTGGCCGATGCCGATCCAGGCGTGCGGAAAGGCCTGGAGTTCGGGCCCTGCGATTCCCTTCAAGAGGAGCGCGAAGACCGGACGTCCCTGCGCCGTCGCCGCCCGCGCCAGCGCGAGAGGAAAGCTCCCCGCCCCCGCGATGATGCCGAGCGGGCTCGTCTCACTCATCGGCGGCGGACGGGCCCGCGCCGGCCACCCGGGTCTTCTTCGGCGCGGCCATCATCACCGGCCGCTTCTCCCCCGCCTCGATGAAGGCGATCAGGCGTCCGGCGGCAGGATGGTCACGATAGGCGGCCGTGGCGTCGGCGAGGCGCTCTGCGAAGGTGCCGACGCCGTAGAACAGCGTCTCGTAGCAGGCGCGCACGGTGCGCACGTCGTCGCGGCTGAGGCCGCGGCGCTTCATGCCGACGACGTTGAGGCCGATCAGCTCGCCCGACGTGCCGTTGGCGCCGAAGGCCATGCCGTAGGGAATGACGTCGTCCTTGACGCCCGTCACCCCGCCGACCATGGCGAAGTCGCCGATCCGGGTGAACTGGTGGACGGCGCAGAGTCCGCCGAGGAAGACGTAGTCTCCGACCTTCACGTGGCCGCCGAGGGTTGCCGCATTGGCGAAGATGACGTTGTTGCCGACCCGGCAGTCATGGGCGACATGGGCATAGGCCATGAGGAAGCAGCGGTCGCCGATGGTCGTGGCGCCGGTCTTCGGCGTACCCCGGTTCACCGTGACGCTCTCGCGGATGACGCAATCCTCGCCGATGCTCGCCGTGGTCGGATCGCCCTTGTAGGAGAGGTCCTGCGGCGCGGTCCCGATGGAGGCGAAGGGAAAGATCTCGCTGCGCGCGCCGATGCTCGTATGACCGTCGAGATTGACGTGGGAGTGCAGCGTCACGCCGTCGCCGATCTCGACGTCCGGACCCACCGTGCAGAACGGGCCGATGCTGACCCCCTGCCCCAGTCGGGCCGCGGGCGCCACATAGGCCAGAGGATGGATCTCGGTCGCGCGGCTGGTCATGGGTCAGGCGTCCGCCAGCATGGCCGACAGTTCGGCCTCCGCGACCAGCTTGCCGTCGACCATGGCCTCGCCGCGGTAGAACCAGATGTTACGCTTCTTGGCGATCTTCGTCATGTGATACTCGATCCGGTCCCCGGGCGTGACCGGCTTGCGGAACTTCGCCTTGTCGATGGTCATGAAGAAGACGAGCTTGCCGGTGCCGCCCACCGAGGTCAGCGCCATGACGCCGCCGGTCTGGGCCATGCCCTCGATCATCAGCACGCCGGGCATGATCGGATTGCCGGGAAAGTGCCCCATGAACTGCGGCTCGTTGGCCGTGACGTTCTTGATGCCGATGCCGAATTCGTCGCCGCGGATGTCGACGATCTTGTCGATGAGCAGGAACGGATAGCGGTGCGGCAGCACGCTGAGGATCTTCTGGATGCCGGCCGTATCGATGCTGGTCGTCGTCTCGTTCATCGTCAGGAAGCCCCCTCGTCCTTGTCGGCCGGCCTTGCGCGCGCCAGCCGTTCCACCGCGGCGATCTCGCGGAACCAGTCCCTTACCGGCTTGGCCGGCCGGCCGCCCCAGCGCGCCCCGTCGGGCACATCATCCTTGACGATGGAGGTGGCGGCAATCTGGGCGCCGTGGCCGATGGTGACGTGATTGTTGACGCCGACCTGCCCGCCCAACATGACGAAATCGCCGAGCCGGGCCGAGCCGGAAATCCCGACCTGACTGACGATGACGCAATGGCGGCCGATCTCGACGTTGTGGGCGATCTGCACGAGGTTGTCGATCTTGGTGCCCTCGCCGATCACGGTGTCCAGCACATGGCCGCGGTCCACCGTGGTATTAGCGCCGATCTCCACGTCGTCCTGGATGATGACCCGCCCGACCTGCGGCACCTTGGCGTGCTTCTGCCGGCCGAGCTCGAAGCCGAAGCCGTCCTGGCCGATGCGCACGCCCGCATGGACGATGACCCGGTTGCCGAGTAGCGCGTGGATCAGCGAGACGTGCGGGCCGACGGCGCAGTCGCGCCCGATCCTGACCCCGGGCCCCACCACACATCCCGCGGCGAGCAGCGTCCCAGAGCCGACCTCGGCCTGGGGCCCGACGACCACGCCCGGATCGACCACCACGCCCGGCTCCAGCCGCGCGGACGGATGAATCATCGCGCCCGGCGAAATGCCGGTGGCGCCGAACAGCGACTGCGGACGCAGCGCCTGCGGATAGAGCTTGCGTGAGACCGAGACGAAGGCCGCGTGCGGATGTGCGACCACGATGGCCGCGACGCCTGCCGGAACGAGGTCACGCTGCCGGCCGGAGACGAGACAGGCCGCAGCGCGCGTCACCGCGAGCTGGTCGGCATATTTCGGGTTGTCGAGGAAGGTCAGGCTGTCGGGCGAGGCGTTGGCCAGCGCCGCAACACGGCCAATGGAACGGTCGCCGTCGCCGCCGGCCCATTCGGCCTTCAGAAAGGCCGCGACCGAGGCGACTGTCATCGCCTCGGCCGGAACAAGGAACTGGGGTTCCGTCATGATCATCCCGCCAGGGACCGCAGCGCCCCCGGGACAGGGACGCCGGCGGTCAGAAGCGCGTGCCGCCCGAGAAGCGGAAGGCCTGCGTCTGGTCGCCCCTCGCCTTCGAGAGGACGAAGGAATAGTCGAAGCGGATCGGGCCGAAGGGCGAGTTCCACAACAGGCCGACACCGACGGAGGAACGGATCTTGTGGGCTTCCGACCCCTGGAGGTCGACCAGCAGGTTCGTCCCGCCCGTATTGAACGAGTTGATCGAGCTGTAGCCCCACACCGAGCCAGCATCCGCATAGAGCGCGCCGCGCATGCCGAAGTCCTTCGGCAGGAAGGTGATCGGGAAGGTGACCTCTGCCGAGGCGCCCCAGTACATGGTGCCACCGACCGCGTCGGCCGCACGGTCGAGGCCGACACCGGCCGCGGCGTTGCGGATCGCGAAGTCGCGGGGACCGATACCGGCAGTCTGGAAGCCGCGAACGAGCTCCGGACCCATGAAGAACTGGTCCACCGAGTCGAGCTTGCCGCCGAGACCGGCGATGTGACCACCCTGGACGCGCAGCATGGCGATCCAGTCGTTGGTCAGGTCGTGGTAGTAGCGCGCGTCACCCGTGGTGCGGACGAAGCGGGCGTTGCCGCCGATGCCGGCCACGTCCTGACGCAGCTCGGCGTAGAGGCCCTGGCTCGGATTGATGGCGCGATCGAGGTTCGAATAGATCAGCGAATAGCCGAGCATCGAAATGAAGCGCGTGCGGTTGTTGATGGCGCGCAGCGCCCCCGAGACTTCGCCGTCGTCGAGGCAGTTGTAGGCCCGGCCGAGGCCGGCGGTGTTGATCGTGCCGTCCGCCGCCAGCGAGGCCGCGCCCTGGTCGGTGCCGGCGGTCGCCGCCCGCGGGTCGCCACCCTCGAAATAGGAGAGCGTGCCGTTGTTGTTGTACTGGCGAAGCTGGCCCGTGTAGCTGCTGTAGCAGTTCGTCTGGTCGTCGCGGATGGAGATCCGCTGCGACACGGCGCTGTAGCGCAGCTGAACCGCGAACTGCTCGGTGATCGGGATGCCGAGGCGCAGCGTGCCGCCGTAGGAGGTCGACTCGAACGGCTGGTAGGTGGCGCGGCTGGTGTGCCGGTAGAACAGGTCGAAACCACCCGACAGACGGTAGTCCATCAGGAAGGGCTCGGTGAAGGAGAAGTTGATGCCGCGCGAGCGCTGGCCGAACATGCCGCCGAGGCGGACGAACTGGCCGCGGCCGAGGAAGTTGCGCTCCTCGACGGAGGCCTCGGCGATGAAGCCGTCGGCGGTCGAGTAGCCACCGGCGATCGAGAAGGCACCCGTCGGCTGGTCCTGGACCTCGACGTTGACGATGACGCGGTCGGCGGCCGAACCCGGCTCGGTGGTGATCTTCACTTCCTTGAAGAACCCGAGGTTCTTCAGGCGGCGCTCGGCGCGGTCGACGAGCACGCGGTTGTACGCGTCGCCCTCGGCCATGTCGAACTCGCGGCGGATGACGCGGTCCTGGGTGCGGGTGTTGCCGCGCACGTTGATGCGCTCGACATAGACGCGCGGGCCTTCCTCGACGACGTAGACGAGGTTGACGGTCAGGGTCGAGGGATCACGCTCGCCGCGCGGGCGGACGGAGGCGAAGGCATAGCCGCGGCGGGCGACCTCGAGGGTCACGTCCTCGAGCGACTTGTCGACGAGTTCGACGTTGTAGACAGCGCCGGGCTGGGTCTTCACCGCGCCGCGCAGGGTCGAACCCTCGACGTCGCGGATGTTCGACTGCACGTCAACCGAACCGATCCGGTACTGCGGACCTTCCTCGATCTCGATGACGATGTTGAACGAGTTGGCGGCCTGGTCGAAGTCGGCGCGCGCCGAGAGGATGCGCATGTCGACGTAGCCGGCGCGCAGGTACAGGCGGCGGATGGCCTCCTGGTCGGCGTTCAGGCGGTCGGCGTCATAGACGTCGTTCGACTTGAGCCAGGAGAGGATGCCGGTCTCGGCCGTCGACATCACGTCCAGCAGGCGCTGGCGGCCGAAGGCGTTGTTGCCGACGAAATTGATGGCGCGCACGCCGGCCTTCTTGCCCTCGGTGATCTCGAAGATCAGGTCGATGCGGCCGTTCGGCTGCTCGATCGTCTTCGGAACGATCTCGACCTCGTAGCGGCCGGTGCGGCGATAGACGTCGTAGAGACGCTGGGTGTCGGACTGGACGGTGGCGCGGGAGAAGGTGCCACGGGCCCGCGACTCGATCTCGCCCTGAAGCTGCTCGGTCTTCAGGCGACGGTTGCCCTCGAAGACGACACGGTTGATGACCTCGTTCTCGGCGACCTGGACGACGAGACGGCCGCCCTGGCGGCTGACGCGGACGTCGCGGAACAGGCCCGTCGCGTACATGGCCTTGATGGCCTCGTCGACGCGGGCGGCAGTCAGCGGCTCACCAGGGCCGGTGCGGAAGTAGGAACGGACCGTATCCGCCTCGATGCGGCGGTTGCCCTGAACGACGATACCGCTCGCCGACTGCGCATTCACCTCTGTCGAGAGCACCATGCCCGCGGTCGTGGCCATCACCACGCCCACTGCGGTCATCGTCCCTGCGATCACGACCGTTCGGACCGTCCGAGCGAAAGAAGTCATGAAGCACGCGCCTGTCTGTTTGGTATGTCGGTTTCACGCGAACGCGAACCACCCGTGGATTCCGCCCGGGCGACACGCTTGTAACCGGTTTGTCCGGGAGTGCAAACCGCACCACCCCGGCCCGGCCGGTTTTTCGAAATCCGTTGCCGGTTCGCCACGCCTGCCATCAGCCGACGAGCCCCCGGATGTCGTTCCAGGTGGCGAAGATCATCAGCATCAGAACCAGCGCCAAACCGAAGCGGAACGCCATTTCCTGGGCCCCTTCGCTCATCGGACGGCCGCGCACGGCCTCGATGGCGTAGAAGACGAGATGGCCGCCGTCGAGCATCGGAATGGGGAAGAGATTGAGGAGGCCGATGGACACGGAGATGAGCGCCGCGAGGCTCAGGAGGGCGACGAATCCGATCTGCGCGGCCTCGCCGGAGACCTGGGCGATTCTGATCGGGCCACCGAGCTGGTCTGCGCTCTGCGTACCCATCACGACGCCGCCGAGATAGGCGAAGGTGCGCTCCACCACGAACCACGTTTCCTTCATGCCCATCCAGGTCGCGGTGAAGGGGTCGTAGCGGCGGATCTGCGTGTCGCCCGGCTGGTTCGAGCGCGAAATGCCGAGCCGGCCGATGCGGTGGGTGCCGCCGAAGCGGTCCTTGAACTCGAAGACGGTGGGGACGGCGGTCAGGTCGAGCTCGCGGCCGTCGCGCTGCACCTTGATGATCAGCGTCTCGCCGGCGCTGGAGCCGACGATGCGCTGCATATCGGAGAAGCTCTCGATCGGCCGCCCGCCGATGGCGACGACGAGGTCACCCGGCTGGAAGCCGGCCCTCTGCGCGGCGCTGTCGGCGACGATCGTCTCGACACGCGGCTGGGTGATGGGCTTCCCGAAGAGGGTGAAGACGCCGGCGAAGATGACGACGGCGAGGATGAAGTTGGCGATCGGCCCGGCCGCCACGATGGCAGCGCGCTGGCCGATGGACTTGTGGAAGAAGCTTTCGGAGCGCTGGGTCTCGGTCATGGCCGAGGCCGCGTCGAAATCGGGCGTCGAGGCCGCGTCGGCATCGCCGTAGAACTTCACGTAGCCGCCGAGAGGAATGAGGCAGAGCTTCCAGCGGGTCCCGTGGCGGTCGTTGAATCCCACCAGTTCGCGTCCGAAACCGATCGAGAACACCTCGACGCGCACGCCGTTGCGGCGTGCCACCCAGAAGTGCCCGAGCTCGTGGAAGAACACCACGACGGTCAGGACGAACAGGAACGGAATGATGGTCCAGATCAGGGTCTGGCCCCATCCGCCCAGAGCGGAAACGACGTTCATTGCGATGTCCCATGGGCATCAGCCGCGGAAATCCGAGACTCATACCCTCCCACGTTCAAGATGCCGCAGCCCGGGCGTTAAGCATAGTGGCCCTCGCCCGCTGTCTGGCGGCATGGTCAATCAACCATAAATCGTCCAATGTGGCCGGAGCGGGGCCGACGCCTTCCGCCGCCAGGACCGCCTCGACGAGCGGCGCGATGTCGCAGAAGCCGATGTCGCGTGTGAGGAAGGCTTCCACGGCCACCTCGTTGGCGGCGTTGAGCACGGTCGGCGCCCTCCCCCCGGCGGTCATCGCCTCGATGGCGAGGCGCAGGGCCGGGAAGCGGACGAGATCGGGCTCCTCGAAGGTCAGGGTCGCGATGGCGGCGAAGTCGAGACGCCGCGACGGCCCGTCGATCCGCTCCGGAAAGCCGAGGCAATGGGCGATCGGCACGCGCATGTCGGCGGCACCGAGCTGCGCCACGATCGACCCGTCGCGATAGCCCACCATGCCGTGCACCACCTGCTGAGGATGGATCAACGCCTTCAGCCGGTCCGGCGGCAACGAGAACAGGTGGTGCGCCTCGATGAGTTCGAGCCCCTTGTTCATCAGCCCGGCCGAGTCGACCGTCACCTTGGCTCCCATGGCGTAATTGGGATGCTTGAGCGCATCCTCGGGCCGCGCCGCCGCGATCGCCGCCGCGTCCCAGGTGCGGAAGGGGCCGCCGGACGCGGTGATCCAGACCGTCTCGACATCCTCCATGCGCGAGCCCGCCAGCGCCTGGAAGACGGCATTGTGCTCGGAATCGACGGGAAGGATGGCGACGCCAGCCGCCGTCGCGGCCCCCATCACCATGGCGCCGGCGGCCACGAGACTCTCCTTGTTGGCGAGCGCCACCGTCGTCCCCTGCCCGATCGCGGCCAGCACCGGCTCGACGCCGGCCGCGCCGGATATCGCCGCGACGACCATGTCGGCGGGTCGCGCCGCCGCGGCAGCCACCGCCGCAGGGCCGGCCGCAGCCTCGATGCCGCTGCCGGCGAGGGCGTCCCGGAGCGCCGGATAGGCGGCCTCATCCGCCACGGCGGCGAAACGGGCGCCGAACTCCCGCGCGAGGCGGGCGAGGCCCGCCGCGTCGCCGTTGGCCGTCACGGCCTCCACGGCGAAACGGTCGCGGTGGCGCGCGACGATGTCGAGCGTGCTGGTGCCGACCGAGCCGGTCGCCCCGAGGATGGTGAGGCGGCGCACGCTCACCACACCAGCAGCCCGGCGGCCGGGTTGGCCGAGCCGCCGCGCATCAGGCCGAGCGCCGCCGCTGCGACCGCGGCGACGAGGAAGCCGTCGAGACGGTCCATGACGCCGCCGTGGCCGGGAATGAGCGATCCCGCATCCTTGGCCGCGAAGCGCCGCTTGACCGAGGATTCGAAGAGGTCGCCGCCCTGGCTCAGCGCGGCGATGACCCACGTCGCGATCGCCAGGCCGACGCTGAGGGGAATGCCGGCGAGCCGCACCACCACCAGGGCGATCACCGTTCCGATCAGCGTGCCGCCGATGAACCCGGACCAGGTCTTCTTCGGCGACAGACGCGGCCACAGCTTCGGCCCGCCGATGGAGCGGCCGGCAAAGTAGGCGGCGACGTCGGTGCCCCAGACCACGGCGAAGAGCCAGAGGATGGCGACGAACCCCAGCGCGTTGTCGTCCCGCAGGATCGTCGGCCCGAGCACCACGGCGGCGGCATAGAGGAGCCCTGCGATGGCCCAGCGGGATCGCCCCTGCGGGCTGAGCGCCAGGGCGACGCCGGCGCCGGCGCCGAGGGCCACCATGGCGAAACCGGGATTGAGGAAATAGCGTTCGAGGCCGAGCGCGGCGGTGAGCGCGACGAGTTCGCCGGCATAGAGTGCCGGCGGCGCCTCGGGGAGGACCAGCCGGTTCCATTCGCGCAGCACCAGCGCCGCGCCGCAGAGCCACAGGATGGCGAAGGGCCAGTCGCCGAGCCAGGCGGTGAAGATGGCGACCGGAATGAGCACCAGCGCGGAGACGACTCGCTTCTTCAGGTCCGGATCGGAGAAGGCGCCGGCGGGGCGCTCGTCGGGCCGCATGTCAGGCGCCGACGGAGCCGAGGCCGCCGTAGCGGCGCTCGCGGCGACCATATTCGACGAGCGCCTCCATCAGCGCCTCGCGTCCGTAGTCGGGCCAGAGGATCGGCTGGAAGACGAGTTCGGCATAGGCCGACTGCCACATGAGGAAATTGGACAGTCGCATCTCGCCGGAGGTGCGGATGACGAGGTCCGGATCGGGAATCCCGGCGGTGCTGAGCCGCGCCTCGATGGCCTCGGGCGTGATGCTCTCCGCACTGCGCTCGCCCCTTGCGACCTCGGCCGCCAGCGTTCGCGCGGCGGCGGCGATCTCCTGGCGCGAGCCGTAGTTGAAGGCGACGATCAGCGTCTGGCGGGTGTTGCCCCTCGTCAGCGCCTCGGCTTCCGTCAGCAGCAGGCGAATGTCGGGTTCGAGGCTGTCGCGGTCGCCGGCGATGCGCACGCGCACCCCGGCCTCGTGCAGTTCGGCGAGGTCGTTGCGGATGAAGCGCTTGAGCAGGCCCATCAGCGCCGACACCTCGGCCGGCGGGCGCGACCAGTTCTCCGAGGAGAAGGAATAGACCGTCACGGTCTCGATCCCGATCTCGCGTGCCGCCCGCAGGGTGCGACGCAGGGCGTCGACGCCGCGCCGGTGGCCCTCGATGCGCGGCAGGCCGCGCTGCTTCGCCCAGCGGCCGTTCCCGTCCATGATGATGGCGACATGACGCGGCAGCGCTGCGGGCGCCGCCTCGGCGACACCCTGTTCAGCGGCCAGGCCTTGTCGGTCCACCATGGTCATGTCCGTTTCAGCACTCAGACCGTCATGATCTCTTTTTCCTTCTGCGCGAGCAGCTGGTCGATCTCGGCGATGTGCTTGTCGGTTTCTTTCTGAACCTGATCGGCGGCGCGGACGTTCTCGTCCTCGCTCATGGAGTGATCCTTCTCCTTGGCCTTCAGGATGTCCATCCCGTCGCGGCGGATGTGGCGGATCGCCACGCGCGCGCCCTCGGCATATTTGTGCGCGACCTTGACCATGTCCTTGCGGCGGTCCTGGGTCAGTTCGGGAATGCGCAGGCGGATGACCTGGCCCTCGGTCTGCGGATTGAGGCCGAGGCTCGACTCGCGGATCGCCTTCTCCACCGGACCGACCATGGCGCGGTCCCAGACCTGGACGGAGAGCAGGCGCGGCTCGGGCACGCTCACGGTCGCGACCTGGTTGATGTGCATCGACTGGCCATAGGCCTCGACCTGGATCGGGTCCAGGAGGTTCGGCGAGGCGCGGCCGGTGCGCAGCGTGCCCAGTTCGTGTTTGAAGGATGCGATCGAGCTCTGCATGCGACGCGTGAGGTCGCCAAGATCGAAGGTCGGGGACGCGGCCATGGGGTACGCCTCTTGGAGATTGCGCGGAGGGATCCGCGGGAAGGTCACTGGCGCGGTCAGACGGTGACCACGGTGCATCGGCCCTCGCCCGCCAGCACCGACGCGACGGCGCCAGAACACGATTATCGGAAGACGGTTCTCCCGGGCAAGCGCGAAGGCGGCCGTGTCCATCACCTTGAGATCGCGGGCGATCGCCTCGTCGGCGGTGAGCCGGTCGAAACGCACGGCGGTCGGATCGCGCTTCGGATCGGCCGAATAGATGCCGTCGACGTTGGTGCCCTTCAGCACGACGTCGCAGCCGAGCTCCACGGCGCGCATGGTGGCCGTGGTGTCGGTGGTCAGCAGCGGCACGCCGATGCCGCCGCCGAGGACCACGATCTTGCCCGCTGCGAGATGGGCGAGCGCATGGCGCACCGTGTAGACGTCGAGCGCCTCCGGGACCGGCTCGGCCGAGAGGGCGACGGCGGGATGGCCGAGAGCGTTGATCTGGCCCGCCAGCGCGATGGCGTTCATAACCGTCGCGAGCCGCCCGATGGCGTCGGCGTCGACCCGGCTGAGGCCGATCCCGGCGATCTGCCGGCCCCGGAAGATGTTGCCGCCGCCGACCACGACCGCGATGCCGGTGCCGGCCTTGGCAGCGGCGATGAGGTCCTCGGCGATGGTCTTCATCGTCGCCGCGTCGAACCCGAACTCCTGGTCGCCCGCCAGCGCCTCGCCGGACACCTTCACCAGCGCGCGCCCATAGCGTGGCCCGGCCATATCGTTCCCCCGATTCGTCTTCGTCGTCCGAGATGTGTGGTGCGCCGGGTTTAGCGGAATGGCCGCCGGGCGCAACAGCCGAGACGCCGCGCACCCCCGCCCCTTGGCATCGTGCTGATACACGATATAGGCTCCCCCCGCCCGCCCTGCCAGCACCGGAGCCTCGCCCATGCCGAACCCGAAGGCCACCGTCGCCATCGTCGGTGCCGGAGACCATATCGGCGCCGCCATCGCCCGCCGCTTCGCCGCCGGCGGCTATGCGGTCTTCGCCGGCCGCCGCAACGGCGACAGGCTCGCGGCACTGGAACAGCAGATCGCCGCGGCCGGCGGGACCTGCTTCGGCCGCAGCGTCGATGCGCGCCGCGAGGACGAGGTCACCGCCTTCCTCGCCGAGGCCGATGCCCATGCGCCGCTGGAGGTCTGCGTCTTCAACGTCGGCGGCAACGTCCGCTTTCCCATCCTCGACACAACCGAGCGGGTGTTCCGCAAGGTCTGGGAGCTCGCCTGCTACGGCGGGTTCCTCACCGGACGGGAGGCGGCGCGCCTCATGGTGCCGCGGGGCCGCGGCTCCATCTTCTTCACCGGCGCCACAGCCAGCCTGCGCGGCGGGGAGGGCTTCGCCGCCTTCGCCAGCGCCAAGTTCGGCCTGCGTGCCCTGGCCCAGAGCATGGCGCGGGAACTCGGGCCGAAGAACATCCACGTCGCCCACCTCGTCATCGACGCTGGCGTCAACACGCCCTTCGTGCGCAACCTCCGGCGCGAGCGCACCGGCATGGACGACGTCGCGCCGGACGAGCTCATGAACCCCGCCTCCATCGCCGAGACCTACTGGCAGCTCCACGGCCAGCCGCGTGATGCGTGGACACACGAACTCGACATCCGTCCCTACGGGGAGACATGGTGATGGACGCAGATGCCGACGACGAGGCGCCCATGCCGCTGAACGGACCCAGGCTGGTCGAATTTCACTTCGACGTCGGCAGTCCCAATGCCTATTTCGTCCACAAGGTGCTGCCCGGCATCGCCGAGCGGACCGGCGCGACCCTGCGCTACGTGCCCGTGTTGCTCGGCGGCATCTTCAAGGCGACGCACAACCGCTCGCCCTTCGAGGCCTTCGCCGGCATTCGCAACAAGCTGGCCTACGAGCGTCTCGAGACGGCGCGCTTCATCGCCCGGCACGGGCTGACCGACTTCCAGATGAACCCGTTCTTTCCGGTCAACACGCTGATGCTGATGCGCGGGGCGGTGGCCATGGACAAGGAGGGGCGCCTCGGCCCCTATGTCGAGGCGGCGTTCCACCACATGTGGGTCGAGCCCAAGAAGATGGACGACCCGGCCGTCTTCAGGACCGCCATGGACGCCTCCGGTCTCGACGGCGCGGCCCTGTTGGAGGCGGCCCAGGCGCCGGACGTCAAGGCCGGGCTCATCGCCAACACCGAGGCGTCCGTCGGCCGGGGCGCCTTCGGGGTGCCGACCTTCTTCATCGGACGCGAGATGTATTTCGGCAAGGATCGCCTGCGCGACGTGGAGGAGGCGCTGGCCGCCTGACGCGGCGCCAAAGAAAAAGGGGCGGAAAATCCGCCCCTTCCTCAAAATCCTGGATGATGTCTGGCGTCAGCTCTTGAGGCCGGCCTGCGCCGCGACCTCGGCGGCGAAGTCGCTCTCGGCCTTCTCGATGCCCTCGCCGAGGGCGAAGCGGGTGAAGGCCTTCAGCTTGATCGGCGCGCCGACCTTGCTCTCGGCTTCCTTCAGCGCCTGGGCCACCGTCTTGCCGCCGTCATGAATGTAGATCTGCTCGAGGAGGCAGACCTCCTTGGCATAGGTCTTGATGCCCGACTCGACGATCTTGGCGATGACGTTCTCCGGCTTGCCGGCGTTCTTCTCGGCGAGGATGGCCTTTTCGCGGGCAACGACGGCCGGGTCGAGACCCTCGGCGTCCAGCGCCAGCGGGTTGGCGGCGGCGACGTGCATCGCGACCATGCGGCCGAGGGCGGCCAGCTCGTCCTTGGAACCGGTCGACTCGAGCGCCACCAGCACGCCGATCTTGCCGAGGCCCGGCTCGACGGCGTTGTGGATGTAGCTGCCGACGACACCGTCCGACACGGACAGCACGGAGGCGCGGCGCAGAGTCATGTTCTCGCCGATCGTGGCGACCGCCGAGGCGATGGCGTCGGCGACGGTGCCGCCCGAGGCGGCGGGCGCGGCGAGGATCGCGTCGACCTCGTTGCCGGTCTTCAGTGCGACGTCGGCGATCGACTTGACCAGGTTCTGGAACTGCTCGTTGCGGGCGACGAAGTCGGTCTCCGAGTTGACCTCGACCACGGCGGCCTTCGGACCGGCGGTGACGATGCCGACCAGGCCCTCGGCGGCGACGCGGCCGGCCTTCTTCGCAGCCTTGGACAGGCCCTTCTTGCGCAGCAGATCGACCGCGGCCTCGATGTCGCCACCGGTCTCGTTCAGCGCGGACTTGCAGTCCATCATGCCTGCGCCGGTCATCTCGCGCAGTTCCTTGACCATCTGGGCGGTGATGTTCGCCATGGGTCCGTCCTCGAATTGAAAGTCTGTGGGAAGGGAAACGGCCGGCCCGCGGAAGCGAGCCGGCCGGAACTCAGAACCGATCTCCGCCCAACACGGCTTTCGTGTCGCGCGGATGACGCCGGCTGGCGGCTTGGATCAGGCGGCCTCGGCCTCGACCAGCGTCTTGGCCTGGTCGATCCAGCCCTGGACGCGGCCCGGCAGGCCGACGCTGTCGCCGATCTTGGCGGCATCGGCCGGGGTGAAGCCGGCGATCTGCCAGTAGTGGAAGATGCCGAGGTCGTTGAGCTGCTTCTCGATCTCCGGCGACACGCCGGTGAGCTTGATGAGCTCGTCGGCCGGGCCGCGCGGGCCGGCGAGACGCTCGACGCCGGCGGGAGCGGCGGCCTCGGGCAGGTCCTCGACCATCGGCTTCTCGGAGGCGCCGAGATCGATGCCCGACGAACCCTGGGCGCGGCCGATGCCGTCGATGGCGGCGCGGGCGATCAGGTCGCAGTAGAGCGAGATGGCGCGGCCGGCGTCGTCATTGCCCGGGATCGGATAGGTGATGCCGTCCGGATCGCAGTTGGTGTCGACGATGGCGACGACCGGGATGCCGAGGCGCTTGGCCTCGAGGATGGCGATCGCCTCCTTGTTGGTGTCGATCACGAACATCAGGTCCGGCACGCCGCCCATGTCCTTGATGCCACCCAGGTTGCGCTCCAGCTTGTCCTTCTCGCGGGCGAGGGTCAGCGCTTCCTTCTTGGTGTAGCCGGCGCCGCCCGAGGCCAGCGCCTCGTCCAGCTTGCGCAGGCGCGAGATCGAGCCCGACACGGTCTTCCAGTTGGTCATCGTGCCGCCGAGCCAGCGGGAGTTCACGTAGTACTGGGCGCACTGCTTGGCACCGGCGGCGATCGCCTCCTGGGCCTGGCGCTTGGTGCCGACGAAGAGGACGCGGCCGCCCTTGGCCACCGTGTCGGACACGGCGACGAGCGCACGATGCAGCATCGGCACGGTCTGGGCGAGATCGAGGATGTGGATGTTGTTGCGGACGCCGAAGATGTACTGGTTCATCTTCGGGTTCCAGCGGTGGGCCTGATGGCCAAAGTGGCAGCCAGCTTCCAAAAGCTGACGCATGCTGAAATCGGGCAGCGCCATGGGTCTTCTCCGGTTGTGCCTCCGCGGACTATGGCCGGCCTCGGGTGAGGCTCCGTCGCCACCGGAGCGGCAAAGGACATTCGTCCTCAGCCGCGGGTCCGCGTGTGGAATGGCCGGGGCACTACACGATCCGGCCGGCGAGTGCAAGGGAGGCCGACCCTCCCGGGGTTACGCCAGGAGCGCCGCCACCATCTCCGGCAGGTCCTGCGGCCGCTGGCATATCGCCGTCGCGCCGGCTTCCCTGAGTTCCACCACGCCGCCATAGCCCCAGGCGACGCCGATCGAGGCGATGCCGTGCCGCTGCGCCGCGTGGATGTCGTGCATCCGGTCGCCGATCATCACGGTATCGGCGGGATCGATGCCCTGTTCCGCGATTCGAGGCTGCCGTCGAGCGCCGCGCCATAGACGCGCTGGAAATGCGGCGCGTAGCCGAACCGCTCGACGATCGGGATCGCATAGGGCTCGGGCTTGGCCGTGCAGACGAACATGCGCTCCGACGCCGTGCCGATCGCGGTGACGGCGTCCATCATGCCGGGATAGAGGGTGAGGTCGTACATGCCGCCGGCGCGATAGTGGACCCGGTAGCGCTCGACGGCGGCCTCCGCGTCCGCCCCCTCCCCCATCACTTTCGGAAAGGACAGCCGCAGGGCCGGTCCGATGATCCAGCCGAGCGTCTCATAGGGCGGCGGCTCATGGCCGAGATCGGCGAGCGCCTTGCGGAACGAGCCGATGATTCCGGGCGCGGGATCGGTGAGGGTCCCGTCGAGGTCGAAGAGAACGGTGCTGGGCATCCGGCCTGAATAGGGCCGCGGGCGCGCCCCGTCCATCGCTGCCGCCGCAGGGGCCTGCCCCGTTGTCCCCGGGGTGACAGGCCGCCGGCGCCGGGGCACAAGGCCGCTTTCGCGTGGAGGCATGCCATGGGCAAGGTCATTTCCGTCAGCCTCGACCGCCGGCACCGGTTTTCGAAGGCCTCCGTCGCGGAGATCACCCTCGTCGCCGGCGAGGGCGTGGCGGGCGATGCCCATTGCGGGGTGACCGTGAAGCACCGCTCCCGCGCCCGCTTCAACCCGACGCTTCCCAACCTGCGTCAGGTCCACCTCATCCACGCCGAACTCTTCGACGAACTGGCGGCGAAGGGCTTTTCCGTCGCCCCCGGCGAGCTCGGGGAGAACATCACCACGTCCGGCATCGACCTCTTGGGCCTGCCGACCGGCGCCCGGCTCTCCATCGGAGATGCGGTCATCGAGATCACCGGACTGCGCAATCCCTGCATCCAGATGGACCGGTTCCAGGACGGGCTGATGCAGGCGACGCTCGACCGCGACGCGGAGGGCAACCTCGTGCGCAAGGCCGGGATCATGGGGATCGTCATCACCGGCGGGGCCGTCCGGCCCGGCGACGCCATCGCCGTGACGCTGCCCGAGGGGCCGCACCGCACGCTCCAGAAGGTCTGAGCGCAGCACGCCCCTTCTCCGCGCCCCCTCCCGCAGCCTGCGCTTCTGGTCTAGAAGCGCCTTCTGTACCGACATCGGGGGATCACCATGGGCGCACTGGACGGCAAGGTTGCCATCGTCACGGGGGCCGCGCGCGGCATCGGCAAGGCGATAGCCGAGCGCTTCGTGAAGGAGCGCGCCAGCGTCGTCCTCTCCGACATCGACGCCGTGGGCGGCAAGACGACGGCCGACGAGATCGGCAAGACCGGCAAAACGGCCTTCGTCCAGGCCGATGTCGGCGATGCGGCATCCGTCGCCGCCCTCGTCGAGGGCGCGCGCAAGGCCTTCGGCGGCGACATCGACATCCTCGTGAACAATGCCGGCATCGTCCACAGCGCCGAGTTCCTCGACCTCGCCGAGGCCGATTTCGACAAGGTCCTGAGGGTGAACCTCAAGGGCTCGTTCCTCGTCGGACAGGCCGTCGCCCGCCGCATGGTCGAGCAGGTCAAGGTCGGCAAGACGCCCGGCGCCATCGTCAACATGAGCTCGGTCAACGCCCGGCTCGCCATCGTCAACCAGACGCCCTACTGCGTGTCCAAGGGCGGCGTCGGCCAGCTCACCAACGTCATGGCGCTCGGCCTCTCCGAATACGGCATCCGCGTCAACGCCATCGGCCCGGGCTCCATCGCCACAGAGATGCTGGCGAGCGTCAACACCGACAAGGCCGCGCGCCACCGGCTGTTCTCCCGCACGCCGCTGCGCCGCCTCGGCGAGCCCGACGAGATCGCCAAGGTCGCCGTCTTTCTGGCCTCGGACGCCTCCAGCTACATCACCGGCCAGACCATCTATGCCGACGGCGGCCGCCTCGGGCTGAACTACACGGTGCCGGTGCAGGATTGAGCGCCGACCTGCCGCCGGCGCTGAGGGCTGCCCTCGACGGGCTCGCCGGCCGCTTTCCCGGACGCGAGCTCGCCGCCGCCAGCGCCCGCCTGACGGCGGATTACCGCGCCGGCCGCGGCTCGCGGCTGCCGTCCCCTGTCGATCTCGCCGCCTATGCCGTGGCGCGCATGCCGGCGACCTATGCCGCCTGCGCCGCCGTCCTGCTTGAGGCGGCGGCCCGCACCGATTGCGCCCCCCGCTCGGTGCTGGACGTCGGTTGCGGGCCGGGCACCGCGACCTGGGCCGCCGCCACCGTCTTCGACAGCCTCGAGCGGGCCGCGCTGCGCGACACCCATGCCGGCATGATCGACCTCGGCCGCGATCTTGCGGCGTCGGGACCGGAACTCGTCGCGGCCGCCGACTGGCGCACCGCGAAGCTCGGCGCCGAGGCTCTGCCGGCCGCGGACCTCGTGATGGCGAGCTACGCCCTCAACGAGTTGAAGCCGACCGACATCGCGGTCGCCGCGCGCAGTCTCTGGGCCGCCGCGGGCCAGTTGCTCGTGCTGGTCGAGCCGGGGACCCCCGCGGGCTTCGCCGTCATCGCGGCCGCCCGCGCCGCCCTCCTGGCCGCTGGGGCGCGCATCGCCGCGCCCTGCACCGGCGAGACCCCCTGCCCGGTCGCGCCGCCCGACTGGTGCCATTTCTCCGCCCGCCTGCCGCGCCTGCGTGCCCACAAGGCCGCCAAGGGCGCCGACGTCCCCTTCGAGGACGAGCGCTATGCCTATCTCGTGGCGGCCCGGCCCGGCATCGCCGTCACCCCGGCCGCGTCGCGCATCCTGCGCCCGCCCCGCGCCGACAAGGCGGGCACGACCTTCACGCTCTGCTCACCCGCGGGTGCGGTCTCGCGCAGCGTCCCGAGCCGCGACCGCGAGGCCCACCGCTTGACGCGCCGGCTCGGCTGGGGCGACGCTTTCGACATCCAACCGCCGGAGCCGCCATGACACGCAGAACCGTCATCGCCCTCGCCCTTCTCGCGAATCTCGCGCCGCTTCCCGCCCTCGCCCAGGCCGAAAACCTCTCCTTCTCCCAGCGGATGAGCATCTACCGCGCCTGCAAGCCGGACCTCGACGCCAAGTGCCCGAGCGCCGGCACCGATTCGGCCAGGGTCTCGGCGTGCCTGCGCAGCAACCAGAGCCAGCTGTCCCAGTCCTGCACCGCGGCGATCCGCCAGGCGGGCCTGCGCTGACGCCGGCACCGCTGCCCTGCACCGGCCGCGATTGACCCGCCGCGCCCGAAGAGCCGATAGGCAGGCATCGGGAGTGCTCTGATGCTCGTCATGCCCTGGCTCTGGGCCGTCTTCACCGTCGTCGCGGCCGCCGCCCAGACCGCGCGCAACGCCCTGCAGCGCAGCCTCACCGAGCGCCTCGGCACGATCGGCGCCACCCATGTGCGCTTTCTCTACGGCTTTCCCTTCGCGCTGCTCTTCCTCGCAATCGTCCATCTGGCCGTGCCGGCCCGCGCGCCGTCGGTCTCCACCGGGTTCCTCGCGTGGACGCTCGCCGGCGCCCTGGCGCAGATCGGCGCCACCGCGCTGATGCTCGCCGCCATGCGCGAGCGCTCCTTCGTCGTCACCACCGCCTATACGAAGACCGAGCCCGTCCTGGTCGCCCTCTTCGGCGTCGTGCTGCTCGGCGACCACCTGACCGGCTGGGCCTGGTTGGCCATCCTCGTCGCCACGTCGGGGATCGTGCTGATGTCGTGGAAGCCCGGCACCGAGCAGTCGCTGCGCCCGGCAGCGCTCGGGATCGTCTCGGCGGCGCTGTTCGGCCTCGCCTCCGTCGGCTTCCGGGGCGCCATCCGCAGCCTCGACACGGAGAGCTTCCTGCTCGCCGCCACCACCACCCTCGCCTGGAGCCTGTTCATCCAGACGGCCGTGCTCACCGCCTATCTCGCCATCACCGACCGGGCGGGACTGGTGACGATCTTCCGCGCCTGGCGGCCCTCGGTCGCGGCCGGCTTCCTCGGCGCCTTCGCCTCGCAGTTCTGGTTTCTCGCCTTCGCCCTGGAGACGGTCGCCAAGGTGCGCACCCTCGCCCTCGTCGAGGTGCTCTTCGCCGGCATCGTGTCGGGCGCCATCATCAAGCAGGCGACGAGCCCCCGCGAGGGTCTCGCCATCGCCCTGATCGTCAGCGGCGTCGCGCTCCTGCTCAGTCTCGGCTGAGCGGCGAAAGCCGCGTGACATGCCCCATCTTGCGGCCCTCGCGCTGGTCACGCTTGCCGTAGAGGTGCAGCACGCTGTCGTCCTCGGCCGCGAGCCTACGCCATTTGTCGACGCCGTTGCCGATGAGGTTCTGCATCACCGCGTCGGAATGGCGCGATGTCGAGCCGAGCGGCAGGCCGGCGACGGCACGCATGTGGTTCTCGAACTGGGAACAATGGCAGGCGGCTTCCGTCCAGTGACCGGAATTGTGGACGCGCGGCGCCATCTCGTTGAGCAGCAGCTGGCCGTCGCGGGTCACGAAGAGCTCGACCGCGAGGACCCCCACATAGTCGAGCTTCTCGGCGAGGACCGTTCCGGTGAGCGCGGCGCGCGCGCCGAGCGACACGTCGATCGAGGCCGGAACCGTCGACGTCCTGAGGATGCCGCCGCGATGGACGTTCTCCACCGGATCGTAGTGGCGGATTTCACCGTCGACGCCGCGCACGACGAGGACGGAAATCTCCTTCTCGAACGAGACGAAGGCCTCGAGAATGGCCGGCTGGTGGCCGATCGCCGCCATCGCACGGGCCGGATCGTCTCCGGCGCGGATCACCACCTGGCCCTTGCCGTCATAGCCGAAGCGTCGCGTCTTCAGAACGGCGGGGCGGCCGATCGTCTCCAGGGCGCGGGCGAGGTCGTCCACCGAATCGATGGGCGCGAAGTCGGGAACGGCGAGGCCGCACTCCCGGGCGAAGGTCTTCTCCCGGACGCGGTCCTGCGAGACCGTGAGGGCCATGGGTCCCGGCCGCACCGGAAGGCGGCTCGCCAGGAAGTCGGCGGCGCGGGCGGGCACGTTCTCGAACTCGTAGGTGACGACGTCGACGTCGCCGGCGAAGCGCGCCAGCGCCTCCTCGTCGGAATAGTCGGCCTCGGTGATGCGCCGGACCACGTCGAAGGGCAGGCCGAGCCGCGCGCCGGCGAGCGCCAGCATGCGGCCGAGCTGCCCGCCGCCGAGGATGCCGATGATCTGGTCCGGGCCGACCGAGCGGTCAGAGATCGTCACGGGGGCGCTCCGCGATGGCGGCCGTCTGGCGCGCACGGTAGGCGTCGAGCCGCCCGGCGAGGGCCGGGTCGTTGAGGGCGAGCACGGCGGCCGCGAGCAGCGCAGCGTTGATCGCGCCCGGCTTGCCGATGGCGAGGGTGCCCACCGGAATTCCGCCCGGCATCTGCACGATGGAATGGAGCGAATCGACGCCGGACAGCGCCTTGCTCTCCACCGGCACGCCGAAGACGGGGAGCGGCGTCAGGGCCGCCGCCATCCCCGGCAGGTGGGCGGCGCC